>JAQGOC010000267.1 GCA_028293805.1 Gammaproteobacteria bacterium
CGATCGGGTGCTTGCGGTTGATCGGAACGAGCTCGCTGCGCAGCTCGTCATCGGGCGCATGCAAGGAGACGGCGAGCGCCACGTTGGTCTCGGTGGCGAGCTTGTAGATCTGCGGCACCAGGCCTGAGGTCGACAGTGTCACCCGCCGGCGCGAGAGATCGAAGCCGAAGTCATCCATCAGGATCCGCACCGCGGGCACGACGTTGCGGAAGTTGGCGAGCGGCTCGCCCATCCCCATCAGCACGACGTTGGTGACGATCCGGTCCCCGCCAGCCTCGAAGCCCAATTCCCTCTTGGCCAGCCACACCTGCCCCACGATCTCGGCGGTGGTGAGATTGCGGTTGAATCCCTGCTGCGCAGTCGAGCAGAAGGAGCAGTCGAGAATGCAACCGACCTGCGACGAGATGCACAACGTGCCGCGATCCTTCTCCGGGATGAAGACCATCTCGAAGGCCTGCGACGAGTCGGCGCGCAGCATCCACTTGCTGGTGCCATCCGCCGAGCGCTGCACGGTGACGATGTCGGGCGTGCGAACTTCCGCGTGCTCCGTGAGCTGCGCACGAAAATCTTTGGCGAGATCCGTCATGGCGGGAATCGAGCCCTCGCCGCGCTTGTAGATCCAGTTCATCAACTGGCGGGCGCGGAAAGGCTTGCTGCCGAGCTCCGCCACGAACGCCTCGAGCTCCGCGCGCGGCAAACCCAACCGGTTCGTGCGGCTTGTGGAGGAAGACGTCATGGCGGGGCAGGCGCGGCGATCAGCCGCGCGGATGCAACTCCGTCGTGCGGAAGAAGTACGCGATCTCGACCGCCGCGGTGTCGGCGGCATCCGAGCCGTGAACGACGTTCTGCTCGATGCTCAAGGCATGGTCCGCGCGGATGGTGCCCGGAGCCGCCTTCTTCGGATCGGTCGCGCCCATGATCTCGCGGTAGCGGGCAATGGCGTTGTCGCCTTCGAGCACCTGCACGATGACGGGGCCCGATGTCATGTATTTCACGAGATCTTTGAAGAACGGACGCTCGCGATGCACGGCATAAAAGCCTTCGGCCTCCCGCTGCGACAGATGCAACATGCGCGCGGCGATGATGGAGAGATTGGCCTTCTCGAGACGGCGATACACTTCGCCGATGAGGTTGCGGCTCACGCCGTCGGGCTTGACGATGGACAGGGTGCGCTCTTGCGCCATTCGCTTTGACCTTTGCTGAAGTTAAGGGGCGGATTGCGGGAACTCTCGACGCCAGGACCGAGTTTGCGCCATGCGTCGGCCACCGCGGATTAAGCGGGGCAGTCTACCTTGGAGCACGCGCCGGCGGCAATTTACCGTGAGACGGAAGTACTGATTTCGTAAGGGTTTTTGCGAACCCGAAAGGCCCGCTAGACGGAAAAGCTCTCGCCGCAGCCGCACTCGCCCTTGACGTTGGGGTTGAGGAAGCGGAAAGCCTCGTTCAGGCCCTGCTTCACGAAATCCACGGTCGTGCCATCGATGAGGCCGAGGCTCCCCGTATCGACGAACACCTTGATCCCACGGTCCTCGAACATCACCTCGCCCGGGTTTGCGCCGTCGGCGTAGTTGATCACGTACGCGAACCCGGAGCAGCCCGTCTTGCGCACTCCGAGCCGCAGACCGACGCCATGCCCCCGCGAGGACAGGAACGTCTTGACGCGATTTGCGGCGGATTCAGTCAGGGAAATAGCCATGCGTTCCTATTCTACGCGCCTCGAGGCCAGCGCCCTAGACATGCCTGTAGTGCATCTTCGACCACCAGCAGCCGGCCGAGTTTCTCGACCGGCACCGACAGAGCCTCAGCCCAGCCGGCGGGCGTTCCTGGTATGCCCTGCTCCCGCGTTCGGCCCGGAAGCTGCCGGGTCAACCAGCTCGCCACCTGCATAGTATGGGGGCAACCATACGCTTGAAAACGTGCGTCCTTCACAATGCCGCCGTCGACGGCCAGGTGGAAGCGCACCCAGGCTTCTTGACCTGGACCGCCGGCTTCGCCTTTGATCAGGGTGGGCCCTTCTGAGGCGCCTGCAGCCCCGGTCGCTGCCGAAGAGCCGCCTACCCCCAGCGCCCCCGCCCCCCACGCGTCCAATCCGGCGGGCGACATCGCTCGCAGTCGGGCCACTGCGTCCCGCACCGCCTCGAGAGCAAAATCGACGTCCGACTCCGTAGTGAAGCGCCCGACGCTGAAGCGAAGAGAGCTTTGCGCCAGCTGCGTATCTCGGCCCAGCGCCCGGAGGACGTAGGATGGCTCCCCGGAAGCCGAATTACAGGCTGATCCCGTCGCGACCGCGAGACCCGGCAGTCCGGTCACCAGGCTCTCGCCCTCAACGCCCTCGAACGACACATTCAGGATGCCGGGTACACGGGGCGCACCCTCGCCATTGAGGTGCGTTCCGCCAAGGGCCGCTAATCCATTCCACAAGCGGTCGCGCAGCCCCATCAGCCGCGCCTGGTCCGCGTCGAGCCGTTCGCCCGCTATTTCGCAGGCAAGCCCAAACCCGACAATCTGGTGCGTGGGCAGCGTGCCAGGCCTCATGCCGCGCTCCTGTCCACCCCCGAAGGCCACGGGCTGAAGCAGCGGCCGCGATCCGCGACGGACGTAAAGGGCACCCACGCCCTTGGGTCCGTAGATCTTGTGGGCAGTGAACGAGAGGAAGTCGACTGGCAGGGTGCGCAAATTCAGCGGCACTTTCCCGGCCCCCTGTGCGGCGTCGGTGTGAAACGCGACGCCACGAGCGCGGCAGAGGGCACCGATCGCTCCAATATCCTGCATTACGCCGATCTCGTTGTTCACGTACATGATCGAGACGAGCACGGTATCGGGGCGGAGCGCGGCACGGACCGCGTCCGGATCGATCCTGCCGACACGGTCGGGGGTGAGATACGTGACGACGAACCCCTCTTTCTCCAGGCGCTTGCAAGGGTCGAGCACTGCCTTGTGTTCGATGCGTGTCGTGATGAGATGACGTCCACGATCCGCGTTCGAGCGGGCTAGGCCTAGTAGGACAAGGTTGTTCGATTCGGTGGCACCCGAGGTGAATGTGACCTCGTCTGGCTCCGCCCCGATGAGCGTAGCGACCTGCAACCGCGCCGTCTCGACACGGGCTGCCGCACGCCGGCCGAAAACATGCGTAGCGGAAGCGGCGTTGCCGAAATCGCCTTCCAGAGTGAGGCACCCGGCCATCGCCTGGACGACCGCGGGATCCACGGGAGTGGTAGCAGCGTAATCCAGGTAAAGGGGGTCCTTATCGACCGGGTCACCGGTGCTCATCATGGCTCCTGGTCCTGCCGGACCGCATCGCTGACGCCGGCGCGAGGAGTGCCACCCGCATGACGACGGCGATTTTGCACGGCCGTCAAAATCCCCCTGACGATGTTGACCTCGTTTCGATCAAGCTCCGCACGCTGCAGGAACCGCCGGATGCGAGCCATGAGGTTGGTGCCGCTTTGGGTGCGGTCACGAAAATCGATCTCCTCGAGCACCTGCGCGAGGTGCACGTACATCCGCTCCATGTCCTCCGGAGCCGCCAGCGGCGCCGCGCCCGGCAATGGCTCGATCTTCACGCCGTGTGCCCGGAAGATCTCATAAGCGACGAGCTGCACCGCCATCGCCAGATTGAGCGATAGGTAAGCCTCGTTCGCGGGAATGCGGATGAGGACATGCGCCGCCTCCAACTCCGCATTCAAAAGACCCGTACGCTCCGCGCCGAACAGCACAGCGACGGGAGCGCGTCGCGATTCGGTCACGATACGCTCAGCGGCATCGCGCACATCGGCTACACGAAAATTCTGGTCACGGTCCCGTGAAGTGGTCGCCGCCACGAACCCGCAGCCGGCCAAGGCCTCCTGCACGGAATCCACGACGCGCGCGCGGGCGAGCACGTCGTCAGCTCCCGAGGCTCGGGCAATCGCCTCGCTATGCGGGAAAAACTTGGGTTTCACCAGCACCAGCTGGTCGAGCGCCATGTTCTTCATGGCCCGCGCCACGGCACCGATGTTGCCGGGATGCGAGGGCGCTACGAGCACGATACGAATGTCGGTGGAGATCATCTGTTACGATTTGGTGATTGGCGGAAACGGCCTGCGGCCTTTTCCGCGGGCCAGGCTGGAGCGGTGTGTACGGGCACGCCGGCTACGCGCCCCGGACAAAAGGCGCGGGCTTTTGCCGGCGAAAAGCAGGCCGGTTCGGTTCTGGTGGAGTTTATTTATAGTGCATGCGCTTCTCAATATCGCCGTTCGGGCCGCGCGCCGCGCGGGCGAAGTCATTGTCCGCAACCTCAACCGCCTCGAATCGCTCACGGTCACGTCCAAGGGTCGTAACGACTTCGTGAGCGAGGTCGACACCCAGGCGGAGGCGGAGATCATCGCGATCATCCGCAAGCACTACCCGAATCACGCGTTTCTGGCCGAAGAAAGCGGGCCCACCGGGGACAACGATACCGTGTGGATCATCGATCCGCTCGATGGGACGACGAACTTTCTGCACGAGTTTCCGGTATTCGCCGTATCGATCGCCTGCGAGCACAAAGGGCGGCTCGAGCACGCCGTGGTGTACGACCCCATGCGCCAGGAGATTTTTACCGCCTCCCGCGGCGGCGGCGCCCACCTCGACAACCGCCGCATGCGTGTCAGCAAGCAGCGCGGGCTCGAAGGATCACTCATTGCGACCGGTTTTCCATATCGTGCGAACACGCGCTATATCGATGCGTACCTCGCCATGCTGAAGGTTGCGATGGAAAATACGGCTGGTGTCCGGCGGCCCGGGGCTTCGGCACTCGATCTGGCTTATGTCGCGGCGGGACGCGTCGATGCGTTCTGGGAGATCGGCCTCTCGCCCTGGGACACGGCGGCGGGAACTTTGCTTGTCCAGGAGGCCGGCGGCCGCATCGGCACGCTCACGGGCGCGGAATACCGGCAGGGGGGCCACGTCCTGGCCGGCACGCCGAAGGTCTATACGGCGCTTCTCGAGGCTTTCGCCCCATTCGTTCCTGAAGAGCTGCGCGCGAGTTGAAGGGCACGCGCCTCGCCAAAATTCAACACGCGTGGCCGGCAGCGTGCCGGACTCCTCTGCGCCTGCGGCGATCGGCGGAGGCGCATGATGCTGCGCGCGCCGCTGCACCCGCTCCCATCGGCATCTTGCTCGCTTTCCAACTATCCCTTGTGTAGAGTCCGCGCAAAATCACGGGTCCTGCGTGAGACCGCACGCTGCGTGTTGCGCGAATGCCGCGCGGCAAGCGGGACAAAGCTCGATTCGTAGGGTAGTTACGTCGGGGGTGATATGCCGAACCAGCTCTTTGCGACCAAGTCCATCAAGGAATTGCAGGAGGCCGAGTCTTCCGGCAACGAGCTGCGCCGCGCGCTCTCCGCCACCACCCTGACGCTGCTCGGCATCGGCGGCATCATCGGTACCGGCATTTTCGTACTGACCGGCACCGCCGCGGCGAACCATGCGGGCCCGGCACTCGCACTCTCATTCATCATCGCCGGCATCGGCTGCACTCTTGCCGGGCTTTGCTATGCCGAGTTTGCGGCGATGATCCCGGTATCGGGAAGCGCTTATTCCTACTCGTATGCGACCCTCGGCGAAGGCATCGCCTGGTTCATCGGCTGGAATCTCATTCTCGAATATCTGTTCGCCGTCGCGACCGTCTCGACAGGATGGTCCGGCTACGTGCTCAGCCTTCTGGAGCAGTTCAACATTCATCTGCCCAGTGCCCTCACGCACGCGCCCTTCGACCAGGGCCAGGGCTCGCTGACGATCGTGCGCACGGGCGCTTACATCAATCTGCCGGCGATGGCGATCGTAGCGGCCATTGCAACCATCTGTTACATCGGCATCAAGCAATCGGCGGCATTCAATTCCGTCATCGTGGCGATCAAAGTCACGGTGGTCGTGCTGTTCATCCTTCTGGGTATGAGCTATATCAACACTGCCAACTGGCATCCCTTCATCCCGCCTAACGCCGGTGAATTCGGCCGCTTCGGCTGGAGCGGGGTGATGGCCGCCTCCGGTGTCATCTTCTTCGCCTATATCGGCTTCGATGCGATCTCCACCGCGGCGCAGGAGACGCGCAATCCGCAGCGGGACATGCCGATCGGCATCCTCGCGAGCCTCATCATCTGCACCGTGCTGTATGTCGTCACCGCAATCGTGCTGACCGGCATGGTGAGCTACAAGGATCTCGACGTGGCGGCCCCGGTGGCCCTCGCTTTGGACAAATATCCGGGACTGCGCTGGCTCGGATTACCCGTGAAACTCGGTGCCATCGCGGGGATGACGTCCGTGATGCTCGTGATGACTCTTGCGCAGGCGCGCATCTTCTTCGCGATGGCTCGGGACGGTCTCCTGCCTCCCTGGTTCTCGAAGGTCCATCCAAAATTCCGGACGCCCTCGACGGGCACTGCGGTGACAGGTATCTCGGCGGCCATCATCGGCGGCCTCTTTCCGGTACGAATTCTGGGTGAGCTGGTGTCGATCGGAACGCTTATGGCATTCGTCACTGTGTGCATCGGCGTGCTCGTTCTGCGCAAGACGCGCCCGGATCTGCCGCGTCCTTTCCGGGCACCGACGCCATGGCTCACGTGCATAGGCGGTGCACTGATCTGCTCCGCGATGATGGTTTCATTGGGAGCCGCTACGTGGCTGCGGCTGGTTGTCTGGACCGCTGTCGGCGTGGTCGTGTATGTGTGCTATGGCTACAAGCACAGTCGGGTGCGTGCTGCGATGAGTAGTGCGCCCGGGAAAGTCAGCCCGGCGACGCGCTGACCTTCTAGGCGGCGGCACCCGGGCGCGAGCCAGCAGGGTGTCGCCTTTGCATCGCAAGACGTCATAGGCCGCGCCGTCAGGTCGGACTCACAACCACCGGCCCCGCCCTCGCTCAGCCACCCAGCTCGTCGTCGGATGGCTTGGGCAAGTCGAGCTTGCGGCGAAGTCGGATGTTGATGAGCTCCACCGTCACCGAGAACGCCATCGCGAAGTAGAGATATCCCTTCGGGATCTCGAAGTGAACTCCCTCGGCCACCAGCGCGACTCCGATGAGTATGAGAAAGGCCAGTGCCAGCATCTTGATCGTGGGATAGCGCTCGATGAAGGCGCTGATGGAGCGCGATATCCACATCATCACGAAGATCGACACGACGATGGCCGCGACCATGATGGGCAGATCCTTCGCGAGTCCCACCGCCGTGAACACGGAGTCGAGGGAAAAGACGATGTCGATTGCCCCGATCTGCACCACGATCATTGCAAAGCTCGCGTAGACCCGCCGCGCACGCTCGTCTTGCCGGGCAGCACCCTCGAGCGTGTGATGGATCTCGAGAACGCTCTTGGCGAGCAGGAAAAGCCCTCCCAGCAGCAGGATGAGATCGCGACCTGACACGCTCTGGTCGCCGACGTAAAACCACGGCTGCACGAGTCCCGTGAGCCAAACGATCGAGAACAAAAGGGCGATGCGCGTGAGCATCGCAACCGCGAGCCCGGTGATGCGGGCCGTCTCCTGCCGCGCTGCCGGCAGGCGCCCCACGAGAATCGAGATGAAGATGATGTTATCGATGCCGAGAACGATCTCGAGCAGCGACAGCGTGATGAAGGCCAACCAGCTTTGCGGGTCGGCGAGCAGTGCGAGCATCGTTCGGCTCGCTTAAATTACGGCAGCTCGTCGACGGCCGCTTTCCTCGCCGACGGGAACAGGTGCTCCGCGGTCAGTCCGAAGTCGAGCGCGATCGCGCTCGAGATGTAGATCGACGAGTACGTGCCCGCGATGATGCCGATGAGCAGCGCTTCAGAGAACCCCTTGAGAACCGGGCCTCCCAGGAACAGCAACGCCAGCACGACGATGGAGGTGACGACCTTCGTCATGATCGTTCGCGACAGAGTCTGGTTGATCGACTGGTCGAGAACCACATCGGGCGGCAACCGGCGGTTGGTTTCGAACCGCTCGCGGATCCGATCGAATACGACCACGGTGTCGTTGAGCGAGTAACCGATGACCGCGAGGATGGCGGCGACCACGGCCAGGTCGAAGGGGGTCTGCGTGACCGAAAAAATCCCCAGCACGAGGATAGGATCGTGCAGCACGGCGAGAATCGCGCCGAGCGACAGGCGCCACGTATGAAACCGGAACGCGATGTATATGAAGATGAGCAGCAGAGTGAACCCGAGGGCCCACAGCGCACTGGTTCTCAGCTCGCTTCCGACCTGCGGGCCGACGACTTCCAGTTGCAGCACCTGCGCACCGGGGTCGATGGACTTCAGGGCCGTCTCGAGCTTCGTACGGACCGTCGTTGCCGTAACCGACGGGTCGGGGGGCAACCGGATCGCCACATCGCGCGAGGAGCCGAAGTTCTGCACCTGCGGGTCATGGAAGCCGTTGGCCGAGAGCTTTGCCCGTACCTCGTCGACATTCACCGCGCGAGTGAAACTGGCTTCCGCGCTCACGCCGCCCGTGAAGTCGATGCCGAGATTGAGGCCGCGGGTGAAGAACGAGACGAACGAGGCGATCATGAGCACGGCCGAGAGCGTGTACCACACCTTGCGTGTGGCCATGAACGGGTAGTTTGTCTGGTGACTGAAAAATTCCACGCGGGCAGTCCTTAGATCGACAGCCGGGCGAGTTTGCGCCGGCCACCGTACATGAGCGTGAGGAGAGCGCGGCTGCCCATCAATGAAGTGAACATTGACGTCGCGATTCCAAGGGTCAGCACTATGGCGAACCCGCGGATGGGGCCGGTGCCGAATACCCAGAGCACCACGCCAGCGATCAGCGTAGTGATGTTCGAGTCCGCGATGGCGGAGAACGCCTTCTCGAAGCCGGCGCGGATCGCCGCCTGCGGCGAGACCCCTTTACGGACTTCCTCACGAATGCGCTCGTAAATAAGCACGTTCGCGTCGACAGCCATACCGACGGTGAGAATGATGCCCGCGATGCCGGGCAGCGAGAGCGACGCCCGCATCATCGAAAGCAGCGCAGTGAGCAGCACCACGTTCGCCAGAAGCACGAGGTCCGCCACGAGGCCGAACGTCTTGTAGTAGATCGCCATGAACAGGAACACGCCAGCCATGCCGATGATGAGCGCGTTGACGCCCTTGTCGATGTTGTCGCGTCCGAGGCTCGGGCCCACGGCCCGCTCTTCGATCGGATAGATGGGAATGGCGAGCGAGCCGGAACGCAGCAGCAGCGCCAGCTCGCGAGCCTCGCCCGCGGTCAGGCCGGTGATCTGGAAATTAGTGCTGAAGATGCCGCGGATCGTGGCGTCGTTGATGACCTGCTCGTCCGTGACGTCGCGCGTTACTTTTTTGCCGTCGACGTCGGTGGTCTCACGACGCTTCTCGATGAGCACAGCCGCCATCGGCTTGTTCAGATTCGCCTTCGTGACTTTCAGCATGTTCTCGCCCGCGCGCGCGTCGAGCCTCACGTTGACGCCGACACCTTCCGGAGTCTGCCCGACGGTGGCATTCGTGAGCTGGTCGCCGGTGGCAATGATCTCGCGCTTGAGGAGAACCGGCCGCCCGAACCGAGTGTGGGTGTACAGCTTCGATCCCAGAGGAGCGCGGCCGCGCTGCATGGCTTCGAAAGCGCTGTTCTGGGTGTCCTCGAGGCGAAACTCGAGCGTCGCCACCCTGCCGAGAATGTCCTTCACCTCGGCGGAGTTCTGCACGCCGGGGAGCTGTACATTGATGCGATCGATGCCCTGCCGTTGCACGATCGGCTCGGACACACCGAGCTCGATCACCCGGTAGCGTAGCGTCGTGATGTTCTGCTGGATGGCGTAATCCTGACGCTCGCGTATCTGCTGCGGCGTCATCACTGCCACGATCGCCGAGCCACTGGGGAGGCTCTCCGTCGAAACGGTGAGACCCTGCAGCACCTGATTGAGCGCTGTGCGGGCAGCGTTGACGTCGGCTTCCGGCGGCAACACGATGCGGATAGCGTTTGGCCGGCTGCTGCCGACTGCGGCGGTCGAGACGTCCTTGAACGGGATATTGGCCGTCGAAAGCGCGCGCCGGGCATCCTGCGCGTAGCCCTCCAGAGCCTGGCTCACCGCGCCATTCACGTCGACCTGGTATAGAAGATAGAGTCCGCCGCGCAGATCAAGGCCCAGCGGCATCGGCCGCAAACCCAGGGACCGCAGGAATTCCGGGGTGCGCGGCGCGAACGACAGAGCCGTGATGTAGGTTCCCGCGAACTTTTCGTTGACGACATCGCGCGCGGCGAGCTGATCCGCCACGCTCGGAAAGCGCACCATCAGCCGGCCGCTGTCGACATAACTCCTGTCGAAGCGCACGTTCTTTTCCTTGAGGAACGCCTCCACCGCCTTGGTCTCATCGGGCTTGACGGCGGCGTGGTCCTTACGCGCGATCTGCAGCGCGGGGTCCTCGCCGAAAAAGTTTGGCATCGCGAACAGCAGGCCCAGCAGGAGGACCGCGCCGATGAGGATGTATTTCCAGCGTGCGTATTCGAGCATATTCAGGCGCTTTTGAGTGTGCCCTTGGGCATCAGGGAGCCGACCTGGAACTTCTGCACTTTCACGCGCACGCCGTCGGCGATTTCGATAGTGATAAAGGAGTCGCCCACGTCGGTCACCTTGCCGAGGATGCCGCCCGTGGTCACCACCTCATCGCCCGCCGAGAGCTTGGAGACGAGGGCCTGGTGCTCCTTGGCCTTCTTCTGCTGCGGGCGGATGAGTAGGAAGTAAAAGATAACGACGAAAACGACCATCATCAGGATGGGCGCGAATTGCCCGCCAGGGGAGGCCGCACCGGCCTGGGCAAAGGCGTCAGGGATCAAACCGTTCATGCATACACCTTGTGGGCAAAACCCCGCCGGACCCCCGGGGAGCGAAGGGGCGGCATTATGCCACAGCGCTCGCAGCGCCCCGCCGAGCTGCAAAATAAGCGGCAGCCCAGGACGTCAGCCCCCCCGCCGCTATGGCGGACCGGATGGACCGCATGAGCTCGAGATAGAAATGGAGGTTGTGGATCGTGTTCAGACGGGAGCCCAGGATCTCGTTGCAGCGGTCGAGGTGGCGCAGGTAGGAGCGAGTGTAGTTTTGGCACGTGTAGCAGGCGCAATCGGCGTCGATGGGCGCCAGATCGGCCTGATGGACACTGTTGCGGATGTTGATGACCCCGGTCGAGGTGAACAGATGGCCGTTGCGGGCGTGCCGGGTCGGCATTACGCAATCGAACATATCGATGCCGCGCAATACGGCGGCAACGATATCCTCGGGGCGGCCGACGCCCATGAGATAGCGTGGCCGGTCGGCGGGCATATGCGGAACGACGGTCTCGAGAATGCGCAGCCGCTCCTCCTCGGGCTCGCCCACGGCAAGGCCCCCGACCGCCAGACCGGGGAAATCAAGGCGCGTCAACGCCTCGAGGGACGCCAGCCGCAGAGCGCCATGCATGCCGCCTTGGACGATCCCGAATAGCCCGCCCGGAGGGTAGTCGCCCTGCGGGTCTTCTGTGGGGTTCCGCGGGCCGTCTCTATAGTAATGAGCATGGCTGCGGGCGGCCCACCGCATGGAGCGCTCCATGGATTCCCGGGCCTCGCTTTCCGTGGCGGGGTGCGGAGTGCAGTCGTCCAGCGCCATGGCGATATCCGAGTGCAGCTTGAGCTGCACGTCCATCGAATCCTCGGGCGTGAGCCGCACATCCGCCCCGTCGATGGGCGAGCGGAAGCGGACCCCTTCTTCCGTAATTTTGCGCAGGCTTTTCAGGCTGAAGACCTGGAAGCCACCCGAGTCCGTGAGAATGGGGTGCTTCCAGTTCATGAAACGATGCAGCCCGCCATGCGCAGCGACGATATCCGCGCCCGGGCGCAGCATGAGGTGGAACGTATTGCCGAGGACGATCTGCGCTCCCAGACCCTCGAGCTCCTCCGGCGTCATCGCTTTCACGGTCCCGTAGGTGCCCACCGGCATGAACGCCGGCGTTTCGATCACTCCGTGAGCGGCGGTGAGGCGTCCGAGGCGCGCAGCGCCGTCCGTCCCCAGCAATTCGAATCTGGGTCTCAAGACAGCACCCCGGCGGGATGGCGCGTCGGCGTCACTAACATTGCGTCCCCATAGCTAAAAAAGCGGTATTTCGCGCGCACCGCATGCGCATACGCGGCCAGTACGTTCTCCCGGCCGGCGAAGGCGCACACGAGCATGAGCAAGGTCGATTCGGGCAAATGGAAGTTTGTCAGCATCGCATCGACGACCTGGAATTCGAAGCCCGGGCGGATGAACAGGCGCGTTTCGCCTGACCATCCTTCTCCGGGCAGGGGCTGCAAAGGGCGCCGAGACTGCAACGACAAGGCCCGCGACGATGCCGAGAGCAGCGCTGCGGACTCGAGCGCTCTCACGACGGTTGTACCAACGGCGATCACCCGTCCGCCTGCGGCGTGCGTACGGCGAATCGCCTCCCATGTAACTGTGCTCACCGATACACGCTCCGCGTGCATCCTGTGAGCACCAAGGTCGTCGGTTCGCAGGGATTGAAAGGTCCCCGCGCCGACGTGCAAGGTAACGAACACGCGGCTGACGCCCAAGGCGTCCAATTTCTGCATCAGCGGCGCGTCAAAGTGCAGGCTCGCGGTGGGCGCCGCCACAGCCCCGCGCTCCCGCGCGAAGATACTCTGGTAACGCTCGCGGTCATTAGCGTCCGCCGCCCGGTGGATATATGGGGGCAGCGGAACCTCGCCCCAGGTCTCGAAAAACTCGAGCGCTGGCCCCGGCGCTTCGATACGCCAAAGCTCATCCTCACGCCCCAGGATACGAACAACCCCCCCAGCCGTCGTGACTTCCAGCCCCTCGCGGATTGGTTTGCTGGCCCGCAGCTGCGCCAGCGCCTCCCGCCCTTCGATCACCCGCTCGAGGAAGATTTCGACCCGTCCACCCGAAGGCTTGAGGCCGGCGACCCGCGCCGCCACGACCCGCGTATCGTTGAATACCAGCAAATCGCCGGATTGCAGATATTCCGGCAGCTCACCCATCACCCGATCCGTAGCCGTACCGGTGCCTCCATCGAGCACCAGCAGCCGGCTGGCCGAGCGCTCGGCCAATGGAGTCTGGGCAATCAGCTCTTCGGGAAGGTCGTATGAGAAGTCCTGGCGTCGCACCCGCGAATGTTACACGGGCCGCGCAAGACCGCACGCGCTCCGCCGCGGAGGTTCACCGGGCGCTCAATGCCGCAGCCTTCTGCCGGCCTTCCGCGGGAGCCTTCCGGGGCAGGCCACCCTAAGCTTCGAGGCACTGCTGACCCAGGCTCCCATTCCCATTCCCATTCCCGCTGCAGCATCTTGCGGCAGCTCCCGCGATTCCCCTTCCTACCCCTCCTCCCCTTCGGGCCTATCCCGGCGCACCCCATACCCTCTCCGCGCGCGTCCCTTTATACTTTCCGGCTCGCACCCCCTCGCAGCCCGAGTGGCGGAATTGGTAGACGCAGCGGACTCAAAATCCGCCGCCCTTAAAAGCGTGTCGGTTCGACTCCGACCTCGGGCACCACATGAATCGCCGGTTTATATGTGCTGACCG
>JAQGOC010000305.1 GCA_028293805.1 Gammaproteobacteria bacterium
TGGCCAATTGGGCGTGAATCTGGATCAAACGACGGGGCAACCACGCGAGCTGGACTCGAGCGAGACGGCCTGTCTGACCAGATGATTGCGTTCTGGACGAACTTCGCGAGCACCGGCAATCCGAACGGATCGGGGAACTCGCCTTGGCCAAAGTTTACTGATCAATCCGGCGCGCCGGCTATCCTGTCGGAGAACGTGCCCAGTGTGAGCACATTTACCGATGCACAATTCGCAGCGGAGCATCATTGCGCATTCTGGGATCCCATCCTGGGTTACGGCACCTGATCAGTCGATTGATGCCGGTCGAAGCGCGGTTTCGGGCTGGGACGCGGGAGCTTGGACGCTCCCCTCAGCCCTCACGCTTCATTCGTGCCCGGCGCGCGATTTCGGCCTGCGAGGGATCCTTCAGCTGAAACGATCCTGTGCTGATTGTGCCTGCACGGTCATAAACGCTCATGATGACGCCGGTTGTCGATACCGTGGTTGCCGTGAGCTTCAGTGCGCCCGGCTTTGTACCCTGGCCGAACAGGCGCTTGCCCTTACCGAGGACGAGCGGGAAAATCAACAGCCGGAATTCGTCGATCAGATCGTGCGCGAGCAGGGTCTGCAACAAGACGCTGCTGCCCTGTGTCAGCAGATTCGGCCCGTCCTCCTGCTTGAGCCGCGCTATCTCGGTCGCAACGTCTCCACGCAAGGCGACTGAGTTCGCCCAGGTGAGTGGCTCCGGGGAGGACGTGGCAACGTATTTGGTCGCCGCGTTGAAACTCGCCGCCGTCAGATCACTCTCCTCGACGAAAGGCCAGTGAGCGGCGAAGATTTCGTAGGTCTTGCGGCCGAGCAGGAGATCGAAGGGGCTTGAAAAGGTCTCGCCCATGAACCGCCCCATCGGCTCGTCCCAATAGTGGAACGTCCACCCGCCGTGGGTGAAGCCGCCTACGGGGTCTTCCAGCGGCCCGCCCGGCGCCTGCATGACACCGTCCAGACTCGCGAAGGCGGCGGCGACAACTTTTCTCATCTCGGGACTCCCATAGCGACTGCAGCAAGGACGGATCGGCGCGCGCGGATCCGACATCCAAGGGTACTGATTCTTCTGCGTGCGCGGACGCGAGGCATCTGTTCACCCCAATTCGCGCATTGATGTCCCGCCATGATCGAGCATGACCGGGGAATGCGTAAGTCCTTGTTTTCAGATACGCTGGGTCACACCCGGGATGCCCAGCCCGTGCTTTGACGGAACGTTTACTCTAATGTCGAGATATCGGACGAAGGCCTGGCGCGCATTTGATCCGGGCGTCGTTACGCCGGGCGTCGCTACGCCGGGCTCCGCCGTGGCGAGCGCTGCCGTGAGTAGGGGGCGCTCCGGCGCGGTCGCCCCTCGTTTCGCCACGTCCGTGAAGGTACGCATTCTGGGTGTCGATCCGGGCTCGCGACGCACCGGCTTCGGCATCATTGAATGTCGTGGGAATGACTATGTGCACATCGCGCATGGCTGCCTCAATGTCGGTGGGGCATTGATGGCGGAGCGCTTACGCATGATTTTCGAAGGCCTGGAGGCCCTCATCGGCGAGCATCAGCCCGGGGAAGTCGCGGTCGAGCGTGTGTTCGTCAACCGCAACGTTGAAAGCGCGCTGAAGCTCGGCCAGGCGCGCGGAGCGGCGCTGTGCGCCGTGCCGAAGGGCCTGCCTGTGTTTGAATACGCTCCGCGGGCGATCAAGCTCGCCCTCGTAGGGTCGGGAGCGGCGGAGAAGTCGCAGGTGGCTCATATGATCAAAACACTGCTGGGGCTTCCCGAACGAGTCGGACCAGACGCCTCCGACGCGCTTGCAGTGGCGGTGTGTCACGCGCACTCCCGCCGGCTGCAGATGCTTGCCCAGGCATCGTCCCTGAAGCCGGTCGCCTGAGGCACTCCAAGAAATGATCGGATCCGTGCGCGGTCGCATCGCGTCCAAAACTCCGCCACAGCTTCTGGTAGACGTGGGAGGACTCGGCTACGAGCTCGAGGCGCCCATGTCGACGTTCTTCCACCTGCCGCCCGTTGGAGAGGAGGTGCGTCTCCTGACTCACCTCGTAGTGCGTGAGGATGCGCACGTGCTTTATGCATTCGCCACGGAAGGCGAGCGGCGGTTATTTCGAAGTTTGATCAAGGTCTCGGGCGTGGGACCGAAGATCGCATTGGCGCTGTTGTCGGGGATCAGCGTCGAGGCGTTCGCACGGTGCGTGGTTAACGAAGACATCACGGCACTGACCCGTGTGCCCGGCATAGGGCGCAAGACGGCCGAGCGGCTGGTCATCGAGATGCGCGACCGAATTGCGAGTCCCGAGGCGACTCCCGGATCCGTGCCCGTTGCCGCGACCGCTAGTCCGGAAACCGAGGCTTACGAGGCGCTCATGGCTCTCGGGTACCGGCCCGCGGAGGCGACTCGCTTGCTCAAGGCGGCCGGTCCCGGTACACACTCCACCGAAGAGCTGATCCGGCGTGCCCTGCAGGGCGCGAACCGGGAATAGGGTGGAAATAGTGCGACGAGGCAAGGCAACCATTGGAAGCTGAACGAATCATCAGCGGCACGGCCGGCGGGGAGGACGAGGCCGTCGAGCGGGCTATTCGTCCAGGCCGCCTCGACGAGTACATCGGGCAGGCCGCGGTCAAGGCGCAGCTCGAGATATTTGTCACCGCCGCGCGCCAACGCGGCGAAGCGCTCGATCACGTGCTGATCTTCGGGCCCCCGGGGCTGGGCAAGACGACCCTCGCCAACATCCTGGCGGCCGAACTGGGCGTGAGCCTGCGCCAGACGTCCGGGCCCGTGCTCGAGCGGCCTGGCGATCTCGCGGCCATCCTGACGAACCTACAGCCGCGGGATGTCCTCTTCGTCGACGAGATCCATCGCCTGTCGCCCGTGGTGGAGGAGGTGCTCTACCCCGCGATGGAGGACTATCAGCTCGACATCATGATCGGCGAGGGGCCGGCGGCGCGCTCCATCAAGCTCAATCTGCCGCCGTTCACGCTGGTTGGCGCGACCACCCGGGCGGGGCTTCTCACTTCGCCGCTGCGCGATCGTTTCGGCATCGTCCAACGGCTCGAGTTCTATGATGTCGCGGATCTCGAGCTCATCGTGAAGCGGTCCGCCTCGATTCTCAACGTACCCATCGATGAAGGCGGGACTCACCGCATAGCGCAGCGCTCGCGCGGCACGCCACGTATCACCAACCGCCTGCTCCGGCGGGTGCGCGACTACGCGCAAGTAAAAGCGGACGGCCGGATCGACGAGCGCATCGCTGACGCTGCGCTCGATCTGCTCGAAGTGGACCCGCTGGGTTTCGACACGCTCGACCGGAAGTTTCTGACAGCCATCATCGACAGGTTCGAGGGCGGTCCGGTTGGAATCGACAGCATCGCGGCCGCCGTTGGGGAGGAGCGCGGCACGCTCGAGGATGTGATCGAGCCATTTCTGATCCAGAAGGGCTTTCTCGTCCGCACCGCGCGGGGCCGGATGGTGACGCGCGCTTCCTACCTGCACTTCGGCATCAAGCCGCCCGAGCGTGTGACGACGACGCTGCAATTGTTCGAGGAAGAGCCGTGAGCGTATTTTCCTGGGCCGCCCGCGTCTATTGGGAGGACACGGACGGCGGCGGCATCGTTTA
>JAQGOC010000329.1 GCA_028293805.1 Gammaproteobacteria bacterium
TGGAGCGGAAGGGGATCGAACCCTCGACCTTCGCATTGCGAACGCGACGCTCTCCCAACTGAGCTACCGCCCCACGATAAGGCGCGCGATTCTAGCCATCGCGACCCAGCACGTCCAATGAAGAATCGAGCCGGCCGGCCCCCGCAAGGACGCCTGCAGCGCCCGGCGGTAACCCGTTACCGCTCCGGGCGGCTATGATCGGACCAAAGCCGCAGGGGTCGGGGAGAGAACGCATGCTGGAAATCGGCGGCCGAGCACCGGAATTCACGCTGCCGGATCACACCGGGCAGAACGTATCGCTGAGCACACTGCTCAGAACCGGTTCCGTGATCCTTTATTTCTACCCCGCGGATTTCACGCCGGGTTGCACGCGTGAAGCCTGCTCCATACGCGACCTGCACATGGAGATTCAGAAGGCCGGGCTCGACGTGGCCGGCGTCAGTCCGCAGAACCCCGAGACCCACCGCAAGTTCCGTGAGAAGTACCAGCTGCCGTTTACGCTGCTGTCGGATTTGGAGAAAGTCGTCATCAAGATGTACGACGTCGCTGGTCCGTTGGGATTCGGAGTGCGGCGCGCGACCTATCTCATCGACCGCTCGCGGCACATTCGCTCAGCGGTTCTCGCCGATTTCCGTATCCGGCTGCATGAGGATTTCATACGCACAGCGGTGGCGCTGAGCGCCAGGGGCTAGACGGGCCCTCCTCCGTCAGTATCTGAGCCGAAGCACGCCAGCCCGACCGAAGGTCGGGATGCTGACGACGTACAAGGTGTCGTGCTCGTTTTCCGTCGCGGGCCCAACCTCCAAGCCACTGAGCTCATGCACGAGTTGCGGCACGGTGCCGCTGCTACCTACAAAGAGCACTGTCCCGCCGTCATGCTCCCGCATCACCTGGCTCGCAGCCGCCTTGGCGTCACGTCCCCCGATGACCACCGTTCGTTTCCCCAGCCTGTCAGCGAGCGGTGCGGCCGTCTGCTGCGCACGCCGCGCGTCGCTCACATAAATGGCCTCGATGCGCCCGACACCCGTCGCATCGCCAAGCATCTGCGCGAGCCGCTGGGCTCGCTGCTCGCCCGCCTCCGACAGAGGCGGATCATCAATGGTGCCCGCTTCTTTTTCGACCGGGCGCACGAGCACCACGACGGTGGTCGAGGCAGAGCGATAAACGGCGAAGGCCACCGCGAGCGCGAAGAGGACCGCCAGCATGGTGAGCCAGACCGGGGCGAGAAATGGGCGTCGAGAACGCGTAACGGCGGGAGCTTCCATCACGCAATCATAATGTGGAGCGCATCGCGGGCGTGAAGAAGACTGAAGCGCTGAGGCAAAAAAACTCTCAGGTCAGCAGATGCACGCCCCAAACGAGACAGCGACGGTTCTACAATGCGACGAGCAAGCGTCTGGCGCATCACGAGCCATTACCAACGTCAGACACCTGTCAACCGAACTGAAAACCCGAGACGGGCTTTCCCAGTAGCGGCTCGTTGTACGTCACCCGTCCCGCGTCTTCGCCAGCAGCGCCAACCGCCACCATGAGCGGGATCAAATGCTCGGGCCGCGGGTGCGAGGCGCGTGCTCCCGGCGCCTGATGCCAGGCTGCGAGCTTCCGCTCGCGCGCCACAGGATCCGGCTCGGTAGCCGCTTCGCCAAGCCAACGATCGAAATCCTCCGCCGCCCGCCTCAAGCGCGGATCATCGCTGAACATGTCACGCAGGTTGTGGTAGCTCATGCCGCTTCCGACGATCAGGACGCCTTCATCGCGCAGCGGCGTGAGAGCGCGGCCGATCGCCAGATGAGTCGCGGCATCCAGTGTGCGATTCAATGACATTTGCACCATGGGCACATCCGCGTCCGGGTAGATGAGCTTGAACGGCACAAAGACGCCGTGATCGAGGCCGCGCTCCGGTTCCTCGTCGGAGGCAATATCGGCCGCCGTGAGCAACTCGCGCACGCGCCGCGCAAGCACCGGAGAGCCGGCGGCGGGATAGGTGAGCCGATACGTATGTTCGGGAAAGCCGTAGTAGTCGAACAGAAGCGGTGGCCGCGTCGCCGTATTTACCGTCGGGCGCTCCGTCTCCCAATGACCCGAAATGACGAGCACACTCTTCGGCCGCGTGCCGAGCGATGCATCGATGCCGCGCAGATACGTCCCCATTCGCTCCCACAGATCACGCGGTATCCCCGGCGGCGTGTCCATGAAAAAGCACGGTCCTCCGCCGTGTGGGATGTACAAGGTGGGCAGGCGCTCAGGGGTTCGGCTCATAATTTGCGTCCGCTCGATTAACGTGTCGTTCCTGTCCCGTCCCGGAGTCTGTCGAGTGCCACGATCGTTTGCCCCGCTATTGGCCTGCCTGGCAGGCGCAGCCTCAGCTCACGCGTCCGCGCAACCCACGGCGGGCAACGCTCCGGACCACCCCAGTTTAAAACAAACCGGTCTGAGGGAAATAAGGGTCAATGCAGCCTCGGCAAGTGGCGCGCTGCGCTCCCTTCAAGGCGTGAACGGCGCGCCGGGTCCCGGCGGGCACAAGCCGGAAAACTTCAAGTTCGGCGGCTGGAACATGCGGGACGACATTGATGCTTCCGCGGGGTACCGGCTGGCACGCATCGACCTGGTGCGCACTCATGACGGCTACGGGCCGGGCGACATCGACGCGCGCTTCGAAAGCGCAGCGGCGCCGCAAGGCGCATTGATCTCGGCGGACCGCGACGTTTTCACCATTTTTCCGAATCTCGATGCGGACCCGGACGATCCCGCCAGCTACCGCTTCGGACCGACGGACCAGCTCATCGCCTCGATTGAAAAATTCGGCGCGCAAGTGATCTTCCGGTTGGGCCGCAGCGAGGGCGCCGATCCGCGACCCCCGCCGGACTTCGAGCGGTACGCGGCAATCGCGAAGCACATCGTGCTCCATTACAACCGCGGCTGGGCAAACGGCTACCACTATGGGATCCGCTACTGGGAAATCTGGAATGAGCCCGACCTCGGCAATCTTTTCTGGTCCGGGACGCCACAGCAGTACTTCGATCTCTACGGCAAGCTCGCGCGAGCGGTGAAGGCGGCCGACGGGCAAGCTCTCGTCGGAGGTCCGGCCATCGCCAAGCCGAACGATGCCTCACCCTTCCGGGACGAATTCATGCGTGAGGTCCGCTCGGCTCACGTCCCGCTCGATTTTTATTCGTGGCACTGGTACGCCACGGATTCGAACGATCCGCGCGACTTCGCCCGGATCGCAGTGGACCTGCGGGAGCGGCTCGATCGCTACGGTCTCGCCAAGACCCGCTCCCTTCTGACTGAGTGGAATTACGGACTCTCCGATCCTCCGCCCTCCCCTCTGGTGC
>JAQGOC010000342.1 GCA_028293805.1 Gammaproteobacteria bacterium
GTTCGACATCGGGAAACGCTTCCTGAAACGCCGGCATGTGCTCCCAATGCACGGTGCAACGGCGGCCGGCGAGCAGCCCTGCCTTCGCGACGATGAAAGGCCCGGCAGACACTCCACCGATGGCCACGCCTTGCCGGGCAAGCTTGCGCAGCCACGCGAAAGTACGCCGGTCACTGAAGGTTGCCGGATTGCCGCCCGCGCACACGAGGACCAGGTCGAGGTCAGCGACATTCGAGCCCAACTTGAAGTCGGGCACGATGGCCGCGCCGCTCGAGGCAATCGCAGGTTCGTCACCCGGCGCCGCATGCCACCAGCGATACAGAGCCTTGCCCGCAAGACGATTGGCAGCCCGCAACGGTTCGACGGCCGAAGCGTAGGACATCAGGGCGAATCCGGGCACGAGGAGAAATCCTACGGAGCCGATGGCCGGGACGGTCCCGCGAGCTTCTTTCGGTACAGGCATGCAGGCGCGCGCGGTCGTAAATCCCAATCTGCCGCTAAATGTATACTTCGCGTCGTAGAATATCAAACGACCGGCCGCTTCATCCCTGACATTGCGGGCTACAGTCTTCGAGCGACGCAAGCTCACGGCCGAGGCCTCGCGATGCGCTATTCGATTTTCAATCTCGTGCGACAAGCGCTGTCCGGTCACCGCAACTGGGGGCCAGCCTGGCGGGATGCCACGCCGCAAGCGGCTTATGACGTCGTGATCATCGGAGGCGGCGGGCACGGACTTGCGACAGCCCACTATCTTGCGAAGATACACGGCATCACCCGTGTCGCCGTGATCGAGAAGGGGTGGATCGGCTCGGGCAACGCGGGACGCAACACCACGATCATCCGCTCGAACTATCTCCTGCCCGGCAATAACCCGTTTTACGAATGGTCGATGCGGCTTTGGGAAGGGCTCGAGCAGGACCTCAACTACAATGCGATGGTCAGCCAGCGCGGCGTGTTGAATCTCTATCATTCCGATGCCCAGCGCGATGCCTATGTCAGAAGGGGCAATGCAATGCGGATGCACGCAGTGGATGCCGAGTTGCTCGATGCCGCGGCCGTACGTCGCATGCTCCCTTTTCTCGACCTCGACAATGCGCGCTTCCCTATCCAGGGCGGCCTCCTGCAGCGGCGCGGCGGCACGGCCCGTCACGATGCCGTCGTGTGGGGCTTCGCGCGAGCGGCCAGCGGTCGCGGAGTGGATATCATTCAGAATTGCGAAGTGACAGGCTTCGTACGCCAAGGCGGACGCATTGTCGGCGTCGAGACGACGCGCGGGGAGATTCGGGCGAGCAAGATCGGCATGGCCGTCGCCGGCAACACGTCGCGGGTCGCGCAGATGGCGGGCCTGCGGCTCCCGATCGAGAGCCATGTGCTGCAGGCCTTCGTATCCGAGGCGCTCAAGCCACTCATCCCCGGAGTCGTGACCTTCGGCGCAGGCCACTTCTATGTCAGCCAATCGGACAAGGGCGGCCTCGTGTTCGGGGGCGATATCGATGGATACAACTCCTACGCCCAGCGCGGTAATCTGGCGACCGTCGAGGATGTCTGCGAGGGAGGCGTGGCGCTGATACCGGCCCTTGGCCGCGTACGCATGCTGCGCTCCTGGGGCGGACTCGTGGATATGTCCATGGATGGCTCGCCGATCATCGACCGCACGCCGCTCGAAGGCCTGTATCTCAACGGCGGCTGGTGTTATGGAGGCTTCAAGGCGACACCCGCCTCGGGGTGGTGCTTCGCGCATCTGCTGGCGCGCGATGAATCGCATGAGCTCGCGCGCGGGTACCGTCTGGACCGGTTTGCAACTGGCCAGCTCCTCGACGAGAAAGGCGTGGGTGCCCAACCCAATCTGCACTGATTCAAAAGATCACGATCCCGGCCAAGCCCATGCGTATTCAATGTTGCTTTTGCGGTGAGCGCGACGTGAGCGAATTCACCTATCTCGGCGCTGCGGATTGCAAACGCCCGAATTTCGAGGCACCAGGTGCCGAGACGGCCTTCTTCGAGGCAGTCTATCTGCGCGACAATCCGGCCGGCCCGCATGACGAGCTGTGGTATCACGCCTCCGGCTGTCGCAGCTGGCTGCGCGTGACCCGCGATACACGCACGCACGAGATCCTGGCTGTCAACTTCGCCAAGGAGGCTGCCGGGTCATGAGCACGACCGCACCCTCGAACAGTGCGGAACGGGCTGCCCAGGCAACAGGCCGCACTCCTGGGCAGCCGTACCGGCTCTCCGACACGGGCCTCATCGACCGCAGCCGCCTCCTGTCCTTCGAGTTCGATGGCAAGCGTTACACAGGTTTTCGCGGCGACACGCTAGCATCTGCCCTGCTCGCCGCCGGTGTTCGGCTCGTAGGTCGCTCCTTCAAGTACCACCGGCCACGTGGCATCCTCACCGCTGGCTCTGAAGAACCGAACGCGCTAGTCGAGCTGCGCAGCCGAGCACGGCGTGAAGCCAACACACGCGCGACGGTGGCGGAGCTGTTCGAAGGGCTGAATGCACGAAGCCAGAACCGCTGGCCCTCGCTAGCCTTCGACGTGGGCGCGATCAACTCGATCTTCTCGCCCCTCTTCGTCGCCGGCTTCTACTACAAGACCTTCATGTGGCCCGCATCGATGTGGGAAAAGCTCTACGAGCCGGTGATTCGGCGCGCCGCCGGCCTCGGGCGCGCCAGCACGGAGCCGGATCCCGACAGTTACGAGAAGGCGCACGCGTACTGCGATGTACTGATCGTGGGGGGCGGTGCGGCGGGACTGATTGCGGCTCTCGTCGCTGGGCGATCCGGCGCTCGGGTCATCCTCTGTGATGAAGACTTTCTGCTCGGTGGACGGCTGAATGGCGATCAAAGGGAGATTGACGGGCGCAGCGGCAGCGCCTGGGCACGAAGCGTCGAAAGCGAGCTGGTCTGCCTGCCGGACATTCGCATCCTGCGGCGAACGACGGTGTTCGGAGCGTATGACGATGGCCGGTCAGGGCAACGCACATTCGGAGCAGTCGAACGAGTGTCGGACCATCTTCCGGTCCCCCTGCCCCACCAACCTCGTGAGCGCCTGTGGAAGATCATAGCCAGACGGACCGTGCTCGCGGCGGGTGCCATCGAGCGGCCAATCGTCTTTGGCGGTAACGATCGACCGGGCGTAATGATGGCTTCTGCCGTTCGGACCTATGTGAACCGCTTCGGCGTTGCCCCTGGCGGCCGGGTCGCGCTCTTTACAACATGTGATGATGGTTGGAAAACCGCTTTCGATCTTGCCAAGTCGCGCGTCTCGGTGGAGGCGGTGGTGGACGCTCGGGACGAAACTTCACCAATTCTTCTGGCACAAGCCAAAGCTATCGGTGTGCGTGCCTTATGCGGCGCGCATGTAGTGGATGTCCACGGCGTGCGCGGGCTCACCGGGATCACTGTGCGAGATCGCGACGGTCGCCTCTCCAAGCTCCCTGCCGATACGTTGGCCGTATCCGGCGGCTGGAATCCGAGCGTGGCGCTCTCTACGCATCTCGGTGGGCGCACTCGTTGGTCAGATGTCATCTCCGCATTTGTGGCGGGCGATCCGCCGCGCGGGATGACTGTCGTCGGTGCGGCTGGCGGATCTTTCTCGCTCGCGGACGCGCTACGCGAAGGCTCGGCAGCGGGCTCAGAAGCAGCCGAGGCCGCCGGGTTCACTGTACCTGCCCCGCAGCAATGGCGCACAGATGACGAGTTCACCGGCGTGACACCCCTGTGGTACGTCAAAGAGTCCCGTTCGAAGGCGTTCGTCGATTTCCAACACGACGTCACGCGTGAGGATGTGGCGCTCGCCGCGCGCGAGGGCTTTCGGTCGGTCGAGCTGCTCAAGCGTTACACCACGCTTGGAATGGCTACTGATCAGGGCAAGACCTCTAACGTCAATGGGCATGCGATCATGGCTGCCCTCACCGAGCGAGCGATTCCGGAACTAGGGACGACAACCTCGCGGCCACCCTATACCCCGGTCGCCCTCGGGGCCTTTGCAGGCCATCATCGCGGCAAGCACTTCAAGCCTACGCGGCATACCGCCAGTCACGGCTGGGCGCAGGCGCACGGCGCAGCGTTCGTTGAGGCCGGACAATGGCTGCGCGCGCAATGGTTCGCCGCGCCAGGTGAAAAGGACTGGCTCGAGACAGTCTCGCGGGAAGTGAAGGCCGTGCGTTCGAGCGTCGGTGTCTGCGATGTCTCGACCCTGGGCAAGATCGACATTCAGGGGCCGGATGCCGGGCTATTTCTCGATCGCGTTTACGTAAACCTTTTCTCGACCCTACCCGTCGGCAAGGTGCGCTACGGACTGATGCTGCGCGAGGACGGGCTAGTCATGGATGACGGCACGACCGCGCGCCTCGAAATCGATCACTATCTCATGTCGACGACGACAGCGAACGCGGCCAAGGTGATGCAGCACCTGGAGCACGCCCGGCAGGTGCTGTGGCCCGAGCTCGATGTGCAGATCGTCGCCGTCACCGAGCAGTGGGCGCAGTACGCCGTCGCAGGACCGCATTCGCGTCGCCTGCTCGAGCGGCTGCTCGGTGATGTCGTCGATGTCTCCAACACCGCATTCCCTTATCTCGCCTGCGCGAAATTCTCGTGGCACGAGGTGCCGACACGGCTGTTTCGCATTTCCTTCTCCGGCGAGCTCGCCTATGAACTGGCGGTACCCGCACGCTATGGCGATGCCGCTATCCGCGCCATCATGGCGGCCGGCGAAGTGCTCGGCGTCATTCCCTACGGTACCGAAGCGCTGGGCGTCATGCGTATCGAAAAGGGACACGTCGCCGGCAACGAACTCAATGGCACGACCACTGCGGATGACCTCGGGCTCGGCCGGATGATGTCGAAGAAGAAAGATTTCATCGGTCGCGTACTCGCCGGCAGGCCGGGCCTGACGGATCCGAATCGCGCGGTGCTCGTCGGAGTGAAGCCGGTCGATTTGGCATCGCGGCTGTACGCCGGAGCGCATTTCCTGACTGCCGGTACGCAGGCGACGCTCGAGAACGATCAAGGTTACATCACCTCGGTCGCCTTCTCGCCGATGCTCGGGCATTGGATTGGCTTAGGCCTGCTCACGCGCGGCCCGCAACGGTTCGGAGAGCGCATCCGTGCCCACAGCCCGCTCCGTGGCGGAGACGTGGACGTGGAGGTCGTGTCCCCGGTCTTTTTCGATGCGGACGGCACTCGTCTGAAGGACTGATCAGACTCTCACCATGAACGTGGTTTCCATGACTCACCAGACATTCACTCCTAAGGTGCCGTTCGGCGGCCTGCCCATCGTGTCCGCTACCGGCCGCGGCGTGATCGCGACCGATCGCGATGGCCTGGGCATGGCCACCGTGCTTGTCAGAAAAGACCGGACAACCGTGCTCAGCCAACGCGTACGAGACCTCTTCGACATCGACTTGCCGAAGGGACCTCGACACGTGAGTGAAGGCGACGTCGCATTTGCGGGCACCGGTCCGGAAGCATGGCTCGCGATGCGTGAGCGCGGCGGCAATTCATTTGCCGCCTCCCTCCGGGACTCACTCGGTAATCTGGCCTCGGTAGCGGACCAGAGCGACGGGTACGCCGTGCTCCGCCTAACCGGCCCGAAGCTGCTGGACACGTTCGCCAAGATCATTCCGATCGACGTGCACCCACGTGCGTTCAGATCTGGCGAGGTCGCCTCGACCGTGGCAGCCCATATCGGCGTCACGCTCTGGCGCTTGAACGATTCCGGCGAAGGTTCGCCAGTGTTCGAAGTCGCGCTATTCCGCAGCCTCGCCGCCAGCTTCTGGCACGCTCTGTCCGAGGCGGCTGCGGAATTCGGCTTCCTGGTCGCTGACTCATCGGGCCGAGATCGATGACGCATTGCTCAGCTCAGCGCAGAGTTCAGGGGCCGAAAACCTTCGGCCTCTGCTCAGGTCTCTTCGGCATATATGATGATCGATCTGCGGTAAGCAGAACGACCATGGCCCTCACGGTGGAAGCGGCGGCCATGTCAGGTATCCCGCGCGGCCGGATCCCAGGCTGGCTACGGCGTAGTCTGTTTCAGGTGAAACCAACGGGCTCGACACGGAAACGCAAGGGAAACACTTCGGCTCCACGCTCCGCCTACGAGCCGAGCGCTGCCGCCGGCAAGGAGGAGACCCATGTTGAGCATCAGTCCCGCCACCCGTCTCGTCAAACTCACAGCAGCTGCAGGCATCGCATGCCTCGCGGGAGTCGTTGAACCGAGCGTAGCCGCTGACGGCTGGTTTACCCAGGCCCAGGCGACCCAAGGACAGCAATACTTCAACAATCAATGTGCGCAATGCCATCGCCCGGATCTGAAGGGCGCCGCAGGACCCGCCCTCGTCGGTCCGGCATTTCTCGCCACCTGGGGCAACAAACCGCTCTCGGCGTTGTACACCTTCGAGCACACGAAGATGCCAGCCGTGAACCCGGGCTCCGTGCCGCCCGACCAGCTCTGGGCAATCACGGCCTTCATTCTCGAGAAGAATGGCTTTGCCGCCGGCAGTGCGGCTCTGGGCGATGCGGCTTCGAGCCGGGTGCTCACGAGCAAATGACAGGTGCAGCGCGGCTCATGAGCTAGCGACATCGGGGTCCCGCGCCCTCGCCTTGCGGACGGATGTCACGGTTACCGGGCTCCTCGACCAACAACAGAAATCGGCGACCGCAACGGGAGCCTTACAGTCGCGCGCAATGCCCAGGCGCACTGAGAATGGCTCTGTACGCAACTCGCCGATTGGTCCTGCGCAGCAATCGTCGCCTAACAGTACGGCCCCTGGCTGCTTATACGATCAGTTACGCGGCGGCGCCGTAGACGATGCGTTCGGGTCGTTGCTGCTGGACGAGTCCGGCGGAGTCGGGTTGGCGCCACCCGAGCGCGAGCCCGAAGTGCTGCTGTCCGCACAGTCCGATCCCTGTCCTGCCGCGTCCCCCACCTTGTCGGGCGCGCACTTGCCTGAGCTCTGCCTGGCCGGCGCTGTGGTACCCGCATCGGCTCGATGCATTGTGCCGTTCGTGCCGCTGCTCTCTCTGTCCGGGGATTTCATCATTGAGCAGCCCGCTATTGAGATGCCCAATGCTGTCATGACGGGCAACCAGTACAGATTTTTCATGTCATCACCTCTGTTTGAAACCTCAACGTGGCGCGAATGCTCAGGGAGTTGTTTGACAGTGGGGAAACCGATCGAATGACATTAGAGGACGGAGTCCAACTACCCTCTTGCCAAATATAGCTGCGCGTTCTGACGGCGAGGAGCGCCGGCTCTCGCATAACGACGTCAGCTGCGTCCTACGCTAGCGGCATCGCTCCTTGTGCGGCCACGTGGCAGCTCAAGACAGCAGGTTGGTGGATCTCGACCCAGTGACGGCGCTCGGGCGGCTCTCCAGCCCATCGTCTACGCAGCGGGCCCTCTTTCGACAGCTAACCGTCAGGGCGGCTGGGTCGTAGGCGCCGCGCGAAGGAGGCGTTATACGAGAGGCCGAGCGGCGACTATGCCCAGACCTGCGAGCGCGCGCGCCGCCGTGGCATGTCGGCCTAATGGGAACGTACTATCTGTGAGGAGAGGCGCGGAGGTCGATGCAACTAGCGCGGCAGAGGCCAGAACACCCGCCGTGCATTCGAATAGTAGATCTTATCGATTACCGTTTTCGGGAGGGCCAACCCTTTGACGCTGGCCTTGATGGCAGCGATGGGCTGCACCTCCGAGGTGGCAAGGTAGAGCCAATCCGATCGCCAGAATGCATCAGCCTCGACCGCAAACGGTGCGGAGTCCATCGGCGGGTTTTGAGCGCGCTGGTGGGGGTCCGGTGGGTTTTCGGTGAGATCGGATCCGTACAGGAGGCGGTCCTGGTACTTGAGGAAGAATCGTCGCACCTTGTCCGGGTCAGATTGGGATTGAAATTGAACCTGGGTCATGCGCGCCGCGAGATCCGCCGTGGCATTCGGATACGTATCGAGAAACCTGGCCAACTCGTCGACACTCCACTCCAGGCTCGCGAGGTGCGCCCCGACGAAGTTGAGCTTGGGATGGCGCGCCACGAACCGGTCTCGCGCGGCCATGAGGCTCTCGTAGCGCGGCTGCTCGGGATGCAGGTACATGTAGTATTCGGGATGGTCGCGAAAATAGCTGCGGT
>JAQGOC010000370.1 GCA_028293805.1 Gammaproteobacteria bacterium
GTTGAAATCGACGGCGTGCTCCACGAGTACACCAGCATTGAAGGCGTGCAGGAAGACGTGGTCGACATTCTGCTGAACCTGAAGCAGGTTGCGATCCGCATGCATACGCGCGACAGCGCGGAGCTGCGTCTTCACAAGAAGGGCCCAGGCCCTGTCACGGCTGGCGACATCCAGACGGATCACGACATCGACGTCGTCAACCCTGACCTCATCATCGCGAACATGACGAAGGCCGGCGAGTTGAGCATGAACCTGCGGATCGAGCGCGGGCGTGGGTATCGGCCTGCCGCTGCGCGCGTGGCGTTCGAAGAGCAGACTCGGCCCATCGGCCGCCTGCAACTCGATGCCTCGTTCTCTCCGGTTCGTCGTGTTACGTATTCTGTTGATGCGGCGCGCGTCGAGCAGCGGACCGACCTCGACAAGCTCGTGATCGACATCGAGACGAACGGCACGATCGACGCCGAGGAAGCGATCCGGCGCGCGGGCAGCATCCTGAAGGATCAGCTGTCGGTGTTTGTCGATCTGCAGGGCGAGGAAGAGGCCGCCACGAAGGTCTCGGAAATGCAGTTCGATCCGATCCTGCTGCGGCCGGTCGATGAGCTCGAGCTCACCGTGCGCAGCGCGAACTGCCTCAAGGCGGAAAACATTCACTACATCGGTGACCTCGTGCAGCGGACGGAAGTCGAGCTGCTGCGGACACCGAATCTCGGCAAGAAGTCGCTCACCGAGATCAAGGAAGTGCTGCAGAGTCACGGGCTCATGCTCGGCATGCGTCTGGATGGCTGGCCGCCCGCGGGCCTCAAGCACGACGAAGAACGCGACGTCATTTGAAAGTGGCTTGGGCAGCGGGGGTCAATTCAGGCCTCCGCTCGCTCGACACCTGCATCACTGCACCCGGTGCGTTGCTGCAGCGATCAGCAGATATAAGGGTTTTTTATGCGTCATGGTCTCAGCGGGCGGCAACTCTCGCGTAACAGCTCGCATCGCTCGGCGATGCTGCGGAACATGAGCGTTTCGCTGCTGCGTCACGAAACGATCCGCACCACGGTGCCGAAGGCGAAGGAACTGCGCCGGGTCGTCGAGCCGCTCATTACGCTGGCCAAGAAGGATATCGACGCGAACCGCCGGCTGGCGTTCGCCCGGCTGCGCGACACCGAAGTCGTCGAGAAGCTGTTCACCGACCTGGGTCCCCGTTTCAAGGCTCGTCCGGGCGGCTACACGCGCATCCTGCGCATGATGCCCCGCCCCGGCGATTCGGCTGAGATGGCCCTCATGCAGCTCGTGGATCGTGCGGCGTCCGCTACCGCGGAAGAGCCGCAAGCCGAAGGTGGCGGGGCCAAGAAGAAGAGCCGCGCCAAAAAGGCGAAGACCGAAGCCAAGGACGCCGTCGGCGCTCCGAAGCGCGCTCGCAAGCAGGCTGCTGCTTAACCATTGCGCGTCTGGCCGACCGCAAGGTCGGCCACACCTGGTCGGCCACGCCTGGTCGGCCACGCCTGACCCACTGTCATCTTGCCACCCGCAGGCGCGGTTTGCGCCTTGCAGCTTGATCCCGTAGGCTCCTGCGCCAACAGCTGACCGGTTGATTCAAACCGGCAATAGCGGGGAGATACGGCCATGAGTCTCGGGTCGGAATTCAAAGAATTCGCGATGAAGGGCAACGTCATCGACCTCGCAGTCGGTGTCGTGATCGGAGCCGCTTTCGGGAAGATCGTCGCCTCCCTCGTCGGCGACGTCGTCATGCCGCCTCTCGGACTGGTCATCGGCAATGTCAAGTTCAGCGACCTGGCGGTCGAGATCGGTCACGGTGCCGGCGGCAAGCCCGTGCTGTGGAAGTACGGCGCCTTCCTCCAGACGGTCTTCGAGTTTCTGATCATCGCCCTCGTGCTGTTCCTCATCATCAAGGGCATCAACCGCCTCAAGCGCCCGCCGCCGGCGACGGCTCCCGACGCGCCCCCGCCGACCCGGACCGAGCAACTGCTGCAGGAAATCCGCGACGAGCTCGCGAAGCGCTGATTTCGTTTCGCGGGTGAGACAGCCGCGCGCGAGCGGCCGGCTATAGCGTCAGCAGCCGGGACCCGGGAGCTGGGGAGCCGCCGGATGACGCTCAGGAGCTCAGTTTCAGCGCCGGTTTCGTCTGCACGGCCTTGAACGCGTCCCGCGTGAGGTTTTCGCACCCCGTTTCGGTGATCGCCACATCGTCCTCGATGCGGATACCGCCGAACTTGCGGAGGCCGGCGACCCGGGGCCAGTTGATCTTGCTTCCCTTCGCATCGGCGCGTGCCGCGTCGAGAAGCTGGTCGATGAAGTAAATGCCCGGCTCCACGGTTACGACGAAGCCCTTCTGCAGGACGCGAGTGAGTCGCAAGAAGGGGTGACCCTCCGGTCGCGGGATATCGCCGCCCTCCGGCGTCTCCATGAATCCTCCGACGTCGTGTACCTCGAGTCCGAGAAGGTGGCCGATGCCGTGCGGCAGAAACACACTCGTCACCCCGGTGGCGACCGCCTCATCGGCCCCGCAATTCGTGATGTCCGCTTCACGTAACAACTTCCCCGTCAGATGGTGGGCGCGCAAGTGCACGTCCCGCCAATCCACGCCGGCTCGTAAGCCTGCGCAAAGGCTCTGCTGCATCTCATCCATGCGCGCGATGAGGGCCGCGAAGTCGCCGTCGCGGAGTGTGTGCGTACGGGTGATGTCGCTTGCGTAGCCGCCAAACTCAGCACCCGCGTCGATCAGCAGCGAGTGGCGTTCGGCCGGCGCTTGTTTCTCCAGCAGCTGGTAATGCAGGACCGCTCCGGCTTCGTTGAGCGCGACGATGGGGTTGTAGGGCAGCTCCTGCTCCCGCAACCCGCAGCCCTTCAGAAACGCGATCTCGATTTCGAACTCCGAGGCGCCCTCGGAAAAAGCTTGTGCCGCAGCAACGTGCCCGCGCGCACCCAACCGGCTCGCCTCGCGCATACACGCCAGCTCGTAGGGCGTCTTCGCGGCGCGGGCGTAGTCGAGATGGCGCATGAGATTCGCAGGGTTGACGGCGCCGACCGCCCAATCCGCGAGCGCTGGGAACGCATCTCCGATATAGGCCACGCGCGCCAGGTCCTTCGGCAACAGCCCTCGAGCCATACCCAGATCGGCGGCAGGAAGAATGTCAAAGTGCCGTGTCCAGTAGGCACGCGGCAGATCGGCCGGCTTGTACCAGTAATCGGTCGGCCGGTGGAAAACGAGCTGCGGCCGGCGGCCCGGCTCGAAGTACAGGAAGCAATCCGGTACGTCCGACAGTGGGGTCCACACCTTGAATGGCGCGTGCACGTCGAACGGATAGGTCCGATCGTCCTCAAAAACCGTGAGCAGCGAGCCCGAGTGCACGAGAAGTCCCGAGTAGCCGCAAATCTCGAGCGCACGCGCGGTGCGGGCACAGACCATCGCCAGATGGGGGCCGAATGAAGTTTCGAGCTCGGCGGAGAGCTCGGAAGCGAGCTCGAGGCTCAATTCCAGGTCAGACATCGTTCCACCCCCGTTTCGCAGCCATCCGCAGATTGTAAAACCATGTGATGTCCCCAGCACCAGGGTCGCCGCAGTTGCCTTGCCGTGCGGTGCGGGCCCCTGCGCGCTTGCCATATTGCGGCCGGAATGCGTTGCTCGCGCGCCCATGGCGAGCGCCCGAAGGCATGCAAAGCACCCTCGAGGGATGTCGTGCCCGGGAGACAACGTGCTGCCGACCTGTTTCAAAAGTCATGGGGACTCTATAGAATTTGCCAGCGCGACCCGTGACAAGGATTCGCGGAACGAAAAAAACTCGTTCGTCTCGTTTCTCACCACTCTTGCTTCTCTTCGGGGTACCGATCGATGAACACCAAACTTGCTCTTAGCGCACTCGTTGCGGCGCTGATGCTGACGG
>JAQGOC010000002.1 GCA_028293805.1 Gammaproteobacteria bacterium
GCCAGCGGCGCTTACTGGATGTCGCGGGGCATTGATCTGCAGCTCGCAGGTGATTTCCAGGCGGCTGCGCTCGTCTTCGACCGTGTCGCCTCGCCCAAGTAGCTGACCGCTCGTCTTCAGTGATGGACAGACGCAACTTCCTGAAGACAACAGGCTCACTCGTCAGCGCCACCGCGTTCTCCGGCGCGGGGCTGGAAGCGGCCACCCGCAGGGCCGCGGGCCGGTTGATCTTGCCCTTGAATCGCAACTGGCTTTACAGCCGCACGCCCGTGGACGGTGCGCACGAGAAAGACTTCGACGATGCCGGTTTCGAGCGCGTCGTCCTTCCGCACGCCAATATCCGCCTCCCGTGGCACGGTTTCGAGGACAAGGCATACCAGTTCGTATCCATCTATCGGAGGCACTTCAGACTCCCGCCTGCAGCGCGCGGCCGGCGAGTGTTCGTCGACTTCGAAGGTGTGATGACTGCCTCGACCGTGTGGTTGAACGGAGTGCGGCTCGGTGAATACCGCGGAGGGTTCACGCCATTCGGGTTCGACCTCACACCGCACGTCGATCTCGAAGGCGAGAACGTCCTGGTGGTCGAAGTAGATTCGACTGAGCGGCCGGACATCCCACCCTTCGGGCAATTGCTGGATTACTTGACCTTCGGCGGCATCTACCGCGAAGTGTCCCTGAAACTCGTCGCCGCCAGTTTCCTCGAGAACGTCTTCGCGAGGCCCATGAACGTGATGGCGGAACGGCCGGGGCTGGAGGTGGATTGCTCCATCCAACACCTCGAGGCTGGCTGGCCGGATCTCGTCTTGGAGCTCGACCTGGTCGACGGCGAGCGCGTGATTGCACGGACGTCAGGAACCGTTGAGGGAGCAGGGCGCGGCCGGGCGTTGGGACAGGCGCAGGCGTCATCGGCGCGCGACCCGGAATCCGCTCGGCCCGCGGAGCTGCAAAACCACACCGCGCGCTTTGAGAAGCTCCCGCCCGTACGTCTTTGGGAGCTCGATCATCCGAACCTCTATACCCTGCGCGTTCGGCTCCTCCGCAACGGGCGCGTCATCGACAGCGACTCCCGCTCCTTCGGATTCCGCGCCGCGCGCTTCACCGATCACGGCTTCGAGCTCAACGGCCGGATCGTCAAGCTGCGGGGCCTCAACCGCCACCAGACCTTCCCCTTCGTGGGACCGGCGATGCCGCGCCGCGTGCAGCGTCGGGATGCCGAGATCCTTCGCAAGGAGCTCAAGTGCAACATCGTGCGCACGTCGCACTATCCGCAGTCGCGGCATTTTCTGGACGCCTGCGATGAGCTCGGGCTGCTCGTTCTGGAGGAAATACCCGGTTGGCAACACATCGGGGACGCTTCATGGAAGGATCTGGCGGTCGACAACGTCCGCCGCATGATCCGCCGCGATTGGAATCATCCCTCGATCGTTCTCTGGGGTGTCCGCATCAACGAATCGGGGGACGATCATGACTTCTACATCCGCACCAACGGCACCGCCCACGAGCTCGATCCGACCAGGCAGACCGGCGGCATCCGCGCCTTTCGGGATTCGGAGCTTCTCGAGGACGTCTTCACCGTCAACGACTTCGGATTTCCGCTGCAGGCGCCGAACCATCCCCGTTACCTGAACACGGAATTCATCGGCCACACCTACGATACGAAGACGACGGACGACGCCGATCGCCTGATCGAGCACACGCTACGCCATGCTCGCGTACACGATCAGCTCGCGTCCGATCCTCGATACGCCGGCGGCATAGCGTGGTGCGCGTTCGATTACAACACGCACGCGAACTTCGGCTCGGGCGACCGGATCTGCTATCACGGCGTCGCGGACATCTTCCGCGAGCCCAAGCGCGCGGCCGGCTTCTACCGTTCGCAGTGCGATCCCGCCGAAGAGGTGGTCGTGGAACCCGCTCTGCATTGGGCGGCGGGCGATGAAGCCGGTGGACTGTCCCGGATCGTGGTGTGCTCGAATTGCGACCATCTCAAGCTGTTCCTCAGCGGGAAACTCCTGGTGGAAGGCGGTCCCGACCGCAAGCAGTTTCCGCACCTGGTGCATCCGCCCTTCGTATTCACGGAAATGCGAATGGATATAGTCCAAAACTGGGGAGACCTGCGCATCGAGGGATACATCGGGGGCAGGCAGGTAGTGGTCCGGACCTGGTCGGGCCTGGGTGTCGACCAGAAATTCGACGTCACGCCGGATGATCCCAGGCTGCTCGCGGACGGCGCGGACGCCACTCGCCTCGTGCTCCGGGTGAGCGATGAGTTCGGCAACGTGCGCCCCTATGCGGCAGATGCGATCCGGCTGGAATTCGACGGTCCCGCCGCGCTCATCGGCGAGAATCCCTGCCTGCTCATTGGAGGCATCGCAGCCGTCTGGATCCGGGCTACGGAAACGCCCGGAACGGTTCGGATCAAGGCAATCCATCCCCGGCTGGGGGAGCGCAGTACACGGATCGAGATTCTCCCGGCACCCGCCGAAACGGTCTGAGCGACCGCGCGCAGCTCGGCCGCGTATGCGGATGCGCCGTATCCGTGCGCCGTCCGTTCAATCCATCGCCCGCATATCTCTCGGTCATACCGGACGGCGGCTGGCCCGACGGCAGTCACGACAAATGCCGGATCGCAACGCGCATCGGCACCGCCCAGGCGCGCGTCGCAGCCATGCTGGTGCTCACCTTGCCCGGCACTCCCATTGTGTATGCCGGCGATGCGATCGGCATGCGCAACGTCCCCTGCCGGAGCGTTTGACCGCTGGGCGTCATCAGCGCTACTCAGCCGAGTCAGCTAAGCTATAGGATCGAGTGGCTCTGGGCAGAGATGGCAATGAGATTGATCCTGGCGCTCGCGCTGTCGCTCCTGCTGGTGAGCTGCCTGGCCGCTATGGAGGCTGGAGCTTTCGGCGCGAGTACTCGGGCGGCCATCGTATTCAGCTTGTTCACCGGCATGAGTCTGCTCTTGTGCCTGCTGGTCGAATGGTGGCACCGGGTGCGATGGACCGAGGCTGCCGCGAGCCCGGACAGGGAGCTGGTCAGACTGGCGATGGCCAGCATCGGGGATGGGGTGATCGTCACCGACGTGGAAGGTCGAGTCATATTCATCAATGACGCAGGCTGCAGCCTGCTGGGGTGCGCGCCGAGCACCGCGCAAGGCGCACCATTCGACTCGGTCTTCAAGCCCATGAACGCCTCGACCCCGGAACCGGTGGTCAACCTCATTGACTCGGTGTTGAGCTCGCAATCACCGGCTGGGGTTGCTGAGGACCTGGCATTGATCCTGAGTGATGGCCGCGAAGTCGCTCTAGAGCTCAGGGGCGCGCCCATTCGGTCCGAGGACGGAACGGTTCGCGGCATGGTGGTGTCATTTCGCGATTGCACCGGGAGAAACCAGGCGGAGCAAGAGACGCAGCAGCTGCTGCAAACGGTGGAAGCGGAGAAGGAGTGGTTCTCGCAGGTGTTGAGCAGCATCACCGAAGAGGTCTACTTTACGGACACACGGAAGCGGTACACCTTCGCAAACGCGGCGGCAATGCGGGAGTTCGGCCATGAGACCGTCAGGGGGATCGAGGTTGAGAAGTTAATCGCCAACCTCGTCGTATTACGGCCAGACGGTACTCCGCGGCCGATCGAGGAGGCCCCGCCGTTGCGGGCATTGACTGGCGAAGTCATTCGCGATGAGGAGCAGATCACTCAGACTCCACGCACCGGCGAAATGCGCCATCGGCAGGTCAGCTCAGCACCGGTGCGGGACGCGAGCGGCAGCATCATCGGGTCGGTGTCGGTGGTGCGGGACATTACGGAGCGCAAGCGCGCGGAGGTCGCATTGCGCGAGGCAGACCACCGCAAAAATGTCTTCCTCGTCACTCTGTCACACGAGCTACGCAGTCCTCTCGCGCCCATTCTGACGGCAGCGCGGCAGCTCGAGTCCCCTGACGTGACTTTGGCAGACCTGCAACAATGCGGAGCGATCATCTCCCGCCAGGTCACCCACATGGCCGCGCTGCTCAATGATCTGCTCGAGGTTTCGCGCTTCGCACGCGGCGAGCTGACTCTGAAAAAGCAGTGCGTCCGGTTGCAGGAACTACTCGATTCCGCGGTCGAGACTGCCCGGCCACTGATCGATGCCAAGTCCCATCGGTTGCATCTCGATATTTCCTCTACACCGCTGCTGCTGGAAGTCGATCCGGTTCGTCTGACTCAGGTTGTGAGCAATCTATTGGCGAATGCGGCGAAATACACCAATCCCGGCGGGGACATCACTCTGGGCGTGCGGCTCGAGGCGGATGCAGTGCTCCTTTTCGTTCGCGATACGGGCATCGGGTTACCGGCCGACAGCGTCGCCGATGTATTCGAGATCTTCGTCCAACTCGAGCCGGCCAAGGCGCGCTCGCAGGGTGGCCTGGGGATTGGCCTGGCCTTGGTCAAGGGGCTGGTAGAGCTGCACGGTGGGCAAGTCGAGGTGCAAAGCGCCGGCCGCGATCGGGGCAGCACATTCACCGTAAGTTTGCCGCGCTCCGTGGTGAGAGCGGAACTTGCCTCGCCGGCTCGCCCGCCGGCAGCGGTGACCGCACTCGACGAGAAACCCCGGCGTGTATTGATCGCAGACGATGCTCCCGACGGGGCCGTGGCTCTGGCGATGGTCTTGGAGAGACGCGGCCACGAGGTTCATGTCGCTCACGACGGGCTGGAAGCCCTGAAGCTCGCCGACCAGGTGAGGCCCGATATCGTGTTCCTCGATATCGGCATGCCCGGTCTGAGCGGCTATGAGGTGGCCCTGGGCATTCGCCGCGAGGCGTGGGGCCGGCACATGATGCTTATTGCGGTGACCGGGTGGGGGCAGGACGACGACATACGCAATGCTCATGCGGCTGGATTCGATCATCATTTCACCAAGCCGCTGGATCCAAAGCGGCTCAGGTCGATCTTCGCAGCATTGCCGGGTCACACCGGACAGGCCACTGATTTGGTCGGCAAACGCCAAAGCCGGCGCCGCTAGCGGGTGAGGCGGCGTCATTGCTGGTGGGACCTGAGCATCGCAGTCCCGATCACAAACACGTCGAGCGCCATCACAGCACCGAGAAACCGACCTGCCGTGCCGGGCGACCAAGCGCTGTCCACAGCGTCTCACCTCAAAGCCCGAATGCGCCTGCACTAGCCCCGGCGGGCACCGATCGGAGCGCCCGAGTCTAGGGCGCGCGCGTAGACTGGAACTTGGAGCGCGCTCTTCTCACCGCCCACAGTCCCACCAGTGCGGCTGTGGCCGCGGTGCGGATCGAGGGTCGCGGAAGCCATCTCATGGCGGCAAGGACGAGGTTGGGCGGATCGTCGCGCTGAGGCGCAGACTGCGATGGCCGGGCCACAGAGGGCTCAGGCGCAGAGCCCGAGAAGAGATCCAACATGGCGGGCACGAACGCGCGCAGATCCTGTGGTCCGCGACTAGTTACCCAGTTTCCATCACGGACAACTTCCTGGTCGAGCCACGTCGCTCCCGCGTTGACGAGGTCGTCGCGAATCCCTGGCCAGGACGTCATGGTTCGTCCCTGCGTGAGCCCGGCGGATGCGAGTACCCACGGACCATGGCAGAGCGTCGCGATTGGCTTGCCAGCAGCATCGAATGCCTGCACGAAAGCGCGCGCCGCTGCGGACTGTCGCAGCAGGTCGGGATTGATGAAGCCGCCGGGAATCAGCAGCGCGTCGTAGTCATTCACGTCCGCTTCCGCGACTGTTTTCGTTACCCGCACGCGGCGGGCCGGCTCATGCAGATTCACTCCCCGGATGCGGCCGTGACGCAGGGAAATCACGTCCACCTGAGCGCGTGCTTTGCGCAACGCCAACAGCGGAACCACCAGCTCGACCATCTCGAAACCATCCGCCGCAAGCACCGCAACCCGTCGCTGTCGCAGCTCCCCATTGCCTTTCATTGTTAGCTCCTCGTTGAATCCACAAACATGAATCGTACGAGGAGTCGGTAGCATAAACCGTGCGTCGTCACGTCAATGCATACGGTGGCGTGCAAGTCGCAAAGCGGCAATCCCACGTTGTAAGCACGGATTGCCGCGACCGATGCAGATACTGCAACGCGGCACTTGTTGACCCTTATCGCCAGGTAGCGCAGGCTTCCTCGGCACCGGCAATCCTGAGGTTGGCGATTGACGCAAGGGAGTCATCATGACTGACGCGTTGAGCAAGCCGTTGCGCAGCTTCCGTGATTTCTATCCGTTCTATCTCGCCGAACATGCCAACCGAACCTGTCGGCGACTGCATTTTATCGGCTCCAGTCTCGTGCTCGCCGTACTGGCGACCGCCACGCTCACAATGAACGGTTGGTTCCTGTTGGCCATACCGGTCGTTGGTTACGGCTTCGCCTGGCTTGGCCACTTCGCTTACGAGAAAAACCGTCCGGCCACTTTCCGCTATCCGCTCTATAGCCTGATGGGCGATTGGGTGATGTTCAAGGATGTGGTGACGGGCCGTATTCCGTTCTGAGTCTGGCGTGCACGCTCTGCTCATGCGCGTGACTGCAGTGATCTGAAATGGTATGGAGGAGCTGACCCTGCTGGAGTAGCCTAGCTGGAGAATTTGTCCTGCGGTAAGGATCATGCGAGAAGAACTGCGGATTCCGACGGCGCGGCGGGCCGAGCACGAAGCTCTCCTGATCCGCAGCGCGATCCTCTCCTCATACCTTCAGATCTCATCCGCGGTCGGCCTGAATCCAGCGGCGCTGCTCCGGCGCGTGCACCTGGATCCCGCGGCGCTCACGAACCCCGAAATCCTCATCCCCGCGATACGCGCTACGGAGTTGATTGAGCTGTCCGCGCTCACGGCGCGCTGCCGGGATTTCGGCCTGCGGCTGGCCTTGGCGCGCGGCGCACCGGATCTGGGGCCGCTCAATCTCCTGCTGCGCGAAGAACCTGACATCAGGTCCGCGCTGCGTTCGTTGCAAAGCTACCTGCACGTGCATTCGCGCAGCCTGAGAGTCGTGTCCGAGGAGCAACAGGGTTGCGTCATTCTCAGCGGCAGCCTGGTGGAAGCGGCTGCTCCGTTTGCCGCCCCGCATACGACAGAGATGATCATCTGCGGCATATTCCAGTCGCTACGCTGGCTCATTGGCGCGAGCTGGCATCCTGCCATGGTGTGCTTCACTCACGGTCCACTGGGCGAAAAGGGCACGCATGCAGCCGTATTCGGCTGTCCGGTCGAATTCAATCACGGCTTCGATGGACTCGTTCTGACCAAAGCGGACCTGGACCGGCCCGTGCAAAGCTCGAACCCGGCCCTGCGGCGCCATGCCGAGGACTATGTCCGCATGCTGGCGACGCGATCGACCGCGGGTTTCGAGGAAGTGGTGACCGGCCTGATCGCAGCGCTGCTGCCCTCCGGCTCTTGTTCGTCCGCGAAGGTGGCACGGCACCTTGGCATGGAGCGCAGCACGCTCGGGCGGCGTCTCGCCGATTTCGGCTCGAGCTATTCCCGCGCGCTTCAGGAGACGCGCATGCGATTGGCGAATCGTCTGTGCCTGTCGGGGGTCGCGTTGGAGCAGGTGGGCGATCACCTTGGCTTTGCATCCCCGAGCACGTTTTCCCGCTGGTTCTCGACCAGCTTTGGCTGTTCGGCCAGGGCATGGCGCAAGCGACATCGGGGCACCATTGGCGACGGCCGCAACTGCGAGAGCCCGACTGTCGGATTTGATCCGGTCAGGGCGATTGCTTCGCGCGCTTGACGACCAGACGCTTCAGCGGCGCGCAGCGCCGTCCAGCTCCTTTTCCCATGCGGCCATGCGTGCGATGGCGAAATCTCCGGTCGGGCGCGCGAATTTGACGAAGTTGTGCGGCATCGGCTGGTAGATTTCATAACGCACGAGCACGCCCGCGCGCGCTGCAGCCGCCGCGAGGAGCTCGGAGTCGTCGAGGCCCATCTCCAGCCCGCCAGCTTGTATGAGGAGGGGCGCGCACCCCGAAAAATCGGCTTCGTTCGGGGGCCGCGGCAGGTTGCCTGAGTGACCGGACCCGAGATAACAATCCCGGAAAAAGACACCCAGCTCGCGCGGAGCCAGATCCACTTCCTGGTGATGCGTCCAACTGGGGGTGGACATCGAGACATCGAACCATGCCGATGTAGCAATTGCGGTCCGCACCGAGCCGGGCATCTCGCGTCCGGCACGCGCCGCGGTCACGACAGCGAGATTGCCCCCGGCCGAATCGCCCACGAGGGTGATCGGGTTGCGGCAGGTGCGCGCCAACCAGGAGAAACTCGTCCAGGCATCGTCGATGGCGGCGGGAAACGGGTGTTCGGGAGCTTGCCTGTAGCCAACCGCCAGGACCGGCGCATTGAACGCGGTGGCCAGAGCCGCAGCCACGCCGCGCTCGGCTTCCACACTGCCGCATACATAACCTCCTCCATGAAAATACAGGAGGGGCGACTCGCGCCGTCGATCCTCCGGCCGAAACCACCAGGCCGCGACACCGCCAGCATCTTGCGCAGTCACCTCGACGTTCGCGGGGACCGGACGCGACAAAGGGGTATTCGCTGCGTCCACTGCTCCGCGACGTAATGTGACCAGATCCGGCAATTGCTGGCTCGCGGCCCTGGCCTGCGCGGTACGCACCAAGGCCTCGAACCAAACCCGGTCGGCTTCCGACGCCGTGATAAGCGTGCGATCGGAGTGCACCACGAGGCTCGGCTCTTCAGATCGATTCAAGTGAGCGTCCCCGCGTGCGTACGCCCCACCTGAGGACAATGGCGGTCTCAACCAACAGAATCAGTCCGATCAGCGAGACGACGCCGGCCTGGCCCTTGGCGGAGAAGATGGGAACCACGATGAGCGGCAGGACGATCACGACCAATCGGCCCGCGGTGGCGCACAGGCCCACCGCCCTCATGCGCAACGCCGTGGGAAAGAGCTCCGGCACATAACCGACGAGGCCCAAGGTACCGAAGGCGTACAGCACGGTGACATCGAGGAAGCCGATGCCCAGAATGGCGGCAGGTGTCTTGGCAAAGGCATAGATGGTGCCGAGCAACACCGCTAGAAGGGAGGTGGCGATGACTCCCCATTTCCTTTCCACCTTGTCGGTAATCAACATGCCGGCCAGGGTTCCGGCCGGCGCGCCGATGGCCATGACGCCAGCGAAGACCACTGAGTGCGCAATGCTTTGCCCCGAAGCGGCAAAGAACGTCGGCAGCCAGGATACGAAGCCGAAGATCGCGCACATGATTGCCACATTGATCGCAATTGCGACGGCAAGTCGTCCACGGTGTGCCGCACTGAACAGTCCGTCGGAACCACCGCCAGGAGTATTGGGTGGGACGCCGCTCAGAGCGCCTTCGAGGTCGGCGGGAGATGGGGAGAAGGACGAATCGGGCGACACCGTTGCCTCGATGGCCCGGACGACCGCTTCGGCCTGCGCATCGCGGCCGCGGCTCGCCAGCCAACGCGGCGACTCCACGAGCTTGAGACGAAAAAGGAACACCACGGCCGCCGCAAAACCGGGAATGGCCAACATCACTCGCCAGCCGGATGGCTGGGGCAGCAGGAAGTAGCCGACGAACAGCCCCAGAGGAACGCCCAGGTTGGCAAGGAATCCGAGCCTCGCCGACCAGCGGCCGCGCCACTGCGGAGGCAGGAATTCACTCAGCGTTGCATAGCCCAGTATGGTCTCGCCACCCAGCCCCAGGCAGCTCAGAAAGCGCCAACCGAGCAGTTGCGGGAATGTCGTGGACACGGCGGCCGCCAGGTTGCCGAGCACTACGAGCACAAGAGTCCACTGCATCGTGTGGCGCCGCCCGATGCGGTCGCCGAGGTTGCCGAATATGAACCCGCCCACACCCAGGCCGATGGAGGTGGACATTGCGAGGTATGCGATGTGACGCAGATCGGCCACCCCCTCCCTTACCAGGGCGCCCGAGATACCCGCCGTGAGGTACACATCGAAGCCGTCAACGAGCAATCCGGCACCGATCAGGAACAGCAGCTTGCGATGAAAGCCGCCGATGGGCACGCGATCCAGCCGGGCGGCGAAGCTCGATGTCAGGCCCGACCGATGCAAATTCGCCAAAGGCGCGCTCATGAGGACAATGCGTCGAGAAACGCTGCGGTCCTGTTGTTGAAGAACGAGAACTCCGCAGATCCGGGCGGGGCAGCCGGGGCTACGTGCCCATGTTGAGTCGAGAGAGTCTGAACTTCACCCCGGGGCATCAGTGCGGCCAGCGCTTGGGCGTCGGCGGGAGGAAAGATCATGTCGGACGAGGACTGCAGGAACGCGGCTGGACATTTCAACCCCGCCGCGAGGGAGGCCACGCCGCCATGAGTTGATGCAAGATCGCAGCTGCTCACCGCCGAGTAGCGCGCGATCAGTTCCTGCGCCCTCCAGTTCGCGCTCCACTCGCGCGCCACGTTATTCAACAGCGCAGCGAGGGCTCCAGGGCTCATGTCCGCAATCATCTTTCTCCCGGCGAGCACGGGGAAAAAGGCGCCCACTGCGGCCCGCATTCCCGTTTCACCGCCGTCGAGCTTCAGAATGCCCGCCAGGGATTCAGCCATCGCACGCGCGAAGCCGTCCGACCGGTAGCCGGTGACCCAAAGCGCAAGTCCCTGCACCAGATCGGGCCGCCGATAAGCCAGGTCGAGCCCGATCAGCCCGGCCATGGATGCGCCGCAGAAGGCTCGTACGGGGCCGACGCCGAGATCCTCGAGCAGAAGGGCAGTTGCCGCGCTCAGATCGCCGACGCAGTAATGCGCCGGGAATTGCGGGTCCGTGCTCGAGCGCGAGGAGTGGCCGCCGCCGGGCATGTCTGCTGAGATGATGAACCAGCGGGTTGCGTCGAAAGCTCCGCCAACGTTGCAGAAGGGAAGCGCCCAATCGCGATTTCCGCTCGCGCCGTGACAGAGGAACAGGACGTTGTCTCCCGCCGGGTTCAGGCGACCGGCAGTCCAGTATGCGATCCGCAGCTCTTGCAGCTGCGCTCCGCCTTCGAAGTGGAAGTCCCGCGTCCGAAACACCTGCTGCCGCCGTTGGAGCTCGCTTGCCGCGCCCATGAGTCGTGACTTTAGAACTCGTATTTGAGCTGAATGGTCACGTTGCGCGGCGGCTCGGTCATATAAACATACGACCCCAGACTGGTCGGGTACGCGGCTGCGTAAGTACGGATGGTGCGGTCGGTCAGGTTCTTCCCGATCACCGCCAGCTCCCAACCCGCGGCGCTCGCCAATGCCACGGTCAGATCCTCGCGCGCATAGCCGCCCTGTACCGAGTACGGATCGTTGTTGAAGTTGAGCAATTCGGACGCGCGATAGAACAAATCGTTTTGCAGACGCAGTTTCAGGTTCGCGGCCAACGGCGACTCGTAAACGATCGACCAGTCGGCAGACCATCTTGGCGCGAAGGGCGTGGTCTGCCCCGTAAGGTCTTGGAATTTCAGGCCGGCGAGCGATTGTCCGGCGGTCGGTGTCGCGTTCGGGTAACGCGTGTAGTATGCCTCGAGGTATGCGACCGACAGCGACGTTCGCAGGTTTCGGGTAATTCTTCCTTCGGTCTGCAACTCGATGCCTTGCGTGATGGCTCCCCCGGCGTTTTGAACGCGATTGACGTAGGCGCCCGAAACGGAGGGCACCACGCCGGCCAGCTGGAGGTTGGAGTATATCGACCGGAATAGCGCCACATTCAGCGTAACGCGATTGTCGAAGAGGCGATTCTTGGCGCCCAGCTCGTAAGCATTGACGGTCTCCGGCGCAAACGCGAGCGCAGCATTGCCGTCCGACAGATCCACCCCGTTGAAGCCGCCCGCCTTGAACCCATTGTCGTAGCGCGCATAGAGCATGACATCGCTCGCAGGCTCGTACTGCAAGGCGGCCGATCGCGATAGATGGTTGTCGTCACGGGAAAGCTGCGTGTAGCCGGGGTTTGCCAGACCGGCGGAACGGGCGAATGCCGTTGCGAGGCCCGCCACCGAGAGCGGCAGAGGCGTCGGCTGCGCATAGGTGAAGTTGCCCGTCTCCACGCCGACGCTCTGGTTAAAATCTTTGCCGACATCGGTGTAACGCAGCGCGCCCGTGAGCTGCAGCTTCGGGGCGAGATGCCAAGTCACGGCAGCGAACGCCGACTCGGTGTTGTTTCTCTCGGTGAAATTGTTATTGGTTGCCAAGGGCAGGTACGGGACCAACGGTGAGAACGCCGCAATCTGGGCTATGGTCGGATTCAGGAAGCCGTAGGTCAGGACGTTCTGTACGCTCAGATCACTGTGCTGGTAGTAGACCCCGGCGAGATAGTCCAGCGCGCCGTGGGTGTTGGAGGTGAGCCGCAACTCCTGGCTGAACTGCTGATACTTCTCCGGCGCGGTGAGTGACATCAGATTGAGCGGCGAGAGGTCGAGGTCGTCGTCGAGCGCATACGTGTAATGCGTGTACGCGGTAATGGCCGTCAAAGTTACCGGTCCGCCATCGTAGGTCACTTTAGCGTTGTAATCGTCGGTTGCGAGCCGAGTTCTCTGTCCCGGGCTGGTGTTGCGCATGAAATACGAGGAGTAGGGAGCGGCGCCGGCTGCAATGACACCGGCACAGAATCCCGTGGTCGGGCCGAAATTGGCAGGTTGAGGGCAGCCGCCACGGACGATCGGCAGGCCGCCACTTTCATGTTCGGACGAGTGCTGCGCCTTGAGTCGTACCGTGAGATCGGTCCCGGGATTCCAGAGGAACGTTCCGCGTATGCCCGCGTTCTGGGTGTTGGGTATATGCTGTCCCGCGCCGCTATCGCTTATCCAACCGTCGCTGCGCGCGAACTGCCCTGCGATGCGGGCTGCGAACTGGTCGCCGGCGGGGAGATCGACCGCGCCCTCGTACGTGTAACCATTGAATTGCGGGGTGTACGCGCCCCGCATGTAGCCGCCGAATGTGTTGCCTGGATCCTGCGTAAGCTCGCTCAACGCGCCTGCAATGGCGTTGTTGCCGAAGTAAGTAGTCTGTGGGCCCTTCAGTACTTCCACGCGATCCAGGTCGAAGAGATCGGCCTCCGAGGTCCGCGAGCGGCCGTGGTAGACGTCGTCGACGAATGTTCCGACGGACTGCTCGAAGCTCGGGTTGTCGCCTGAGCCGATGCCACGGATGATCTGGCGGTTGGAGGTGGTTCCCTGCGCGAGTTGCACCGAAGGTATGGTTCGGGTGAGATCTTCAATGCTCGAGATATTCTCGTCGGATACCGCCGCGCCGGTCACCACCGTGGCGGAAATCGGCACTGCCTGCAGCGGCTCCGTACGTTTGCGTGCCGTGACCACCACCTCTTCGAGCTGCAAGGCGTCCGGGTTTGGATCCGCGGCACTGGCCGGGAGGGCCATTGAGCTCGTCATTGCAGCGCTACACGCGATCAGCAAAATCTGAGTCGATGAGGTCAAGCCGGTGAGCGAAAAGGCAGTACGTCGCATTCGAAATCCCCCTCAGAGCGCGCTTTCCCGGTGACCCAGGAGTCAGTGCACCGCATCCTAGCCGCACGCCCAAAAAAGGCACTTTGCATTTTGGGGGATGGACTTTGCATTTTGCGGTACCCGGCGGGCTGCGGCACCCACCCCGTCAGCGTTGGTTTGGCCGCAAGCGGGCATGGGGTTTGCTTTGTTAACCGGTCGCTTTCGAGGGCAGGTCATGAACGAGCTCAGCGCACGTCACCAGGCGGAAGTCCCCTACCCCGTCGGCCCGGGTGCAGCGGCCGATATGGAGCATGACCAGGAAATCCCGGAGACCGATCTTCTGACTCCGCTGTCTCTGCGTGGCGTTACGCTGCGCAATCGGATAGTCGTGTCGCCAATGTGTCAATACAGCGCTACCGAAGGCATGGCGAACGACTGGCATCTCGTACATCTGGGCAGCCGAGCTGTCGGCGGAGTCGGTGCCTTGTTCGTCGAGGCGACCGCTGTCACGCGCGATGGCCGCATCTCGCCGGCGGACATGGTAATCTGGAGCGACGAGCATATCGAGCCGCTTGCGCGCATCGCGCGGTTCGTTCACTCGCAAGGTGCGGCAGCAGGGATCCAGCTCGCGCATGCGGGCCGCAAGGGCAGTTGCGAGCCGCCGTGGAAAGGTGGTCGTCACCTGACGCGCGAAGAGGGGGGGTGGACAGTCGTGGGTCCCAGCGCGGTGCCGTTCAACGAGGGCGACCCGGCTCCGCGCGCTCTCGATAAAGCCGAGATCCAGCAGATCATTGCCAGCTTCGAGGCGGCGGCCAAGCGAGCTCTGGCAGCAGGCTTCAAGATCATCGAAGTGCACGCGGCGCACGGTTACCTGCTGCATGAATTCCTCTCGCCGCTTTCGAATCGGCGAGAGGACGAGTACGGCGGAAGTCTCGAGAATCGCATGCGCCTGTTGCTACAGGTCGCGGAGCGCGTGCGCAAGCTGATGCCGGCGGACCTGCCGCTCTTCGTGCGCATCTCCGCGACCGACTGGACCGAAGGTGGTTGGGATGTCGAGCAGTCGATCGAGCTCGCAAAGAGGCTCAAGGGGCTCGGCGTGGACGCGATCGATGTATCCTCCGGCGGCACGATGCCCCGAGCCCGCATCCCGATCGTCAAGGGCTACCAAGTGCCTTGCGCCACGCGCATTCGTGCGGAAGCGGATGTCGTGACGGGCGCTGTTGGTTTGATCACCGAGCCCGGGCACGCGGATGAGATAATCAAGAGCGGCGATGCCGATCTCGTTCTCATCGGCCGCGAAATGCTCCGCGAGCCTTACTGGGCCGTGAGGGCGCAGCAGGAGCTTGGTGAGGAGCCGGCATGGCCGATCCAGTATGGGTACGCGGTCAAGCGGCGCAATAAGTAGGCCCAGCGAGCCGCCAAGCGTTAGCCCCGATAGCGCTCCATCTCGAGGTCCAGTCAACAGCATCCTGCTACGCGCACCGCGCGGGCCGAGGCGCCAGCGCTCGCGTGTCGCACGGCTTGTATCGCTCGAGCGCTACAATACAGATCGCACCGTCGCCCACCGCTGAATCAGGACCTATGGCAAGCTCCCCAACAGATCTCCCCGTGCATCGTTTTCTGGGCCGCGACGGCGCGAGACTCGTCTACCGCGAGATGGGGGAGGGCCGACCGCTGATCTTGATCCACGGCTTCTTCTCGACCGCGATGGTCAACTGGGTACGCTACGGGCATGCGGCGACAATCGCGGCGCGCGGTTATCGAGTCATCATGCCGGACTTGCGCGGTCACGGCGACAGCGCCAAGTCGCACGATGCCGAGTCGTATCCTCCCGACGTGCTGGCCGACGACGGCTTTGCCCTGGTCGAGCAGCTTGCGCTCACAGACTATGACCTCGGGGGTTATTCCCTAGGCGCGCGGACGACTGTGCGGATGCTGGCGCGCGGCGCGACTCCGGGCCGCGCGGTACTGGCGGGCATGGGTTTCGAAGGAATCGTCCACACCGCGGGCCGCGGCGCCCATTTTCGCCGCATTCTCACCAACCTCGGCACGTTCAATCCGGGCTCGGTGGAATGGATGGCGGAAGCCTTTCTAAAGACAGTCGACGGTGATCCGGTAGCGTTGCTCCACATCCTCGACACCTTCGTCGATACACCGCGCGAAGCGCTCGCGCGGATTGGAATGCCGACGCTGGTGTTGGTGGGTGCGAAAGATGATGATAATGGCTCCGCCGAGGAACTGGCGGCCGCGCTGCCGGATGGACGGTACGCTGTAGTGCCCGGCAACCATATGAGCGCGGTCACCAAGCCGGAGCTTGGTGCCGCCATCGCGGGGTTTCTCGGCGGCGGAACGCCGAGCGAGGTCTAACTGTTGCCGTTGCTCAGATGCCAGTTGTGCAGGGTGTCCGCTTCTTTCTTTGCATCCAGGCCGGCATGCAGTTTCGCCTGCCGGTCCGCGGGCAGGGACTGGAACCAGGCGAGGGTGTCGCGGACGGTGTCCTGCAAAGGACGGGAGTGAAGGCCGGTTTTGCTCGCGGGCCGTATCGAGGTGAGCGATGCTCCTGCCATCTCACCCTTCATCGGTGACCAGGGCGGCAGGTCCAGTTCGTTGGCTTTCCAATGCGCGGCAAGAAATTCTTCCGGCACCCAGGTGACTGCCGTGCCTGCAGTCGGCGTGGCGCGCTGGCTCGCAGCGATCAGGTCGCCCATCGTGAACGCGCCGGGAGGTGAAACAGCATTGAAGTAACCGTTGGTGCGCGATTCCACCAGTCTCATCATCCACGCCGTGAGATCGCGCACGTCGATGATCTGAATCGGATCGCGTGGTGTGCCCGGTGCAAGCATCTCCCCGCCTTTCGATGCGCGCACGGGCCAATAAGTGAAGCGATCGGAGGAGTCCAGCGGCCCGACGATGTAACCAGGTCTGACCACGCTGATGCGCCCTTTGAACGCTTCCACGCAGTACTGCTCGCACAACGCCTTCATGGGCCCGTACGTGTCTTCCGTGATCTCTTCGATGTCGGGATTCGAAAGTTTTCCCGTCGGCGAGCGCTCGTCGTTTGGCTGGGCGAAGCCTGCGTAGGCGGAGATGCTCGAGATGAACAGGCAGTATCCGACGTTCGGCGCCAGCAGTTCGGCGGACATTTTCACGAATTTCGGGATGTAGCCAGTGTCGTCGATCACTACATCCCACGTGCGACCCCGGAGCGAATCGAGTTGACCTTTCCGATCGCCGATCAGCGTTTCGACGCCCGCAACACCCTCCGATAAGCGTTTGCCGCGATTGAAGTGCGTTACCTTCCAGCCGTGCTGCAGTGCTTCCTGTGTCAGGTGAGGACCGATGAAGCCTGTGCCCCCCAGAATCAGAAGCGTTTTCGCCTTTGAGCCGATGGCCAGTGCGGCCGGCATCGCGGCACTCGCCGCGGCACAGGCTCCGATCTGCAGCATCTCACGGCGGGTTGTCATGGTCGTCCTCCCGGACTATCGGATGCGGGCTTGCTGATGCGCTGGAGGGTGTCGACCCAATCCGCAAGCGATGCCGCCAATTCGCTCAAGACCGACGCATCGTTACGTCCGCTGCGCGCCGGCACATGGAACGAATGGTTGGCGCCGTCGATCAGTTTCAGGCAGGCACCTGTGCCGATCGTCAGGGCCAGCGGCTCGAGCAAGCTGAGCTCGGCAAGCTCATCACGAGTGCCCTGCAGAAACAGCATCGGGATGTGCACGTCGAAAAGGTGTTGCGCCCGGTCTGCCGACGGGCGTTTCGCGGGATGGAGCGGAAAGGCGAGAAAGGCCAGGCCGCGGACGCCCGGCAGTGGGTTTTCGGCCTGCGCCTGCGATGTCATTCGGCCACCGAACGAGCGACCTCCGGCAATGAGCGGAACCGAGCAGCGCCGCGACGCCTCGGCCACGGCGGCACGGACAGTTGCGTGACAGAGTTTCGGCGGGTCCGGCCGTTTCGAGCCCCGGTCCATATACGGAAATTGATAGCGCAAGGTCGCGACCCGATGCGCGGCGAGCTCAGAGGCGATGGATGCGAGGAACGGATGGCTCATGCCGGCCCCCGCACCGTGAGCCATCACATAACAGGCTTTGGCGCCTGTAGCCGCTTGCCATAGAGCCGAGACGCGAAGCGTGCTATCCACAGTCAGCGTCACCGGCTCGGCGGCCTTGGCTTTCATGGTGCGATTATGCTCCCTGCCACTGCGAATCACTGCCGCGCCTCGTAGGGAACGCTTCGCAGGGGCTCGATCCGGCGAGCGGATCACTTGTCGTGTTTTTGTTGCGCGGCTTTTTCCTGGGCGTCGAGTTCCCGGGCGTGTTGGGCGGTACGCTTCAGCACGTCTTGCGCGGGCATGCCCGTCTTGGCACTGCTGCGAAGGCTCATGATGATGCCGACGAGCAGGCCGAGCACGACGACGATGACAATGATGGCCGTGGACATGAATTCTCCCTCCGCCTGCGCCTGCGTATTGGACGGTTGCCGCATTATGCTTGTGCAGGCGCATGACCGCACCGGCTACCCCAGCCCGCCGCGTCTTAGCCCCTTCGACCCTCTCAGGGTCGTGATGAGCCCGGTTCTGCCGCTGCTCCGCCTTGACCCCTGCCTGGAATAAATTAGGCGTATCGTGAGTCTTGCTTCATCAGGAGGTCGGTGAAGTACGGTGAAGGTAGTGCTCGGACCCGTCTGTGGATGAGAAGCGCGGTCGCTTCGAGGCGGAGGTATTGCCGTACCTGGACGCCGCGTACCGGTTTGCACGGTGGTTATCGCCCTCGCCCAGCGACGCCGATGACATCGTGCAGGAGGCCATCCTGCGTGCCTTTCGGGGCTTTGCCTCGGTAAGAGGCTCGAATGTAAAGGCGTGGCTACTGGCGATCGTGAAAAATTGCCATGCAACGGCAATGAAGCAGAAGCAGCGGCGAGCCTTTGTGCCATTGCCGGAAGAAAACGATGAGCAGGATGGGCCCGCGATGATCGCCACGGCCGCGGATCCCGAAAGCGCGTCGATCCTGTCTGACGAACAACGCACGCTGGATGAGCTTTTATCGGCGCTACCCGAGGCTTACCGCGAGATCCTCGTGCTGAGGGAAATTGAAGACATGGGCTATCGGGAGATGGCCATAGTGATCGATGTGCCGATCGGTACAGTGATGTCACGTCTGGCGCGCGCGCGGGCGGCACTGAAAGAGCAATGGCTGCATTCCCAGCGAGAAGCGCGTGTCGCACCCTGAAGCTTTGCATTTGCAGGCGTACTTCGATGGGGAAGTGGACGCCATCGCTGCGGCCGATATCGAGCGGCATCTCGAGGAGTGCGTGGATTGCAGGGTGTTGATTGACGATCTCGAACAGACGCGCACAGCGCTCCGTCAAAACCTGCCTTACTTACGTGCACCCGCAGAACTGCGCTCGCGAGTGACGCGTGCGCTCGATCGGGAGAGCACTCCGCAAACTTCAAAGCAACGCATCTGGAATCGACTGAGATCGCGCGCACGACCGTTCTGGGTAGGCGCCATAAGCGGCGGTGTTGCCGCCGCCGCCGTCGCGATGCTCGCGTTTGTGACATGGGTGCCCACGTTAAGCAGTCCTTTGATCGACGATGTGGTCAGTGCTCACGTGCGATCGCTGATGTCCGCGCATCCGATCGATGTCGTCTCTACGGACAGGCACACCGTGAAACCCTGGTTCGCGGGTCACACGGATGTGTCACCGGTGGTCGCGGACTTCGACGCGCGAGGCTATAAGCTCATCGGTGGACGCGTTGATTACTTGAATCATCAGCGGGCTGCTGTTGTCGTGTACCAACACGGAACGCATGTCATCAATGTGTTCAGCTGGGCTGCGAGTCAACGCACCCTGCCAGAGGTGGCGACGGTGGATGGCTACCACCTGATCTTCTGGAAGGCCGGCGATATCCAGTATTGCGCCGTCTCCGACACGGCTCCCGGTGAGCTGCTGCAGCTCGGGCGCCTGTTGCAGGAGCGCGCGGTCACGGAGGGGCGCGAGTAGCGTTTTTTCCGCCCTCAAACCTCGGCGGGTGTGTGATAGGATTCGCGCCCCCGCGAGCGGCAGACGGTTGCTCGACGCCACGCGCGGGGGCACTGCAGGGGCGATAACTCTTGATTTTTCAGTAGCTTACTGAAATCATCCGGTGGCAAGGGCTCCAATCCCTTCTTCCCGCAGTCGATTTTCCGTTTACCGCGCGCCCGTAGCTCAGTTGGATAGAGCGCCTGGCTACGAACCAGGAGGTCGGGAGTTCGAATCTCTCCGGGCGCGCCAATTAAATCAAAGACTTACACTGCCGCTGCCGCTGCCGCTGGCCCGCCAGCCTTCTTGACAGTCGGGAATAGGTACGCCTCCTGCGAAACAGCTTGGCTGTTCGGTTAAGCGAAGAGGCATCGACGGCGCTGCCTTCGCGCCGGATGTGAGGCCCGCTCGCGACGTACGCGAGCAATGCCCGGCGTAGCACGCCGTGCTCGCGTATCAGGTCGGAAATGGGCGCGCCCCTCTCAGGTTCCCGCTGGTCATCGCGTCGGACGCTCTTTCGGAGCCTCAGCTGCCGTGGTGGGCAGCTTGAAGATCGCCACGGCGTCGCCGTACGGATACGTCAGTTGGAAGTTGCCGCCTGCTGCGACCGCGATATATTGCTCTCCATTCACCTGATAGGAGATGGGCGGGGCATTGACGCCGGCGCCCAGATTGTAACGCCACAGACGAGTCCCGGTCTTCGCATTGAAGGCGTCGAACCAGCCGTTTCCTTCACCCATGAAGACGACGTTTCCCGCCGTCGCCAGGGCGCCGCCGATCAATGGCTGCGGGGCTTTGTATTGCCATGCGATCTTGCCTGTCTCGACGTCGAGCGCGACGAACGGGCCGTCCTGAATCCCGCCGGGCGCGATATTCGTGAATGCGCTACCCAGACGAATGAGACCCGGGACAGTCTGGGCGGGCTTGGTAGTGAAGCGCATCAACTGGTCCATCGCCAGGATGTAGAGATAGTGCGTCTGCGGAGAATAGGCGGGCGGGGACCATTCCGCGCCGCCGTTCGCCCCGGGTAGCATGTCGACACCCTCACGGGTTGGCGTGGTAAACATGTTCTTGGACATCATTACGTAGGGATCGGATCTGCGGATCAGCTTGCCCGTACGCCGATCTACTATGAACACCCAACCGACCTTGCCCGCCTCGGCGGCGGCGGGAATGGTCTGGCCATTCTGGTGCACATCGAAGAGCACGACATTGCTCACCGCGTCGTAGTCCCAGACGTCGTGCTTGACCTCCTGGTAATACCACTTGAGCTGGCCGGTATGGACGTCGAGCGCGACGATGCTGTCGCTGTAAAGGTTGTCCCCGCGACGGCTCGTCCCGTCGAGATCCGGATTTGGGTTGCCGGTGCTGAAAATGACGAGCCCGAGCTGTGGATCGATCGCGGGCGTCGTCCAGACCATGGCACCCCCGGTCTGCCAGGAATCGCCCGAGTATGTCTTGGGATCGGTCGACATCCAACGCCAGCGCTGCTGCCCGGTCTTCGCGTCGTATGCCGCTACAAAGCCGCGCAACGCCCATTCGCCCCCAGCGCTGCCTATGATGATCATCCCGTCGTAGATCTGCGGCGCGAGCGTTTCGGAGTAGCCATACTGAGAGTTGACCAGTTTCGACTGCCAGACGGTGTGGCCGTCCACGGCGTCGAGTGCCAGTAACTGATCGTCGAGCGTCGCGACGTAGACTTTGCCGTAGCCAACCGCGACGCCTCGATTCACGGGCCCGCAGCAAACCTGGAACGGCCCCAGATTGTAGGTCACGTCCCAGAGTCGCTCGCCCGTCGCGGCGTTGACCGCTATGACCATCATCTTTTTGTTCACAACCGGCGTCGTGATGTACATCACGCCATTCACCACCACCGGGGTGGTCTCGAAGCTCGCGGTCATCCCTGTCTGGATGAGGGTCACCAGGCTCAAGGACTTCACATTGTCGGCCGTAATCTGCCCGAGCGGCGAGTATCGCTGGTTGTCGTAGGCACGGCCGTGTAACAGCCAGTTGTTCCTGTCGGACGCCGCGCCGAGCATCATCGAGTCAGTAACATTCACGTTCGCCCCCGCCGGAGGCTTTGCGTAAACGTTGCGGGTTGGTGGCGCGGCACGCACGATTTCGTTGGTGTTGGGGCCCGAGGCGGTCGCGCTGATGCGTGCCTCGGACATTCGCACCTGACTGAGTGACGCGAGGTCCAGTGGCTTATTGCCGGAAGGTAAGCCGTTGCGCGAGAGAATGTACGCAGTGACGTCGAGATACTGTTGCTGGCTCAAGCTTCCGGGCTTGTCCTGAGGCATCTGGCGGCTGATGAAGTCGTACAGCTGCGCTGCCGTTCCTGCGCCGTATGCCTGCCGAAGTGTCTGACCGCTGAGCGGCGGGCCGGATTCGCCCTGGAGATTTGGGCCGTGGCAATTCACGCAATACTGCGCGTAGACGGATGCTCCACTCGAGGCCTGCGCTGTTGTGAAACTTCCGCTCGAATTCGGCTGCTTCGGCTGCCCACCCGCGGGACTCACTGCAAGCAGAGCAATGACAAGTATCATGACGGGCATGGACATCTCCGGAAGCAACATGATCCGGACGCGATGATCGCCCCGGTCCGACGTTGCTTCGTGACCGATGCATTGACGGGTAGCTTAACCGGGGTCGCGCAATGTTGGCAAAAGCTTCGTGGCGCCACCATGACAAGCGTCAAAGCCACGCCACGCCACGCCACGCCTACCCCCAAGCTAGTCAGGCGGGCATCGATCACTACACTGGGCGCGGCATGTCGTTATGTCGGAGTGTCCACATTTACGCGGGACCGCAAGCTGACTAACCGTCGCTAGTTGATGTTGACTGTGTAGTAGATGATACGTTGGACGGCCCAGAGCAGGCCCACTGCGGCGATGGCAAGCGAGCACGGGACGGCGATTCTGCGGCGGAACCAGAGCCTGTTGCGGAACCAACCGACGGCAAGGAACGCGAGGGCGATGACGAAGAGCTGCCCGAAGTCGACGCCGAAGTTGAAGCCGAGCAGCGCGACGACAAAGCCGTGCTTCGGAAAAGGAACGCCGCTCAGGCTGCTTGCGAAGCCGAGGCCGTGGATGAGGCCGAAGCCGAACACGACCGCCAGTCGCGCCGGCCCCAACTTCGGCTTCACGACGTTTTCGATCGCGATCCACGCGATCGAAGCGGCGATTGCCGGCTCTACATACCGGCTCGGGAGGCGGAATATGCCGTACGTCGACAGGAACAGCGTGGTTGCGTGGGCGATCGTGAAGACGGTCGTCTGGGACAGAAGCTTGCGCCACGTGATTCCCAGGAAGAACAAGCCGAGCACGAAGAGAATATGGTCGGCTCCCTCCGGCACGATGTGGTGGAAGCCAAGACGCAGGTAAAGGGCCAGCTGGCGCGGCCACGCGGGGGCATCCGGATCGATACGAGGCGTGGTCAGCTGCGCCTGCGGCACTTTTCCGGCCCACGCAAACGGATCGCTTGCGTGTATGCCATCTTCGAGCCAGCGGGTGACGGAGAGGTGTGCAGACGGAACCTGCACGGTGTAGGCGACCGGGTAGTCGATTTCCGCTCCCAGCGGCACAACGAGCTTCAGAGGCGCAGAGCTCGCCGGCAGCGCGGCGACGAAATTGAACGTCGAGAGCTTGCTCATCGAGGCGTTGAGGTAATCGGCCTTCTGCGCTTGCGCCGCGGCGAACCCCTGGAACACGAGCTGGAGGCGCTCCTGTCCGACAAAGAGCTCGAGACTCTCGACTACTCTCGGGACGATTCGCCTGATGTCCTCCTGCTGTCGTTGCGACGGTTCAGTGGCGATCTCGTAGTAGCGCTCGGGAGAGCCGAGCAACAGCGTGAGGTCGATGTCGATCTTCACGTCGACTGTTGCAGGCCGCCCGAACGACACGAGAACCTGCGTCATCATCATCGTGTGAGCCCCTGCAACGGGGCCCAGCAACGTGATGAATATGGCGAATGGCAGCCATCTGCACATCAGGGCCGGGCGGATCACCGCCAATCGAAGGAGGCCGGCAGGGACATTGGCCTACCAGACGATCGGCATGGTCTTTCCCGTTTGCAGGAGGACCAGTCCCGAGGGGTTTCCCGTATACGGCACGACGAGGCGCCAGGTGTATGGGCTACACGTGATCATTGCGAAAATGACTCTCCGCGGAAACCCGGGGCTCCCGATCCATTCGACGCCGTCCGATTTGGCGTAGAGGTCCTCCATGCTCGCCGCGGCGTCCACGATCGGCCTGCTAGTCATGAGGCCGCCGATTTCGAGGCGCATTTCGGCCGTCACCTTGCCACGGTCCACGAGTACGATGCCGCCTTTGATTGCAGCGATGCGATTCACCGCCGTTGCCATCGCCGCATCGCTGCTCCCAACCACGGTGATATTGTGGAGATCGTGCGAAACCGAAGTGGCGATCGCCGAGTCCGGGGTTTTCGGCCCAAGCCCTGTCCAAAACATCTTGCCGAGCCGCGCTTTCCCCGTGTACCGGTCGACGATCGCAACCTTGACGATGTCATGCTCCAGGTCCCGTTGCACAACTCCGTCGACGACCGGGAGGACTGCCGTCTTTTGCTCGGGTTCCGTGTAATTGGGACTCTGAATCGCGGCGGTCACTGTGGTCTTCCTGTCCGCCGGGGCCCGAATCTCGAAATCCTTTGCCGTCAGCTTGCGTCCGATGTTGATGGTGTCCGTGGCCCAGGCCGGCCAGTCTATTTTCGGAACGGGCAGCAGGTACTTCCCATCCTGCGCTGCCAGCTGCCCGTTCGCGAACACGTACTTGATCGCGACGTCTTTGACAGACGTCAGCAGGACGACGTCCGCATAGCGGCCCGGGGCGATCGAGCCCACGATTGGATCCATGTGGGCGTGCTTCGCCGGATTGAGGCTCGCCATCGCATAGGCGGCTTCAGGGGGCGCTCCCATTCGAATCGCAAGCTGGACGTGATAGTTCATCGTGCCCTGCTTGATAGTGTCGGCGACATTTCGATCGTCAGTCACGACGGAGATGTTCGACCAGTCCTTGAGGCCCTTACGCACGAAGAGGGGCACGGCGCGCTCGATGTTTTCATCGCGCAGCTGGAGGAAGAGGCCGCGCTGGACCTTGTCCCAAGCCTCCTCGGCGATGCGCGTCTCGTGGTCGCTCGAAAGGCCTGTGGCCGCGAACGCGTTGATCCGGTCGAGGTCCCACAGGCCCGCGCCGTGACCGTCGATCACGCCACGGTTGTCCCGCGTGGCCTGGATGTCCTCCCAGATGCGCTGGTAACCAGGGTGCGTCGGTATGGAAACCGCAGGCCAGTCCATGACTTCGTCGAGCCCCTGCACCTCGAGGCTGCTCTGGATATTCTTGGCAACTTCAGTGTAAGCGTAGTTTCCCCCGCCAACCTCGAACGCCGAGGGCGGCGTCGCCGAGCCAAGGGCCGGAAAGATCTTCAGCGGACTGCCGTGGCGCTCCGGGGTGAGCCAGAACTCGACATTGTGCCCGCCGCTCACGTTGGAAAATTCGTGCGAGCCCTCGGTGGTCCAGGTGTTGCCCAGCGGCACGACCAGGGCGGCTTCCCACTCAGGCGAGAGGAGCGTGCTCTCGATGTGCTTGTGCGATTCGCCGAATCCCGGCACGGCCCACAGGCCTTTCGCCTCGAACACCTTCGAGTATTTGCCCTTCCACTGTCCGGAAGGGCCGACCCAGGCAATGCGCTTGCCGCGGACCACGATGTCCTGATCGGGCTCCCACGTGAGCGTGAAGACGTCCAGAACGGTAGCTCCCCGTATTACGAGGTCCGCAGTCTCTCTCGCCAGGGCGACTTGAACGAGATCCTGCCGGATCCGGGTTTCCTCGCTGAATTCAATCGGGTGCGCTACCCGGGTCGCCGTCGGAACCTCGTTGCCCGGTTTTGCCAGCAGCGGCGCGCAGCAGGCGGCCAGGAGAATGATTGCGCCGCAGCGCTTCGCGTCGACGAAATTGGACTCGTGGGATTTTGTCATGGGCACTTGAGCTGTCTCGGATGGATGCTTTTTAAGGTGGCCGGTCGCTTGCCCGGTGGACATTAGAACCGATAGTTGACGCTGGCCTGAAAGTGGAAGGGCAGGGCCGCTGCGATGAGGTCATTGCCCACCGCTCCGGATTGAGCAATCCAGTTCTTCCGGTTCGTCACGTTGTAGAAGTTCGCGTGCACACCCCAGCGCGTGGTCTCGTAGAAAAGCGTGCTGTCCAGGGTGTATTGCGTCGGTAGCGTGACGTTGCCGAGATACGACGTGTTGATGGGCCCGGTCACTACAACACCCACGCTGGCGCCGAGCCCCAGGTTCGTGCGGTATTTTGTGAAGGCGCTGAAGAGCTCGCTGGGCACACCCGGCAGGCGGTAATTTCTGACGGGCAGCGGACTGAAGTTCGGGCTTCCCGTGCCGTTTCCGTACGGGGGCGCGAATGCATCGTAGACGTTCCGCGTAAACGCCAGGCTGCCCCCCGCACCCGGAAGCCGTGCGTTCAGATAGCTGTACGCCGCCGTTGCCGAGAAATTCCTGTTGGGCTGGTAGTTGGCTTCCAGCTCGGCCCCCAGCGCCTCGATGCGCGTCGTATTGCCGAACTGGTCGTTCTGCGATCGCTTCTGCAAAAAAGCGGCGCTCGTGAGATACAGCGTGTTGTCGGCGAGCGCCGTCTTGGAGCCGGCCTCATAGAGGAAGTTCTTGATGTGAAAGTCGCTTGCCAGGATCGTGTCGCCGGTGAACCCGGCGAATCCGCCGCCGTTCGTCGTCACGGGCGACTCGTTGAAGTCCGCCGTCACGTAAAGGGTGTTCCACGGGGCCGTCTTGTAGGTGATGCTTGCGTCCACCGCCTCCTCGCCCTGCGTCGTGGTCGCGTGCGCGGCGGCAAATCCCGGCGGGGGCAGAGGGTCGGTCAGGCTCTCATGGATGACATCGACGCGTACGCCCCCGAGCACACTCAGTCTGCTCGTCAGTTGATAGACGTCCTGGAAAAACACCCCCACCTGATTCGAAGTCTGATCCTGAGTATTGAGAATGGAGTTCGGATAGGCAGCGCTGTCGTAGGAGGCGCCCGGCGTCGCAAATTGGCTCGGGCTGCCTGGAACGGGCAGAACGCCGAACAGGTTCGTCGTGATGGGAAAAGCCGCGGGGTTGCCCGTGATGTCCGTCGCGTTCAGGTATTCGTTGAAGAAGTCTCCATAGGCCAGCACATGCATGAAGCGGTAGGCGAGGCCGGTAATGAACTGGTTGCCGGCGAAGTTGCCGCGTAGTTCGAGGCGGTCCTCGAAATTGTAGGATTCCCTGATGTTGTTGTAGTAGCGCTGCGCGTACTCGAGCTGCAGTTGCGAATAGTCCTCGAAGTAAGCCTTGTTCGCCAGGGTCAGCGTGTCGCTGAGCACGTCGGTGATGTCCAGCTGGGCTTGGAAGTTGCTGCCTTTATCGTGGTCGTCGGGAGCGACGAGTTGATAACTGCGATTGATGGGTACGACTGCGGTCACGTCGACCACCGAGAGGAAGCCCCTCGGATCCTGTCCGGAGCCCGTGAAGGGACTGACGCCGGTGCCCTGGTAGTAGAGGCCCTGGTCGATGAGGAGCTGTGTCGGCCGGTTGATGCCGGTATTCTCGGTGTAATGCGCGGTATAGAACTCGGCGTTGAAATCAATCGTCAGTTGTGAATTGGGGAGATAACGCAGCGCGGCGTACACATCGGAGGAATGATCATAGCCGTAGCGGTAGTAGCTCCCGGAGAAGTTGCCCTCATAGCTCACACGGTAGGCGAGCTTGTCGCTCACCGGGCCACTCACGTCGAGCTGGGCCTTCCTGGTCGCGTAACTGCCGTAGGTGAGCGTCGTCGTTGTGTGCTGGCCGTCGAAGTACGGGCGCTTGGTAACGAGGTTCACGTATCCTCCGACGCTTCCGGTGGGACCGTACACGACGTCCGCCGGCCCCTTGACTATGTCGAACCCCTCGACGGAGTTGAAGCTCAAGGGCTGCCCGTCCGAGCGCGGCGTACGCAGCATGCCATTCTGGAAGACCTCGGCCGCCTGCCCTCGCAGAAACGGCACGTTGGGGCCGCCAAACTGATTGTTGGTGTAGGCGCTCGAGGTGATCTTGTCGAAATCGGTGACGTCGACGATCGACTCGTCGCGGATTTGTGCGGAATTGATCTCCGTGACCGACCGCGGAGTATCCAGGACGGACATCTCGATTCCTAACACGGAGCTTACCCGCCGCTGCAACGGGCTCACCTGGTCCTCCAGCCGAACGCCGCCCACCACGACTTCTTCGAGCACGTCAGTGCCACTCGACGCGCCTCCCGGCGACGCGCTGCCCGTGGCGGTCTGGGCCTCCAGTCCGCCCGCGGATGTCAGGAACAGGACGGTAGCGATACCGACATATTTTTTGAATGCGCAAGTCATGATGTTTATTCTTCTGTCAGTACCGAATGGGTGTCCACCGAACGACGCAATTCGATTTGAACAACTTGCGCTCGCGCGGCCCCGGTGCCAGGCGTTGCGTCACAGTGGTTGCCCCAATGCGTTGGGGCACGCAAGCAAAGCAAAACAAAGCAAATGCCATGCCAATTTCGAGTGAGCGCGGCTGGAAGGCTGGCGTTCGCGCTTGGGAGCTTGTTTTTTCGGCGGATTCAGTGGCGGGCTACGTAGATGCCAACTCGGCCGACAACGAATCGCATACGATGAGGGCAGGTGATTGCACACAAGTGGACGGCGTCCTGTCGCGGCTGCACGCACTTTGGGCATTGACGCACCGGGTCCAGCCGCGCAACGAGGGCCGCCCCTAGCGGCGGGCGGTGCACCAGGGCCAAATAACGCAAAGCGCGAGCTGGCTTGTCACTGAAGAGATACAGGTAACGTCCGGGAGCAATCTTCCAAGCCTCGTTGCGACGGCCGTGCAGACCTTAGCGTGCCGGTGACCAAAACCAGCGGGTGACGTAGCATGCAATTCACGTCAGCGGACCCGTGAGGCGCGCTGAACTTGCGCTGACGACGCATGTGAGGCCGCCGCGATCACCAACATCACACAGCGATTCCGGCGGCACCGTTTCATTCTGGCGGCGGGCACGCGCGCCGCACGGCGCGAAGCCAGCCTGCCACGCCGCGCGGCCTCACTCGGCTTGATTGGTCGGCTGAGAAGGTTGTGGTGGCATGGATCGATCGGCGCCCGCGCGCCTACGAGTCGAAAATCTCACCGATCGCCCCGAGCGGGGGCGCGCGATGACGGGCCACGCCCCGGCGGTCGGGCCGCGCGATCCTATCCTTCAGTGAACGCTTCCTGCCCACCCGGTTTACGCCGTTGAAGCCCACGACGACTCCGCGCCCGCTCACTCTGAAGGGTGCCCAGTACGCGAAACGGCCCCACCGGCGCGCTCAGAAAGGCGCGCACTCCTTGTCAACGCACCTTCTTACTTAAAGAGGCGGCCCCCGTCGTCCGCGATACCCGTACAGCAGGTAAACCACGACGAGTACGAGAACGATGAGGCCGATCGGACCGAGTCCCCAGCCCGCGCCCATACCCCAATACAAGCCGCCCCCGCCACCGAAGAGGAGTAACAGCAGAATCAAAACTAGCAGCAGATCCATTTTTCGATCCCCTCATGTGCCGCGCTATTGGTTACGTGTTTGACCGCAAGCAACGTACCCGAGCAGGCCGGCCGCCGGGGCGTGGCTCCCGGGACGAGGGCTGTCCGCCGAGCACTTGCGGAACGAAACGTGGGCGTAACCGTTACAATACTGTCCGTGCCTATGTTCGCTGCTGGGAGAGAGCTCATGACAACGTCGGATACCAGACTCCCGGAACCGTTCACGGGCGCGGCCCGTCACATGGCACGAGCTTCCCGGGCGTTAGCCGTGCTGGCGACGGCAGCAGTGGCCGGGCTGCTCTACTTCGCACATGAAGTGTTCATTCCCGTCGCTCTCGCCCTCCTGTTTGCATTGGTGCTCTCGAGTGCGGTGGAGGGCTTGCATCGCCACCGGCTGCCGCGCGCGATCGGTGCCTTTCTCATGCTGCTGATTCTCATCGTGGGCATCGGCGCCGCCACGAATGCACTCATCGAGCCGGCGCAGCAGTGGTTCGCAAACGCCCCGCGTACCTTGCAGACGGTCGAAAGAAAGGTACGTCCCGCCGAACGGCTGATGCATCGACTCGAGGGATTGAGCCACCGCGCCGGGCAAATCGGCAATCCGGGTGCACCGCCGCCGAATGCGGCACCCGCTGCGCCTGCCGCCGCACCGCTCAGCGGGTCCGAGGTCATTTCGGCAACCGGGTCAACTCTCGTCAGCGTCATGACCATCATCATCCTGGCATTGTTCCTGCTCTCGGGTGGCCCCCCGATGCTGGCGCGCATGGCCGCCTCGGTAGCCTCCGACTTGCATGCGGCGCACGCGCTGCGGGTCATAGAGGCGATCCGCACGGAGTTGGGCCGGTACTACGGGACGATCGCGCTCATCAATCTCGGACTCGGATTGGCCACCGCGGCGGTCATGCTGTTGCTCGGCATGCCGAATCCGTTTCTGTGGGGAGCAGTCGCGGGTGTTCTCAACTTCATCCCTTATGTCGGGTCTGCGACGACGCTCCTGCTGCTGGCCATCGTTGCGCTGGTCTCGTTCAACGACCTCGCGCATGTATTTGCCGCCGTGGGCAGTTATCTTGCGCTGGCTACCCTCGAGGGCCAGGTCGTGCAGCCGCTGCTGGTCGGGCGGCGACTCGACTTGAATCCCATCCTGGTGTTCCTGGCGGTATGGTTCGGCGGCTGGTTCTGGGGTGTGGCGGGCATCGTGATCGCGGTGCCGAGCCTGGTTGCGCTGAAGGTCGCCGCCACGCACAGCGCTCGGGCGGGCGCGGTGGTGGAGTTTCTGAGTCCCGGCGGCGCCAAAGCACTCGAGTCGCTGCACGGTCGGGTGACCGAAGTGCGGGCCCGCCTGCGCCCTGCGTCGAGCTCGACCCCCGCGCAAGGGTAGTTGGCTTCAGCTCACCGGCATTTTGAACGTAAAGCGGGTTTCGACGGCTGTGGACGTGACCGTCAGTGTGCCGCCATGCGCCTTGGCGATCTCGCTCGCGATGTAGAGGCCCAAGCCGAGACCCTGTTGTTCGGGCTGCGCCGCGGCGCGCACGAACGGTTGAAACAGCTTCTCGAGCATCGATGCCGGGATCATGGCCCCTGAATTGGCCACCGCGAGCTCGAAAGTGCCGGCGTGGATCGCCGCCGCCACCCGGACGGGAGTGTTGGCCGAGCCATGCGTGAGCGCATTCGAAGTCAGGTTCGAGACCAGCTGGCCGATGCGGCTGCGGTCGCAACTGACCGGCGTGGGCAGATCGGCGGTAAACACTATCGTTCGATCCGGCCACGCACTACGCAGCTCATCGATCACCTGTGCCAGCATCGGCTGCAGCGGTTCGTTGGAGTTACGATGCAGGACGAGGCCGCCTCCCAGCCGTCCGCGCGCGAAATCCAGTACGTTGTCGATCAACCCCGCCATCCGCTGGACGCTCTTTTGCATCAGGGCGACGATCGAGACGGCCTTGTCATTCAGCGGGGTTTTCAGCAGCACCTGGCCGCCGGCGGCGATGGAGGACAACGGGGACCGCAGGTCATGGCCGAGAACGGCAATGAACTGCTCGCGCAATACCGCGGTCTCGCGCTCGCTCGACAGGCTGGCCTCCGTCGTCTCGAGCCGCTGTTGTGCGTCGAGGTGGAATGCGATGAGATCCGCGAACAGTTGGAACATCCCCGTGATTTCGGGGGTGTTCAGCCGTGCCGGTTTCGGATCGATGGCGCAGAGGGTGCCGAAGAATGAGCCGTCCTTGAGCACGATGGGCACCGAGATGTAGCTCTGAAAGCCGTAGCGGGCGGGCGTGGCATGCGCACGATAGGTTGCGTCCAGGACCACGTGGTCGATGACCACGTGTTTGCGGTGGTGCTGGATCTCATTGCAAATCGTAGTCTCGACCTTGAGCTCGCCGCCCGGCTGCAGACCGAAGGCGATGTCGTCACGAACCGAGCACGCGATCCACCGGTTCTCGGTCACTCGCGCCACCGCGGCAAACCCCATTCCGGTCGTGCGGCAGACGACCTCCAGAATACGAGGAATGGCGTCGATCCGGCCCACCGCGGCAATGTCGGCTTCCAGCGATCGTTCGGTATCGGAGTTATCGGCCATCTTTCTCAAGCCACCTCGTCCGGACATCATAGCAGCGTGCCTCCCGGCACAGACCGGCGCTCGCGCGTGCCGTTTTCGAGTAAGATTCCAGGCCCCGCCATCCGTTCGAAAGAAGGCTCATCGTGCTTAACCGTGACGTTTCGCTCGATTCCAGGCCTGCGGGCCGTACCGTGCGCCTGCCGTGGCTTCGTGTGTTGTTGGTCGGCGGGGTTGCGCTGGCGGCCGGTCTGCCGAGCTTTGCGCAAGATGCGCGCACGGCTGCCACCACAACTTCAGGCGGCGCTTGTCCGGACGATAACGGCGGTCTCAAGCTACCGCATGGTTTCTGCGCCACCGTGTTCGCGGACAAAGTGGGACATGCGCGTCATCTCGTGGTGGCGCCGAACGGAGTGGTCTACGTCAATACCTGGAGCGGCACGTATTACGGCAACGACACACCTCCCGACGGGGGCTTTCTCATTGCTCTGCAGGACACGAGCGGCAAAGGCCATGCAGACGTCAACGTTCGCTTCGGCGATACCGTAAAAACCGGCAGTGCCGGCGGCACCGGCATCGCGCTATACCACGGTGCGCTGTTCGCTGAGATGAACGATCGCATCATCCGCTTCGCTCTGCCGGCGGGCGCGCTCGCGCCGATGGGCAAAGCCGAAACCATCGTTTCGGGTCTGCCGCTCACGGGCGATCACCCGATGCATCCCTTCGCCATCGATGCGAATGGCGCCCTGTATGTCGATCTCGGTTCGGCGACCAACTCCTGTCAGAAGGAGAATCGTACTGCGAACACGCCGGGGCTCAAGCCTTGCACGGAGCTCGAGACTCGTGGTGGCATCTGGCGTTACGACGCGAACCAGACCGGCCAGGTATTCTCTCCGGCCGGCCGATACGCGACGGGAATCCGCAACGCCGATGGCATCGTGCTGGATGCCGCCGGTACCGGGCTCTACGCGACCCAACATGGCCGCGACCAGCTGGGCGACAACTGGGCGCGGCTCTACACCCCGAAGCAGGGCGCTGAGCTGCCGGCGGAAGAGCTCCTGTCGGTGCAGAAGGACGCCGACTATGGCTGGCCCGAATGTTATTACGACGGCATGCAGAACAAACTCGTGCTCGCTCCGGAGTACGGCGGTGACGGCGGCAAGGCGGTAGGCGAGTGCGCGGACAAACGAGCGCCGGTCGCCGCGTTTCCCGCACATTGGGCGCCGAACGATCTGACGATCTATTCCGGCAAGCAGTTTCCCGCCGCCTACCAGGGTGGGGCGTTCATCGCGTTCCATGGCTCATGGAACCGGGCACCATTCCCCCAGGGCGGCTACAACCTCGTCTTCCAGCCTCTGTCGAATGGCAAGGCATCCGGCAAGTACGTGATCTTCGCCGATGGCTTTGCCGGTGCGCACAAGGAACCGGGCAGGGCCGAGCACCGGCCATCGGGACTCGCCGTGGGCCCGGATGGCGCCTTGTATGTAAGTGATGACCAACACGGACGCATCTGGAAGATCACTTACAGCGGCGACGCGGCTGCGAAACTCGAATCAGTATCCCCCGCCTCTCCCTCGGTCGGTACAGCGGCTGGCACCAAGGCGAAGCCGCCAGAAGGCCTGCACAAGGATGCGGGGGCTGCAGCGGCAAGCGCTCTGCCGGTGCCGCCGGGTGCGACTGCCAAGACCGTTGCGCTGGGTCAGCGCGTATTCACCGGGCAGGCGGGCGGTGCGCTCTGCACCGGATGTCATGGCTCCGATGGCTCAGGGTCGCCGCTGGGACCCGACCTGACAGCAGGCAAGTGGGTGTGGAGCGACGGCAGCCTGCCCGGCATCAAACAGACGATCGTGAACGGTGTACCGGCTCCAAAAAACTATCGCAATCCCATGCCGCCCATGGGCGGGGCGCAACTGTCCCCGAGCCAGGTCTCGGCCGTGGCCGCCTATGTCTGGGCCCTGGGGCGTCGCCCGAAATAAGACCCCCTGTTTGCCCGGTTCGCCGTTGACGCGCGCCAATGGCCCTGCGCCCTCCCGGGCGCCGCCCCCGCGGCGAGGGGCATATAGTTTCATTTGAAACTACATGCCGCCCGGGCTTACCATGCCCCTTCGAGGAGCGCGCGCCCCTGCGCGCCCGAGGAGTCGCCTGATGAGCCGTGATCTACTGGACAATCCGCTGGGTACCGATGGCTTCGAGTTCGTGGAGTTCACGGGCCCGGATCCGCAGGCCATCGCCCGCCAATTCACCGCCATGGGATTCACCGCCGTGGCCAAGCACAAGTCCAAGAACGTGCTCCGCTATCGTCAGGGCGACATCAACTTCATCCTGAACATGGAGCCGCAGGGGCCCGCCGCGAAGTTCCGGCAGGCGCACGGTCCCTCGGCCAACGCGATGGCGTTTCGCGTGAAGGATGCCGGAAAGGCCCTGCGGCTCGCTCTCGAGCGCGGCGCACGGGAAGTGAAGGGGCCGGTGGGACCGATGGAGCTCAACATTCCGGCCATCGAGGGCATCGGCGGCTCCTATCTCTACCTCGTCGATCGCTACGGCGCGCAGGAGATCTACGAGATCGATTTCGTTCCCATCGAAGGCGCCGCCGCGCTGGAGAAAGCGAACGGTGTCGGCCTCACCTACCTCGATCATCTGACGCACAACGTGTCCCGCGGCAACATGCGGACCTGGGCGGACTTCTACGAGCGGGTGTTCAATTTCCGCGAGATCCGTTATTTCGACATCGAGGGCAAGGTCACCGGCCTGTTTTCAAAGGCCATGACCAGTGCCTGCGGCAAGATCCGCATCCCGCTGAACGAGAGCCAGGACGACAAGTCGCAGATCGAGGAGTTTCTGCACGCCTACCAGGGAGAAGGCATTCAGCACCTGGCGCTCGGGACCGCCGACATCCACGCCACGGTGCAAAACATGCGTGCCCGAGGCGTGCGTTTCCAGGACACCGTGGAAGCGTACTTCGACGGGATCGACGCGCGGGTGCCGGGGCATGGGGAAGACGTCGAGCGGCTGCGGGCGAATCGCATTCTCATCGACGGAGCCCCTACCGAAGGTCAGGGCCTGCTGCTGCAGATCTTCACCGAAAATGCAATCGGCCCGATCTTCTTCGAGATCATCCAGCGCAAGGGCAACGAAGGCTTCGGCGAGGGCAATTTCAAGGCGCTGTTCGAATCCCTGGAGCTCGATCAGATCCGGCGTGGTGTCCTCACCGTGGGCGAGAATGTCTAGCGCGGCCGGTGAGCCGATTTCCAGCCTGAAGCTCGACAGCTATCTGCCGTACCGGTTATCCGTTGCTTCCAATGCCGTGTCCCGGCTCATTGCCCGCGCCTACGAGGATCGCTTCGGGCTCACCATTGCGCAGTGGCGCCTCATCGCGGTGTTGGCCGAGGACGGCCCGCTCACGCAGCAGGCCATAGGCTCTCGCACCGTCATGGACAAAGTGACGGTGAGTCGGGCGACTCAGGGTCTCGTGAAACGCAGACTCGTTCAGCGCGCGCCCCACGATGCGGATGGCCGCTCGCATCGCCTCGCGCTTGCCAAGGCCGGTACTCGCTTATACCGGGAAGTCGCACCGGTCGCGCTCGAATACGAGGCCAGGCTGCTGCAGCAGTTCGAGCCTTCGGCGGTGGCAGGTCTCAAGCAGCTCTTGCTGCATCTCGAGCGGGTCGCCGAGGAGTTGGCCGCCGGTGATGGCGGCCGCTAGCGCTTCAGATCCGCACGCCCGCCGCCATGTCGGCGCAAGAACGCAGCTCGCGCGAGGGCGCAGGCATGGCCACTGCTCGTTGCCAGGGGCTCATTGCCAGAACGTGCTACGAACTGGTTGAATCGGGACATGCAGACCACTCTCGCCGAAATGATCCGGGACACCCCGCAGGGACGCGAAGCCGACGCCATTTTGCGCTCCTGCGTGCATTGCGGCTTTTGTCTGGCCACCTGTCCCACTTACCGGTTGCTCGGCGACGAGCTGGACAGTCCCCGGGGCCGCATCTATCTCATGAAGCAGATGCTTGAGGGAGAGCCGGTCACTGCGCGCACGCAATTGCATCTCGATCGCTGCCTCACGTGTCGCGCGTGTGAAACCACCTGCCCGTCGGGGGTGAAGTACGGGAGATTGCTCGACATCGGGCGTGCGATAACCGAGGAGCGGGTCGAACGGCCGCCCCTTTCGGCGCTGAAACGTTATGTGCTCCGTAAGATGTTGCCTCACAGGCGGCGCTTCGCGACGCTGCTGGGCCTTGCGCGCATGGCGCGTTGGATTCTACCGCGTGAAATCCGGGTGAAGATTCCGCAGAGGCGCACCTCATCCTCCCGGCAGCTGCTTTGGCCGGCCGCGCGCCATCAACGCAGAATGATCGTTCTGGAAGGGTGTGTTCAGCCGGCGCTGGAACCGGGTATCAACATTGCCGCTGCCCGGGTGTTGGACGAAATCGGCATCTCGGCGCTACGCGCCACCGGGGCGGGATGTTGTGGTGCCGTTGCACATCATCTGTCCGCCCACGACGAGACTTTGCAACAGCTCCGGCGCAATATCGACGCACTGTGGCCTCACGTTCAGTCCGGTGTCGAGGCGATCATCGTAACCGCGAGCGCCTGTTCGCTGATGGTCGGCGACTACGGCCATCTGCTGAGGGAGGATCCCGACTATGCCGAACGGGCGGCGCGGGTGAGCGAGCTTGCCCGCGACATCAGCCAGGTCATGCTCGCCGAAGCTGGAGCGCTACGGCAAGCGTTGCGTCATGCCGCCCGCGCTTCCGGGACAGCGATTGGTGCAGCGCCGGTCGCGCCAGCTTTGGCAGAGGTCAAGGTCGCGTTTCATTCGCCCTGCACCTTGCAGCACGGTTTAAAGATCAACGGGGCGGTCGAATCCCTGCTGGTCGAGGCGGGATTCTCACTCACTCCGGTGCCGGACGGCCATCTGTGTTGCGGCTCCGCGGGCACCTATTCGATACTGCAGCCTGAGTTGTCTGAGCGGTTGCGCGCCGATAAAGTGGCCGCGTTGAGCCAAGGCAGTCCAGCTGTTATCGCAACCGCCAACATCGGGTGCCTCACCCACATTCGCGGCGGCACGTCCGTACCCGTACGGCATTGGATAGAGTTGATTGCCGACCGACTGCACGCTTAGCGCCTTTTGCGGGAGAGTGATGGATAGCGCGACGATGCCCACCCGACTGCTCATCGTCGACGATGAGCTCGCGCAGGTTCAGGCGCTGTGCGAAACCCTCATCCCGGAGGGCTACTCCGCGACCGGCTTCACGTCGGTGGCGCAAGCGCTGGACGCGTTGCGCGCCGGGAAATTCGACATCGTGCTCACCGATCTCACCATGCCGGAGATGGACGGAATCGCGTTCCTGCGCGCCGTGAACAGAATCGATCCCGACGTGGTGGGTATCGTCATGACCGGCCACGGTACGATCGCAACGGCGGTCGAAGCCATGAAGGCCGGTGCGCTCGATTACATTCTCAAGCCATTCAACCTCAGCGTCATTCTCCGGATGCTCGCCCGAACGCAGGCCATGCAGCGCCTCCGCCGTGAAAACACGGCGCTCTTGCAACGACTGGGCGAACGCACGGTTGAACTCGAAGCGGCCAACCGTGAGTTGCGCGCCGCGAACCGCGAATTGGAAGCGTTCAGCTACTCCGTGTCGCATGATCTGCGCGCTCCGCTGCGCACGATCGCAGGCCTCGTCCAGGTGCTGCTGGAGGACTTTGGCGCCCGGATGCCATCGGGCGCACAGGCGCACGTGACGACGATCTCGGGGCAGGCGCTGCGCATGGCGCAGTTGATCGAGGATCTGCTGCGCCTGTCGCACCTGGGGCGCCAGGCGCTGAGCAAGGAGCCGGTCGACGTCGCAAGCCTCGTGCACGAGGTGGTCAGCGAGCTGCGCCCGCTCGAGGGGGACCGGAAGATCGAGATCAGGGTGGGCGAGCTGCCTCAGGCCGCCGCCGACCCTTCGCTGTTGCGGCAGGTGTTCGTCAACCTCGTGTCCAACGCGCTCAAATTCACCCGGCAGCGGCCCAGCGCTGTCATCCGGATAGAGGGATCGATGCAGACGGGCGGCAGCACGTATTCCGTGGCGGATAACGGTGCCGGCTTCGATATGGGCCACGCGGATCAGCTGTTCCGGATCTTTCAACGCCTGCACCGGGCCGACGAGTTCGAAGGCACCGGCGTCGGCCTGTCGATCGCGCAGCGGATCGTCGAGCGCCATGGCGGCAAAATCTGGGCGCAGGCGCAGGAGGATCGCGGCGCGACGTTCTCGTTCAGCCTTCCGGAGCAGGGCACGTTCGTCTGACTCGACCGGTTCGGTGAAGCTCTATCCCGTCGAGGCGGCGATAGTGAATGCCGGTCACAGCGTACAGGGTATCTCGAATACCACGCGAAGCCCCCGCCCGTCGGCGCCGCTCTCAGCTCGGATCCGCCCGTGGTGGAGCTCGATGATGCCACGGCATATCGCGAGTCCCAGGCCGCTGCCGTTGTCCCCGCCGTCAGTGCGCTCGCCGCCCTGACGGTCCAGGCGCACGAAGCGCTCGAAGATGCGTTCGCGCTGGTCGGCCGGCACACCGGGACCCTGATCTGCGACGCTCACGCGCCAGACCCCGTCACCCACTGACGAATGCAAAGTGATTAGGCTCTCGTGCGGCGAGGCATCAAACGCGTTCGCAAGAAGATTCAACAGAACCTGACGGATGCGGTGCTCCTCGAAAGCGACCATGCCTTGCCCCTCGCTGATCAGTGCGAATTGCCGGCCATGGTGCTCGGCCAGTACGCGCGCGTCCTGGGCGAACATCTGCAGGAAGAGCACCGGATCGTGGGGTTCGAGGGCAAGCGTGATGGCGCGCGCCTCCGCGCGCGAGAGAAACAGCAATTCCTCGATGATCCGGCTCAGGCGCGCAACCTCTTCGAGCTGGATCTGCAGGGCTTCTTCGTGGGCCGGCGCCAGAGCGCCGCTCACGAGGAGCTTTTCAGCCTGCAGGCGCACGAGCGACAGGGGAGTCTTGAGCTCGTGGGAGGCTTCCGCCGTGAAGCGCCGGATCTGATTGAACGAATACTCGAGGCGGTCGAACATCTGATTCAGCAGCTGCGCCAGCTCGGAGATCTCGTCACGCACCTGCCCGACCGGGATACGCTCGCTCAGATTATCCGACCCGATTCGTCTGGCGGTCTCGTGTATGAGACGCACCGGCCGCAGGGCAACCCGGCTCAATGCGACACCGATGACGACGCTCAATACGAGCATCGCCCCGAGCAGAGCCGAGCAGACCTCTACGTAAGCCTCCATGACCTTGCGGATCTGCCGCAAGGGGGTGGCCACCGTGACATCGAAGGGCGGCAACGGAAATTCCGCGACGCGCAGCTCGCCGATGCCTTTCATCTTCGCGTTGTAGAATTGTTCGCCCTTGACGTCCGGGATGGGCCGCCGCTCCAGATTGTTGGAGTAGAACAGGATGCCATCCTGCCGGTGGCTGTCGATGTCGATGTAGAAGAGGACGGAGGCGTATTCCGTCGTCTCGCGGATCCGCTCGTCGATGACCGCGGAGTCGAGCGTCGCGTAGTCCGAACCCAGGCGGGCGCGGATCTGCTGGAATTCGGCGGTGTTCAGCAGATCGAGGCCATGGACGAGGTATTTCTGCAGCAGCTGGTAGCCGACCACGAACAGGCAGGCCAGGGTGATGGTCGCCGCGAGTGCGTACCATGCGGCCAGACGCAGACTGATCGATTTCACAGCAGCTGGTAGCCGACGCCGCGCACGGTCTTGAAGAGCGGCTTGTCCAATTGTTTCTCGAGCTTCGCCCGCAGCCGGCTCATGTAGACATCCAGCAGGTTCGTGTCCACATCGAAGTGCGAGGCCCAGATCTTTTCCGAGATGAGCGTGCGCGTGAGGATGCGTCCCGGGTTTTGCATGAAGATCTCGAGCAGCGCGAACTCCCGCCGCGTGAGATCGACGGGTTGGCCATTGAGATGAGCGGTCTGCTTCAGCAGGTCCAGACGCAGGGCTCCCCGCTCCAGTACGGTCTCTTTCACATCGGATTGCCGCCGCAACTGCGAGCGCACGCGGGCCAGCAGCTCCTCGAGGCTGAATGGCTTCGAGAGATAGTCGTCGGCCCCCACGTCCAGGCCTTTGACCCGGTCCTGAACGGCATCGCGGGCGCTCAAGATCAGCACCGGCTCCTTGAATCCGCCCTTGCGCCACTCGCGCAGCAGATCCAGTCCGTCCCCATCCGGCAGCCCGAGATCCAGAATGATGAGGTCGTAGGATGTCTCACACAATGCATCGCGAGCGGCGGCGCAGGAGCGGGCCCAGGCCACCGTGTAGGAGCGCTCGGTGAGTCCTTGCTTCAGAAGCTGGGCGAGGCGCTGCTGGTCTTCGACAATCAGAATTTTCACGACACGAGGCGCTCCGGGGACCGATCCGGCCCGCGCAGGCAGGCGGGTACCGCACTCAAGTATACGGCCGCGGGCCCAAAGCACGAGCCTGCGCCGGTTTTCTGAATTTCCATTCAGGATGCCTTCAGGTTCTTGTCAGGATGACCGTTTACTGTCGCCTTCCCGGAAATGGCCACGGAAGGTCCGCGGCCTCGAGAGGACTAACTTGAGAAAACGCACCATCGGTATTGCATTCCTTGCCGCCGGCGCCTTTGCAGCTTGCAATGCCGCCTCTGCCGCCACCTCTCCCAACTACCACGTGATCGCACGTTATGCGGTGGGCGGCCAGGACACGGGTTACGACTACCTGCGGCTGGATCCGGCCTCGCATCGCCTCTTCGTGGCGCATGGCATGCGCGTGGAAGTGCTCGACTCCGACTCCGGCAAAAAGGTCGGTGAGATCTCCGACACGGCCGGAGTGCATGGGATCGCCTTCGCCACGGAATTCGGCCACGGCTTCACCAGCAACGGGCTCGCACGCACCGTCACGATGTTTGATCTGGCGACGCTGAAGACGCTTAGGGTGATCAAATACACCGGCGTCAAGCCCGACTCCATCAACTACGATCCCGAGACGCACCGCGTGTTCGTGGTAAACGGGGCCGAGACCGGCGACGTTTCCGTCATCGACGCCATCAGCGGCGCGATCATCGCGACGGTGCCGCTCGCGGGCGGCAAGCTCGAGGAGATGCAGCTCGATGGCCAGGGGCACGCCTTCGTGAACGATGAGGAGCAGAACGTCGTTCACGTGTTCGATACCCACACCCTGGCGCAGCTGGCCACCTGGTCCACGCTTCCGGGGGAAGAACCGACCGGGCTCGCTTTCGACAAGCAGCGGCACCGGCTCTTTGCCGCCTGCGGTAACAACAAGCTCGTGGTACTCGACAGCAACAGTGGCAAGGTCGTGGCAACAGCGGCGATCGGTGAAGATCCGGATGGAGCGGTGTTCGATCCCAAAACGAAACGTATCCTCGTCTCCAATCGCGATGGCACGCTGAGCGTCGTGGATGGAGGCGCGGGGGATAAATACCCCACGATTCAGACAGTCAAGACGGAGCCGTTCGCGCGCACGATCGCCCTGGATGAGCGTAACGGACGAGCGTATCTGCCCACCGCCAAGTTCGGACCGACGCCGCAACCCACCGCACAAAGTCCCAAGCCGAGGCCCGTGATGGCGGCCGAGAGCTTCGTCGTACTGGTCGTCGGCGAGTAACACACGGCTCTTCGCGAGAATCACTCATGGTGACATTCAGCCCAAATCACGCTCAGTGTGCCAACCGGGGCCGCTGCAGTCGCGTCGCGATCGCGGTGGCGGCCGTGCTGAGCACGCTGCTCACCGGGTGCTCCTTTTATCACGCCATGCCTCTGAACGATGCGGCACGCGACAAGGCGCTGGCGCCCATGCCAATCGACCGGGTGAAAGTGGCGGCCGCCAGCCTCGAGCACCCCCTGGTCCAACCGATAGTGATCGACGGCAACGGGGGCTTCTCGCCCGACGAACTCGCGGTGATGGCCGTCATCGTGAGCCCTGGGCTGCGCGCGTTGCGTGACCAGCGCGGTGTCGCGCAGGCACAGGTGATCCAGGCCGGGATTTTACCGAATCCGCAATTCAGCCAAAGCATCGACATTCCGCACGGCAACGCCGACCCGTCCTACGTGGCCGCCCATACGACGGGCCTGAGTTGGGACGTCAGTGCTCTGCTCGTCCGGCACGACGAAGTGGCAGCGGCCCGTGACAACGCCAAGGCCGTGGACCTGCAGGTAGCCTGGACTGAATGGCAGGTCGCGCAGGATACCCGGCTGCGGGCGTTCAGGCTGCTGGCCATGCGGATGCAGCTGCCATTCGCCGTCACTATCGAGAACGGCCTGGAGGCGAACATAGTCGCGCTGCGGCAGGGGCTCGCAGGAGGCCATAAAACCATGGGGGAACTGGTGACGGCAACCGACCTCCTCACTCAGGCACGCAACACTCGCCTGGCATTGGAGCAGGCGATCACTGCCGATCGGCTCGCGATCAATCTCGCACTCGCGCAGCCGGTCGACCAGGATATCGAGATCAAGCCCGGCACGACGTTTCCGGTGCTTGCAGACGACACGCGGGCCACCGACGAGTTGATCGCGGGCATCGAGAACCGGCGGCTCGATCTTGTCGCGCTCGCGCTCGGCTATCGCAGCCAGGAGGCCACCCTGCGCGCGGCGGTCAAATCGCAGTTTCCGAAGATCGGCCTGAATTTCTCGAAAGCCAACGACACCAGCGACGTGAAGACCCTCGGCGGCGGGGTCAGCATCGAGCTGCCCCTGTTCGATCGCAGGCAGGGCGTGATCGCCGGCGCCAAGGCCACCCGCCAGCAACTCTTCGACGAGTATTACGCGCGCGTCGCCGAAGCGCGGGCCGAAGTACGGCAGATCCTCGAAAACCTCACCGCCACCCGCAGACAACTCGAGGAAGCCAGCCGGTCTCTGCCGGATCTGGAGCAACTCGCCGCTTCCTACGACAAGGCGTTTCAAAGTCACAATGCCGACGTGCTCGCCTACCGCGACGCGCAGGCCGCGCTCGCCACCCGCCGGATGGAGCAAAGCAAGCTCCGGCAGGACGTGCTCGAGCTCAGCGTCGCCCTCGAAATTGCCACCGGCCGCCCCCTTCTCAACCGCGCTTCGTCGTGATCAATCGTTCCCATGAATAAGCGAATCGTCATTGCCGTTCTGCTCGCCGCCGTCGTGGCGACGCTAGTCTTCCTGTTCGTACACCACGGGTCGCAAGAAGCCGAAGCGGAAATAAAGCCCGCCGCCCGGGTCGAGACCGTGCCGCTGAAGAGTCAGCCGCTCGCGCAGACGATCGAAGCATTCGGGGTCGTCGAATCGGCACCGGCGTCGGAACGCACTACGCCCGCGACCTATGAATCCGTCGTCGTATCCGTCCATGCGGTGGCGGGGTCGCGCGTTGCCGCCGGTGATGTGGTGATGGAGGTCGCTCCCAGCCCGGACGCGAGGCTGCAGCTGCAAGCCGCGCGCACCGCTGTAACCCTTGCTGCGCAGAGTCTGGCTGCCGCGCAGGAGCGTTATGACCTGAAACTCGGGACGACCCAGGAGCTGATCACGGCTCGTCAGGCCGAGCGTGACGCGCGGGAAAAACTCGCCAGCTACGAGGTCCGCGGCATGAGTGGCGATGGCAAGCTGCACGCGCCGGTGGCGGGAATCGTGAGCAAACTCGATCTCATGGCGGGTTCGCTCGTCGCCGCAGGCGCGCCGCTGTTTGCGATCGCCGCGGATTCCGGACTGGAGGCCCGGCTGTCGGTCGAGAGCAGCGCGGTGGGGCTCCTCGCCCGGAATCAGAGCGTGACGCTGCAATCGGCACAGCAGAATGAGGCCGCCGCTGTCACGTCGAACGTGCGAGTCGTCGGTGGCTCTCTGAACCCGACGACCGGATCGGTCGACGTTCGCGTTGCTGTGCCGCCGGCCGCGCCCCTGATGTTCGGAGAGCGTGTACGCGCCCTCATCGAGGTGGCGAAGAAGGACTCGGCGCTCGTTGTACCGCGCAGTGCGGTTCTGCCGGACGAGGATAACAAGCAGGTCCTCTTCACCGTGAAGGATGGCAAGGCCGTGCGACACGAGGTCGAGGTCGGGCTGACCGCCGGTGATCTCGTTGAAGTCACGGCTGCCACTCTGCACGCCGGGGATGCAGTCGTGACGCTGGGCAATTACGAATTGACCGACGGGATGGCCATTCAGGACGCCGCGCAGGACACGGAGGTCGCGGCAGGGGATTCCAAGGGCGAGGGCGGCAAAGGCGCGGCAGGCGCCGATGACGACGCTCCCGAGGCCGCCTCCAAGGGTCCCGCTAAAACCGGCGGCAAGGGCGAGACCCCGTGAGCCTCGTCGAGCGGCTGCAATCGCAGCGCCGTGCGGTCATCACCCTGGTCGCGCTGCTCGCCATCGGCGGCATCGTTGCGGGCCTGACACTGCCGGTTGCGCTTTTCCCCCACGTCGAGTTTCCGCGCATCGTCGTCAACATCGACGCGGGCGATCGCCCGGCCGAACGCATGACCACCGAGGTGACCATGCCGGTGGAGGATGCCGTACGCTCCGTGCCGGGCCTCCTCAGTGTGCGCTCCAACTCTTCGCGCGGCACGGCCGATATCTCAATCAACTTCGATTGGGGCCAGGACATGATCGCGGCCATGCTGCAGGTGGAGTCGGCCATCAACAAAGTCCTGCCGACCCTGCCCGCCGGTACGACGTTCGACGTGCGGCGCATGGACCCGACGGTGTTTCCGGTCATTGCCTACAGCCTGACCTCAAAAGCCCATTCGCTGGTCGAGTTGCGCGACATCGCCTATTACCAGCTGCGACCGCTGCTTTCCACCGTGCCCGGCGTTGCCAAGGTTGCCGTGCTCGGCGGTGCGGAGGCGGAGTATCGGATCACGATAGATCCGGGCCGTCTGGAGGCGCGCGGTCTCACCCTTGCGGATGTCGCGAGGGAGTTGTCCGCATCCAACACGATCGGCTCGGTCGGACGCCTGGAGGATCATTACAAGCTGTACCTGGCGATCGTCGATAATCGCGCGCTCGACGAGCGGCAGATCGGCCAGACGGTGCTTCTCAAAACTCCCTCCGGGCTCGTGCGTGTAGCGGACGTCGCGACCGTGACGCGCGACACCGTGCCGCAATGGGTTCGCGTGACCGCCGATGGCCGCGACGCGGTAATTTTCCAGGTTTACCAGCAGCCGGACGCCAACACCGTCCAGATCTCACGTGACGTGCAGGCCAAGCTGCGGGATTTCAAGAGTGAGCTGCCGAGCGGGTTGCAGATCGCCGACTGGTACGACCAGAGCGAGCTCATCGTCAGTTCAGCCAACAGCGT
>JAQGOC010000014.1 GCA_028293805.1 Gammaproteobacteria bacterium
TAGGGCGCTCTTGCTGAAACATCAGACAATGCTCATCAACTCGTACAGTATCACGCCGATCGAGCCGAAGGCGCGCAAGTTTCTAGAGACCGAGATGGAAAAGTTTTTCTTCGGCGCCGGCTCGCAGACACCCGAAGGGTTTCAGCAAGCCGGCCCACCGCCGTCCGGAAGCGGTTGAAAGTTTGCTGAAAGTTTGCTGAAAGTTGCCGCGGCAGCTAACTACTGCGGCACAGCGGCGGGCCGCCGCGGTGGAACGGATTTTTTTTCGAAAGTCCGTTGCTCTGTGGCAACTCTGGCATTTCTGGCTGTCTAATCGCGTATGCTTTATTCCGTACTTCGCCTGTATGCAGGAGCGCGCGCATGGTCACCGGTATGCCGAACACCGCAAACACGGGGCAGGACGAGCATGAGCGGCAGGGGCTTCCTTATCAGGAGCCGTTGCGGACATGGGCGGGTCGCGGCAGCGGCGCGCTATGCAACCTGTGCGGGCACGTGATAAAGGCGCAGGACATCGAATACGAAATCGACGTGCCGCCGGCGGACAGCGGCCGCAGCCTTCGTTTCCACTTCAATTGTTACCGAACGTGGGAAGCTCAGCGCCGGGACCAGGGATAGTTCGCTGTGCCCGGGCTGCACCCGCGCTGCGCCCGCACAAACCGTCAAAGACGGATCATGCCCCGTTTGTGAGCAACTGCGACCGCCTCAGTGCGGCTGATCGCATCGAGTTTGGTCAGAATCGCTTTGACATGCGTCTTGGCAGTGCCTTCGGTGATGGCGAGGCGCCGCGCGATATCCTTGTTGCTCCGGCCTTGTGCAACGAGCTGCAGGACGTCCAGCTCGCGCTGCGTGAGGCTGGGCTTGGCCATTCTTTGCAGTGCTTTGGCCGCAACGGACGATGACGTGTACGGCCGGTCTTCGCTCACCGCACGGATGGCGGAGAGAATTTCCGTCCGCGGCGCATCCTTCAGCAGGTAGCCCTTGGCCCCCTGGCTGAGGCACTGGAAGATATCCTCATCGCCGTCATACGTAGTCATGATGAGGAGGCAGGCCTTCGGGTTGCTCTCGAGGACGTGCTGCACCACGGCAACACCGTCACGCTTGGGCATGCGTAGATCCAACACCATCACATCGGGACGGTGCTGCTCGTAAAGCGTGATGGCCTCCTCGCCATCGCCGGCTTCGGCGACGACTTCCATGTCCGCTTGTTGATTGACCATCGCGGCAAGGCCGTCCCGTACGACTGGATGATCGTCGGCCAGAATTACGCGGATCTTTCTCTTGATGACCGCGACCATCACGGCTTCCGCTTTGTCATCAGGACACTGACGCGCGTGCCGGCGCCCGGCTGACTCTCGATCCGCCACTCGCCACCGATCGCTCCGGCCCGCTGACGCATGCTGGTGAGCCCGAAGCCGTCACTGGCATACAGTTCCGGATGGCGCTCCATGCCCACGCCGTCATCGGCCACGGCCAGCTCCCAATGGGAGGGCCCATCGGTCATGGTGATACTCACGGTGTTGGGTCTCGCATGCCGCACGGCATTGCTCACTGCCTCCTGGGAAATGCGCAGCAGCTCATGCTCGTGCTCCGGCTTAAGCCCGGTCGCAATGCCCATGCCTTCAAAGGTGCACGTCACTCCACCCGGCACGGTTGACCGCTCCGCCAGTTGCCGAAGGGCAATCTCCAATCCCGCACGGCGTGTCTGGTCGAGGCGTAATGCCATGACGGAGCGGCGCGCCTCGGACAGGCCGTCGCGGGCCAGATCGCGGATGCGGGACAGAATCACCACGAGCTCGGAGTTCTTGCGCTTGCAGGAGGGAAATTCCTCGGCGGCGCCGAGCTGCATCAGAATTCCGGTGAATGACTGGGCCAGGCCGTCATGGATCTCCTGCCCGATGCGCGTGCGCTCGACGAGAACGGCGGCCTCTTTCGCCGAATAGGCGAGCCGCGTGAGCTGCACCGCCAGGGTCGCCTGCTGAGCCAGCGCAACGAGCAACTCGCTGCGCTGAACGTCTTCGGCGTTACGCCGGAAGCTCAGGATGAAAAATCCAACGTTGCGCGCGCCGAACACGAGCGGATAAATCACCACGCCGGCATAGCCTTCGCGGCGATGAAATGCGAGTACTCCCGGCCAGATCTCCTCGTCCTCATGCTCGAGATCAAGGTACAACGGCTCCTGCCGCGCCGCGAACGAGTCGGTAAAACGTGAGCCGGCGAACGGTACGCTCGTCGCGAAGGGCGGCGGCTCGAGTTGCCCATCCCGCACGTGGGCGACCATGCGCCATTCCTGCAGCGAGTCTTTGGACACGATCACTGCGCCGGAGGCAGCGTCGAACTGGCGCGCGGCTTCGAGCAGCATGTGGCCCATGAAGCTGTGCAGATCCGGCTCGCTTGCGAGCCGCTCGAGGTTGCCGCGAATCACGAGATTCGCCTTCGCGAGTTCGGCAACACGCTCTTCGGCGGCACGTTCGCGCTCCCGTCGCACATCGTCGACGAGCCGTTCGCGATGCAAGGCGGCGCCGATCACACCGGCCGCGGTCTCGAGCGCCGCCAACTCCGCGGAATCGATCGCCCGGCGTTGCTTCGTGTTGTCGAATCCGACGATGCCGATGAATTCGCTGGCGACGAAGATCGGGACAACCGCTTTGGTCTTGGTGCCGATGCCTTCGAAGCCCGCCGAGACACACTCCGAAGCGGAGTCGCTCTTGCTTAGGCAGACGCTGCGACCGGCGCGCAATTCGGAGCAGACGGCCGAAAAGTCGCGCTCGTCGCAGGTACCCATCGACCTATCGTCGAGATAGGGGACGACGCCGTCGGCGACCCACTCACTGACCACCTCGAGCAGCGGCTCGCCACGTGGCCCCGCCTTCGTAAGCATCAGATTCACGCGATCAACGCGCGCGGCCTCACCGATGATTCCCAGCACTCTCGGAATCACCGCCCGCACGTCCGGAGCTTCCAGCAGCAGCCGGCTTGCTTTGGCCGATGCCGCCAGCAGGCCCTCCCGGCGTTGCAGCGACTCATTGATCTGGGTCAGCTCTTCCGTGCACTGACCGCCCGGATTCGAATAGGTCTCTTCGAGAACAGGCATTTCCAGCAGGGTGGCGTTCATACGGCAGTCTCCGCTCGGCCGGTCGAAGCGATGGCTGGAATGTGGGGGTATGAGGCACGTCGCGCAAGCTGGAGCATGGCAGTCTTCCGATCTAGCGATTCCCAGCCCGAGTGTAGCGCGGCAGAGGGGCCCCTTCCCAAGCACCACCGAGTGCTTTGTAAACTGCGATGAGGCTGGTCGCCGCCTGCGTGCGGCTTTGAGCCAGGCGGTCCTCCGCCTCGAGCTGAGTGCGCTCTGCATCCAGCACTTCGAGGAAATCGACCACCCCGCCCTCGTAACGCATGCGGGCCAGGCTGGCGGCCGTCGTGCTCGACTGGGCTGCATCCGCGGCATGCGTGAGCTGGCCGCGTGAGCGCGCGTGAGTGACCAGGGCATTCTCGGTCTCTTCCAGGGCCCGCAGCACTGTCTGCTCGTACTGCGCCAAGGCGGTATCGGTTCGTGCTCGCGACCCGGCGACCTGCGCTTTCACTCGTCCGAGATCGAAGGCAGCCCACGAGATCGACGGCCCGATCGTGTACGCCCGGCCGGCGGCGAGTCCCAGAGCGTTCGGGTTACCCGCGTCGTAGCCGAAGCTGCCGGTAAACGAAACCTTGGGGAACAGATCGCCGACCGCGACTCCAATGCGGGCGGTGGAGGCCGCCAGCTGGCGTTCTGCGACCCGGATATCCGGGCGGCGGCGCAGCAGGCTTTCCGGATCCCCCACGGCCAGCGTCTGCGGCAGCGGCGGCAGATCATGCGGAGGGCTCAGCAAGTCCTGCAATGCGTTCGGATCACGACCCGTAAGCACGCCGAGACGATGGATGGAGCGCGAAACTGCGGCTTCGAGCGGATCGATCGTCGAAAGTGTCGTGCTCAGCTGTGCGCGCGCACGCGATGTATCGAGCTCCGTTCCTCGTCCGGCATTCAGTCGCGCCGTTGTAAAATCCAGCGTCTGCTGCTGGTTTTCGACGTTTCGCCTGGCAACGGCCAGCTGGTTCTGCTGGCCCCGCAGCTCGAAGTACGTGCGTGCTACTTCGGCTATCACCGACACCTGCGCGTCCCTCAGATTCGCCTCGGCGCCCTGCAGGTCCGCGCTATTGGCCTCCACATTCCGGCGTACGCGCCCGAACAGGTCGAGTTCCCAGGAGGCATCGAAGCCGGCGTCGTAGTACGAGGCCGTAAACGGAAAGCCAAACTGTGGTGCGGGCACCTTCTGCGTCGTGTGCCCGGCTGAAGCCGTCACCGTGGGAGCCAAGTCGTAGAGAGACTGACGCCGTGCGGCACGGGCTTCCGCCAAGTGACCCAAGGCGATCCGCAGGTCATGATTGGCCGCGAGGGCGTCGTCCACGAGGTGATCCAGCGTGCCGTCGCCGAATTGTGTCCAGAACTGCGACTGGGCATCCTGCGCCGAAAACGTGCTCTCTGAGGCACCCGCGAACTTTGCCGCGACCGGCGTATCGGGCTTCTTATAGTTCGGACCGACGGCGCAGCCCGCGAGCACAGCGGCGACGACCAGCGCGACGCTGCTCCTGATCATGCGATTAGACATTATGAGTTTCCGGTGAGGCCAGTGCGGCCGGTGCGTCGGTGACTTTTCCTGGGCTTGGTTCGGAGAGGCGCCGGACCAGCACGTAGAAGACCGGAGTCAGCAGCAGACCGAAGAACGTCACACCGAGCATGCCCGCGAACACGGTGATGCCCAGGGCGTGGCGGATCTCGGCTCCCGCGCCGCCCGCCACCATCAGAGGCACCACGCCCATGATGAAAGCAAAGGAGGTCATCAGGATCGGGCGCAGACGCAGTCGAGCCGCTTCCAGCACGGCGGATACGGCATCACGGCCCTGCTCCTCTTGCAGATGCTTCGCGAATTCCACGATGAGGATCGCGTTCTTGCATGCGAGCCCCACCAGCACGATGAGACCTACTTGTGTGAAGACATTGTTGTCCCCGTGGGTGAGCAGGACTCCGGTGATCGCTGCCAGCAGACACATCGGCACGATGAGGATGATGGCCAACGGGAGGGTCAGACTCTCGTACTGAGCCGCGAGCACCAGGAACACGAACAAGACGCACAGCGGAAAGACGAATTGCGTCGTGCTTCCTGAGACGAGCTGTTGATATGCCAGATCGGTCCACTCGAAGCTCATGCCGCGCGGCAGACTTTCCGTGAGGATCTTCGCCATGGCGGCCTGTGCCTGCCCAGAGCTGAATCCCGGCGCGGCGCCCCCGTTGATGTCGGCGGAACGGTAGGCGTTGTAACGCTGCACGATGTCGGGACCGAAAGTTTCATTGACGGTGAGCAGGGAGCCCAGCGGCACCATCCCGCCATTTCCGTTTCGGGTCTGCAGCGGCAGGATGTCCTCCACGTGCGAGCGGAACGGAGCATCCGCCTGAGCCACGACCTGGTACGTGCGGCCGAAAGCATTGAAGTCGTTGACGTACAGCGAGCCGAGGTAAACCTGCATTGTCTGGAACACGTCCGAGAGCTTCACGTTCTCGCGCTTCACCTTCACGCGATCGACGTTCACGTTCAACTGCGGGACGTTGATCTGATAGGTGCTGAATACACCGGCGAGCGCCGGGTTCTGCGAGGCCTTTTTGATGGCGTCCTGGGTGGCCGCATAGAGAGCGTCCGTACCGAGGTCGCCGCGGTCCTCCACCGACAGCTTGAAGCCGCCGAGGGTTCCCATTCCCATGACGGGCGGGGCAGGGAATACCACGACGAACGCGTCCTTGATCGCGGAGAACCTCTGGTTCAAGGTCATGGCGATTGCCTTCGCCGTCAGATTCTTTCCCTTGCGCTTCTCGAAGTCATCGAGCGTGAAGAACACCAGCGACGCGCTCGAGCTCGGGACCAGTCCGTTCACCGACATGCCGGTGAACTGCACGGCGCCTGCGACGCCGGCCTCTTTCAGCCCTAGCTCGCCGATCTGGCGAGTCACCTCATCCGAGCGGTCCAGCGCTGCGGCCGCCGGCAACTGCGCAACCGCAATGACATACTGCTTGTCCTGGTCCGGAATGAAACCGCTCGGAACGGCGGCGAATCCGAAGTAGGTGAGAACGATCAGGCCGGCGTAAACCGCGACAGCGATGAAACTACGCCGCACCGTGTGCGTGACCGCCCGCGAATAGGTGTTGCTGGCGTTCAGGAAGCCCCGATTGAACCGCTTGAAGAAGCCGCCGAACAGGCGATCCATGATGCGCGAGAGCAGGTCGGGTTTCGCGCCGTGCGGCTTGAGCAGCACTGCGGCAAGCGCCGGCGATAGCGTCAGCGAGTTGAACGCGGAAATCACCGTGGAAATGGCGATTGTCAGCGCGAACTGCTTGTAGAACTGGCCGGTGAGTCCACTGACGAACGCGACGGGCACAAAAACCGCGCACAGCACCAGAGTAATCGCGATGATCGGGCGGCTGACCTCGTTCATCGCGGCTTTGGTGGCCTCGCGCGGACTCTGACCGGTCTCTATGTGGCGTTCCACGTTCTCGACCACGACGATGGCGTCGTCGACCACGATGCCGATCGCCAGCACGAGACCAAACAGAGACAGCGTGTTGATCGAAAAACCGAACGCCATGAGCACGGCGAAGGTACCGATGATCGATACGGGCACCGCGACCAGCGGGATGATGGACGCGCGCCAGGTCTGCAGGAACAGGATGACGACGATCACCACCAGCAGGACGGCTTCCAGCAGCGTGTGCACGACGGCGTCGATCGATTGACGCACGAACACCGTGGGATCGTAGACGATCGTATAGTCCAGGCCCTGCGGGAAGTCCTTCTTGAGCTCCGCCATGGTCTTGCGCACGGAGGCGGACAGCTGCAGCGCGTTGGAGTTGGGAGCCTGGAACACCGGGATCGCGACGGCGTTCTTGTTGCTCAGGAGACTCTTGACCGCGTATTCCTGCGCGCCGACTTCGATGCGCGCCACGTCTCCGAGCCGGATGATCTCGCCCTCCGCGCCCGTCTTGATGATGATGTCGCGGAATTGCTGCTCTTCCGTCAATCGCCCCATGGCGTTGATGGCGAGCTGGAATTGGCTGTCCTGCGAGGGCGGCGCGCCGATCTGGCCCGCCGCGACCTGGACGTTCTGCTCGCGAATGGCGTTGACTACGTCACCCGAAGTCAGCTCGCGCGCCGCGAGCTTCTGCGGATCGAGCCATACCCGCATCGAGTAATCGCCACCGCCGAAGACGCGAACGTCGCCCATGCCGGGAAGTCGTGCGAGCACGTCCCGAACATTGAGTACGGCGTAGTTACGCAGGTAAAGAGGGTCGTACCGGCCATCGGGCGAAGTCAGATGGACGACCATCGTGAGGTTGGGTGAGCTCTTGACTGTCGTCACGCCCAGGCTGCGGACTTCCTCGGGAAGCCGGGGTAACGCCTGCGCAACGCGGTTCTGTACCTGCACCTGCGCGCGGTCGACATCCGAGCCGATGCGGAAGGTGATGGTAATTGCCAGCGAGCCGTTCATGGTGGCAGTCGAGGACATGTAGAGCATGTCCTCGACACCGACGATCGCCTGTTCCAGTGGAGCGGCGACCGTGTCCGCGACGACTTTCGGGTTCGCGCCCGGATACGACGCGTTGACCACGATCGACGGGGGCACCACTTCCGGGTACTCACTGATCGGCAGGTTGAACAGCGCGATCGCGCCGCCGATCGTGATGAACGCCGAGATGACCGCCGCGAAGATCGGCCGGTCAATGAAAAAATGCGACAGTTTCACCGCAGGTCCTTGGTGTGAAGTTGAGTCGCGGCAACGAGCCGGGACTCGGAGTTAAGGCCAGGCGCTGCATTCGGCTGAACGGCTGCGCTCGCCTGAGCCGCTGAGTTCGACTGCGCCACCACATGCGACCGAGCATCTGCGTTCGACTGCATTGCCGCTCCGGGTTGCGCTGCTGCGTCGACCTCGAGCCCAGTGGGCGTGTCGTTCTGGGCAACCCTGGCGTTATGCGCCAGCAGCGTTTCCGGCGCACCTCTGCGACGCTCGCCCATGGCAACACGGTCGGGCGTGACCGGGGAGCCCGGGCGCACGCGTTGCAGGCCACTGACTACGATCGTCTCACCCGGCTTGAGGCCGTCGGTCACGACGCGCAGGCCATCGATGATCGGCCCGAGCTTCACCGGTCGGTACTCAACCTTGTTGTCGGTTCCAACGACGAGCACGTACTTGACGGTCTGGTCGGTGCCAATCGCGCTATCGTTGATGAGTAGGGCGTTGTATTGGCCGCTGCCCATGAGCTTCACGCGCGCGAAGAGCCCGGGTGTAAAGGCGCGATTGTGGTTGTCGAGCCGAGCGCGGCCACGAATCGTGCCGGTGGTCGGATCGAGCTCGTTGTCGACGAACACCATGACACCCTGGTGCGGGTAGCCCGGCTCGTCCGCGAGCCCGACCATCACCGAATTACCGGCATCGCGCGAGCTGGCGCGTGAGCCTTCCCTTGCGAGCTTGGTGTACCTGAGATACGCCTGCTCGTCGCCATCGAACCTGACGTAGATCGGGTCGAGGGATACGAGCGTCGTAAGCAGCGTCTGGCCGGTCGCCACGAGATTTCCCGTCGTGACGAGAGCACGGCTGATGCGACCGGAGATCGGTGCCGTGATGCGGGTGAAGGTCATATTCAGAGCGGACGTATCCAGGGCCGCCTGGGCAGCCTCCACATTCGCGTCCGCCTGTTCCGTGCCGGCGGTGCGTGTGTCGTATTCCTCCTGGGAAATCGCGTGCGCCTGCAGAAGCTTGATCGCACGATCACGCTCGGACTTTGCGAGAATCGATTGCGAGCGCGCCTGGTCGAGCTGCGCCTTGGCGTGCTTGTAGTCGGCTTCATACGGGCGCTGGTCGATGACGAACAGCACGTCGCCCTTCTTCACTTCGCTGCCTTCCGCGAAGTTCACGGAAGCGATGTAGCCAGAGACCCGCGGCCGGATCTCCACGCGTTCCACCGCCTCGAATCGGCCGGTGAACTCGTCGAATTCGGTAACCTGGCGTGCGACGACCTGCGCGACACTCACCTGTGGCGGCGGCGCCGCGGCTGATAACTGAGCCGCCTCGTTGCGACCGCAGCCCGGCAGCGTCAATGCTGCGATGGCTAGTGCGGCGATAGATAAAGGAACGCGCATGGTTTTTCTCCCTAAGTGATCCACGGCTGTTTGGTGCGAGCTGGAGGGGAGCGTCGATGGTCCGACGCTTCGGGAGGAATTCTGGTGCCGGCAACCCTTTTTAGATATTCATCGGGCGGAGGGTGGCCGAGGCTTAATTTGGCGGGTGGGAACTGCCTCTTTCGAGGGAGCGAGCGGAAAAAGTGAGCAGCGTCAGGGACTTCCCCCATTCCGCGTACCCGCCGCGAAGGCGCCTCAGAATCCAGGGCTTAGGCCGGCCCTTGCTTGACGAGGCCGGCCGGGGCCGGTCTAATACGCGCCCCCCCTTCGGCGGCCAGGTAGCTCAGTTGGTAGAGCAGCGGACTGAAAATCCGCGTGTCGGTGGTTCAATTCCACCCCTGGCCATACCAAAAAATTAGAATAGTCAACGAGTTGGGCGCGGTGGCTCCGAGGTCTAAGAAATCTTAGCTACAAACTTTAGCTACAAAGATTAATTTTTTGCGGTAGCAGTTGGTCCGCCTTTCCTTCTGATCCGGCACCTCTGCCGCTGGGCAAAAGCCGATACGCGGCGCCGCAAAGCAAGCGGGCGCTCGCTCGTCGTCGCCGAAGGCAATCGGTTAGGAACGGGGCAACGGGTGCCGTATGCTTTCGGGATGGGTGCGACGCGAAGACCACCACTATGCATCGTGATTGCTGGCCCTAACGGCGCCGGCAAGACGACGCTCGCCCGCAGGTACCTTCCGGAAGATGCGGCGGTGATCCGGTTCGTAAACGCTGACCTGATAGCGGCCGGGTTATCCCCGTTCAAGCCGCAGTCTGCCGCGCGGGTACCAGCAGTGACGTGCGCCTTGTCCTCCTGACCGAGCGCACCGCCGTGGAGAAGGTCCTGGAATACGTGGTGGCCGCCACAAATGAACGCTCCGGCGTGCGTTGACGAACTGATGACCTGGATCCGTTTCAGCGCTGACGAGGCGGCTCGCAGCGGAGACGGGCCCTTCGCTGGAGCGTCAGGCAGCCCGGCCATGCCGCGGTGGCTCGGCAGCATGATGATGGGAATGTTCTTTACGACCAAGTCCTGAGAACGAGCGTTATGCGAGGCAAATCCGCAACTCGGCCGGGATCGCCGTGTTCATCTCCGGCGCCAGCGACAGGGCGCACTGGGTCGAGGCGGGTCGGTGCTACGAGCGCTTTGCGCTGCAGGCGACAGCACTCGGAATCCGCAATGCCTTCCTAAACCAACCCTTCGAGGGCGGGCCGATCCGGCCACAGTTCGCCTCAGCGCTCGGCTTCGGGAACCAGCGGTCCGATCTGGTGGTGCGCTTCGGCCGCGGGCGACGATGCCCCTGTCCATGCGACGGCCAGTGCAGGCCGTTCTGGTTTGATCTCGTGTGTCGAAAGTGGGTGCGCCGATGCTTTGGATCATAGGGCTGATCATCGCCATTGGCGTGTTGGCGGTTGCGGCACTCGGCCTTACGGCATATGGAAACGCGCGCTGGGCGGAAGCCACTCGGGTGCTGTTGGGTCGTCTGGAAGCCGCGCGTCTACCGCCGACCGCATCGCATTACCACGCGAGTGAACTCGAAGGTTTGCCCGCTCCGGTACAGAGCTACTTCCGCGCCGTCTTGAAGGATGGGCAGCGACTCATCACCGCCGCGACGGTGCAACATACGGGCACTTTCAACGTGAGCCAAACCGGTGAGCAGTGGAAGCCATTCGAGTCACAGCAATGGATCGTGACCCGAAGGCCGGGCTTCCTCTGGGCCGCCCGCATGGAGATCGTGCCAGGCTTGGCGGTGCGTGTGCACGACGCGTATATCTGTGGCGAGGGCATGCTTCGGGTGGCTGTGCTGGGCCTCTTCGCGATGGCCGATCTGCACGGACCCGGCGATATTGCGCAGGGCGAACTGATACGGTTCTTCGCTGAGGCGGCGTGGTACCCGACTGCGCTGCTGCCAAGCCAGGGGGTGCGATGGGAGGCGGTGGATGAATATTCTGCGAAAGCGATCGTGGTGGACGGCACGCTCAGCCTGACGATGCTGTTCAGCTTCAACGACGCGGGCCTCATCGAATCGGTACACGTCGAGGCGCGGGCTGCCACCGTTGGCAAGAC
>JAQGOC010000047.1 GCA_028293805.1 Gammaproteobacteria bacterium
TTGACCACCTTGCCTTCGGTGAAGGCGACCTGGTCGATGTAACCGGACACTCGCGGGCGGATTTCCACGGATTCCACGGCCTGCAGCCGCCCGGTGAACTCATCCCAGTCTTTGACCCGCTTCTCCAGCACCTGCGCGACGCTCACTTCGGGCGAGGGTCCCGCGGATTGAGGATTGCCGGATCGGGCGCAACCCGCTCCCGACAGAAGAGCGAGCCACGTGACCACCACCACACCGATTCCAGCGAGTCTTGGCACCTGATCCTCCCCGATCTGCGCGCTCTCGAAGGCTTCTCAAGGCTCGTCAGGGTCGGCAACGCAGTGCATATACTATGGAACAAGCGCCCCGTCACCTCTAGCATATTCGTGCTATCACGGCTGTGCTCGAGTCCAAGGGGGCAGGTGCCCAGGGCGTGGGTTGCCGCCTGGAGCGCTGATGTTCCCGGCGAGTCTGCCCGAGCGTATCCGCGACGGTGAGCGGGGGCGGGCAGCCCAATTTAATCGATGCGGGTGTTTAATTGATGCGGGTGCTGGATAAGAGAGCGGGGGTCCTGCGACATTTCAGGCTGCTCGGTGCGGCGGCGGCCGGTGTACTGGTGTTTTTTCTGGCTCCGGCTCATTGGCCTGCGACGGCTCGAGTCCTGGTCGGCTGGAATTTCAGCGTGATGGCGTTCGTCGCGTGGGTCTTCCTGTGGATGAAGGGTTTGAGCGCCAAGCAGATCTGCGTGCACTACGTAGACGAGGATGCGACTGCAGGGATCATTCTGGTCGGGGTCATCATCGCCGCGCTGCTCAGTCTGGTTGCAATCGTCCTGCTGCTGTCGACTCTCAAGCAAGTTTCCGGTGCGGAGCGGGCGGTGCATGTGGCGCTCGCGGCGCTCACGGTGGTGAACTCCTGGACGCTCGTCCCGACGATGTTCACGCTGCACTATGCCGATGCATTTTACAGCGAGCCGGACAACGACCGGCCGCTGCACTTTCCGCAGACGAAGATGCCGGTGTTCTGGGATTTCGCCTACTTTTCCTTCACCATTGCGGCCGCCTGCCAGACGGCGGATGTGGCCACCACCGGGACTGCGATCCGCAGGACAGTGTTGGCCCACACCGTGATTTCATTTCTCTTCAACGTGTCGATTCTGGGCTTTGCCATCAACATCACCGCCGGGCTGTTCGCGGGCGGCTAACCTCGCGTTTCAGTCTGTCGCGCAGCTCCACGAGATAAGGGCGCGAGCCGGTCGCCTCGACGCTCGGATCCGCGGGGGCCCGCGGATAGACGACGCGATTGCGGCCGGAGGCTTTGGCCGCGTAAAGGGCGCTGTCGGCGCGACTGATCATGGCGTGCACGGTATCGTTTGCGGATTCACACCACGCCGTGCCGATGCTCACTGTGAGCGGCACGCCAAATCCGTGCAGAGCGAAGGGTTCTTCTGAAACGCACTCGCGCAGCCCCTCGATGGGTGTCGCGGCTCCGGCGTAAGGCAGACCCGGAAGCACTACCATCAGTTCCTCGCCTCCGTAGCGCCCGAGCCAATCGTTCTGCCGGAGCGCAGTACCGAGGCGTTGTGCGAGCTCACGCAGCACCTCATCGCCGCCGGGATGGCCGTAGGTATCATTGACGAGTTTGAAATGGTCGACGTCGATGATCGCCAGCGCGAGCGGTGCCCCGGTCCGCTGAGCGCTGCTCATCTCGCGAGACAAAACGTCCAGGATGGTCGCGCGATTCCACAGTCCGGTCAGCGCATCTCGAGTCGCCCGCTCGAGCAGCGCCTCCCGCTCCCTGAACTCCTGCTCGAGCGCTACCCGCCGCGCCCGCAGTTTGCCGCTCTGATAGCGCCAGGCGAGAGTCAACAGCAGCGCGACGAGGGCAGCCAGGCACAGTCGAAAGCTCAGCGTACGCCACCAGGGCGGCAGTACCTCGAATGCCATGGTCACGAGCCGCGACTTGCGGGCATGCGGCGCATCGATCGCCATGATCTGCAACTCGTACTTGCCGCCGTCGAGCGCCGGCAGATGGACCTCGGGGCTGCGCGAACCGAACCATCGGGACGACAGGCCGAGCAGCCGATAGCGAAACTCCGTGCTCGGCGACCGCGAATAGTTGCGCGAGCTGAAGCGCACGTCGAACGCGGCATCGGCTCGCCAAGCCACGGCGGTGTTATTGTCGATGTCGAGGATGCGGTCGCCGAGCCGCGCGCTCGCGATGCGCAGATCGAGAGGGCCCTGCGGGTGTAACAGCCGCTCCGGATCGCGAATATGAGTCATCCCGGCAGCCGTACCGATCCAGACGGAGCCGTCCGCGTCCGGCAGGAATGCAAACGCTTCGGTGTCGTTCCAGGCCAGGCCATCCTCGACGTCGATGCGCAGCCAGTTGCTTCCGTCGAATATGGCCACGCCCTGGTCCGTGTTGGCCCATAGCCGGCCGCGCAAATCGGTGCGCAGCGAATAGACACTGGCGTCCGCAATGATTTCCGGCTTCACCCACTCGCGCTGCTCCAGGTCCGTTCCCCGGGCGCGCAGCAGTCCCTTGCCGAAATTGGAAGCCCAGATGGCGCCGTCGCGAGCCGCGACGATCGAGGAGAAAATGCCCGGGCTGCCATCCTGATTGTGGATCGGCAGGAAAGTCCAGCGCTGTTGCGCGAAACGAAAAATGCCGCCGGACGCCGCAACCCACAGCGTGCCCTGCTGGTCCTCGGTAATGTCGTAAATTCGCGTGTCGGCGCGCGGCAGCTCGACCCTGCGCGGCTGCGAGGTCGCGGGATCGAGGCGATACAATCCGTCCTTGTAGCAGACGATCCAACCCACGCCGGTATGGTCGAACCAGATGACCGACACGGCGATCTTGCCGTCCGGGAATGGAACGAGGCGCGCGCGCTTCTCATGTGCCGGTATGGTCCAGAGCTCGCTGTTCTCCAGCCCCCACCACCGGCCGCCTTTCGGGTCGACGGCCAGGGAGATTACCTCGATGTTAGGCAGGCCCTCGAAGGGACACGCCACCACCCGCGCGGCGGCTTCGTCCAGCATCTGGCAGCCGCGCTCCGTGCCCACCAGCAGCTTGCCATCGTGATCGCGTATGATGTTCCAGACCTTCTGGGAAATAAAACCCTGCGTGCGCGTCCATGACTCCACATTGTCATACCCTCGCCAACGCCACACGCCCAGGCCCAACGCGCTCAACCACAGGCTTCCCTCGCCATCGACCTGGGCCTTGGCGATCACGCTGTCGGCCAGGCCGTTGTCAGTCGAAAACTCCTGCCAGCGCTGCCCGTCCCACCGCGCGAATCCGGGCGCCGTTCGAGTCAGAAGGCGTCCGCCGGAATCCAGAGTCAGCAGCGGCTCGACGACACGGGACTCCAGCTTCGCATGCGGCGGATCGTTGACGACGAACTTCGCGGTCCCCGGCGAGCGCATCAGTAAGTGAGCCTCGCTGCGCACCCACAAGCGATCGTCGCGATCCATGAGAAACGCGCCGTAGGCTCCCTCCGGCACCGCATCCGACTTGCCCCAGGCCTGCACGCGGCCCTCCGACACACTGCACAGCTGCTTGCCGCAGCCGAGCCACAGCACGCCATTGCGTTCCGTAAACAGGCTGGCCACTTTGTCCAGATCCGGTGTTGCCTCGAGCTGCCCCGGCGAAAAGAATGGAGCGGCCTGCCAGAGCTCTGTCAGGCCGGGAGTCGCTACGCCGGGCATCGGTACGCCGGGCGTCGCTACGCCGGCTGCCGCCACAGGGGGCGTCTTGTTGGATCGTTCGCGATGCAGCTCCAGCACATGGGCTTGCCTGGCGACCAGGATGCGTTCCTTGTCCAGAAATGCGATCGGTAACGAGTGATCCGTGAGCACCGGACCTGCGGCGCTGCGAACCGGTTGAAATCCGGCAACGGTTCCAACATACAGCCCGCGGTCCAACGCCACCCACAACCTGCCCCAGGGATCCAGGTTCATGCCGCGTACCGTTTCGGAGGGCAGACCCAGCGACTTGTCGTATGGCACGAACGCCGTACCGTCAAAGCGGACCAAGCCGCCATCGGTGCCGACCCACATGTCGCCCCCGGGGTCCTTCAGGAGATAGCCCGCGGCGAGGTTCGTAAGCCCATCGGTTTGAGCGTATTGACGAAAACTGAATTGCTGAGCCGCAACCTCACCGTGCCGCGCGAAGAGCGTGAGCAGCAAGCACAACGCCATTCCTAGCCAGCGAGTGAGCGCCCGGGTCGCGGGGCATGGCGGCAGTTGCGACATAGCTTGCAATCGTAGCGATAGTGGCCCGCGCGGCTTGCGACCCGCTCCGCAGAAAACAGGACCGCTCGCCAACGCGCGCAGCCGCGAATGTGCGCCGCAGTGCGCCATGAAACTGTGAGGAACAGGCCTGCTTCTCATTCCGCGGCGACCGTCGACGGGACACGTGCGCGCCGCTTGCGAACAATGTTGGTGTGAGCGCGACGCCGTCGGATTAGATGTGAGAAATATGTGACATATCGCGCGGAATGGGATGCCGCTGCGGAGTGTAATGACGCGCTTTCAGCCGCGACCCTCCGGCAGTGGCGTGCTATGCGCCTTTCGGCGGGAATTCATTGCGCAATAGATAAGTGCGCGCTGCTGGCTGGCGCGTGCCAGTGTCATTGCCCCTTGCGCCGCCATGCTTTCCAAGCATCGTGGATGCGGGTCAGGAATTCGGCGTCAGACTGCGCATAGAGCTTTCGTCCCAGGGCGCGCGCGTGCTGTTGCAGGTCCTTGCGCCGCCTTGCAACGCGTCGTTTTATTTGGTTTCGGTGGCCCGCGGAGAGTCGGAGCCCCGGCTCGTGGTCTATGACTCCCTGTAGCACGGCGAGATCGTGATCGTCTCCCAGAAGATCCGTGAGCCTGTGCGCGTCGTTTATGATCGGCTGTATGGAATCCGGCTGCGCGCGCACGATGAATTCCGTTGCATAGAGCAGGTCTTTGGCGCGCTTGCGCGCTTCATGAAGCGCCGCGTCGGAATTGTCTCGAACAGCCGCGTCCAGCGCTGTACGGCCCTTCCTGTGGGCGCGGCTCAGTCCCTTGCCGATCGCCTTCCATCCCCGGTGAGCGGGTGACCAGTGCGCAACACTACGGGAAGCTTTCCGCAGCTTCTTGACTACATCGCGTCGCATCGGACGGTCTTTCAATATGCGCTGGCGCACCTGCTGCCGGCGGGCTTCGAGCGCCTTACGCACTGGTCTGAAAGCATCCGAAGTGGTGCCGTTTGCGTTGCGCAGCCCATCCAACGTATCTATCAGGACTTTGACGTCCCGCAGCTCCGACAGTGGACGGCTCGCATCGCGGAGCCGACGATTCGTACGGGCAAATCGCCTTCGGCCGAGATCATCTTTGACCACGCGTAGCAGCCCGCGCGAGCGCTTGAGTTGTTTGCGCGCTCCATGAACCGCCGAGTCTTCCAGTAATGCCTCGGGCTTGGCATTGGTGGCGTCGAGCGCGGCACCGATTCCTTTGCGCACCGTTCGCTTAACGGTGCCGGGTACGCTGCTTTTGCGCTTCAGTTTCACTTGGCGATCTGCCGATTCTGCCGCGCGGCCATGCAGAGCGAGACGATACCAACTGAGCTGCGGAAAACGAAGTCGCGGCGCTGCATACCGCCGAGACCGAACTCAAGCTCGATGAGCTTCGCCTCGTTCCGCCAGTTCTGAGAACCGGCCTTCGCGGAATGAATTCTGCTGCGGGTTCCGCGTGCCATGACAACGTTGGATATCAGCCAGATTCCCGCTCGCGAAGGTCCTTCGGGCCTGGTGAATGTCGTTATCGACACACCGCGCGGCAGCCGTAACAAGTACAAGTTCGACGAAGCGCTGGGTTTGTTCCGGGTGAGCCGTGTGCTGCCGGTCGGGATGTCCTTTCCTCATGATTTTGGGTCCGTGCCCGCCACTCGCGCGGAAGATGGCGATCCCCTCGATGTCCTGGTGCTCTCCCCGGCAGCCACCTTCCCCGGCTGCCTCGTCACCGTGCGTCTGATCGGCGTTCTACGTGCGCAGCAAACGGAGGGCGGCAAGCGGGTTCGCAATGATCGTCTGCTCGGCGTAGTCGAGACGCCGGTCAATCGTGCACAGATCACGCAGCTTAGCGAAGTAGGTTCCGAAGAGTTAAAGGGTATCGAGGAGTTCTTCGTCAATTACAACCGCGCGCAGGGCCGCCCTTTTCGCATTACCGGGCGACTGGGCGCCGACGCCGCTGAGCAGGCGCTGCAGCGTGCGATGCGTGCTTTCAAGAAAACACACTCCGATTGAATGCTGCGAGGGGCAGTCCGCCGCCATACCGCCACCGACCGTGCGGAGCCGTCGCGCCGACACCGTCTGTTGGGCGCTTAGTCGTCGCGAGTCAGGTCAGAAACGCTTCGTACGGGCGCGTGAAGTAGCCGAGGACGTGCGGGGGCATTACGGCAGGGGAAAAGCTCGCATCGAGTTGCGAAGCAAAGCAACGAATGGCGCGGGCCTTGGCAAGCTGCGCCTCCGCGCTCAATTCGAAGCGCACGAATTCCGTGTTACGCCAGGCAGTCGGTGAGAAGTGGTGCCAGGCCCAGATGGGATAGCGCAGGACGGTCGCTGCGCGGCGGCGAGCCACGCCGATGCAGATCCGGCTCACCGCTTCATGATCCGGATGGCCATCGTGCTCGAAGGGCGCGATCAGCGTGGCTTCGGCCGGCAAGCGGGTTTTGATGGCTCGCTCGACGAACGACTCATGGCCGACCACATTCCCGTCCGGAATTCCGAGGCGGTGCCACTGGATATAGCGGTCGGAGAGGCAGCTCAAAGCCGCCCGAAGCTCGCGACGGCGGGTGACGCCGGGTTCGGGAAGATCGGTGCGGGCGCCCTCGCCATCGGTAACCGTAATCACGGTAACCGCATGACCCGCGCGAGCGCACATATGGATCAGGCCGCCGGCGCCGAAGGTTTCGTCATCGGGATGCGCGGCCACCACCACGACGGGACCGGCAGGCGGCGACCAGTCGGGCGCAGTGGACAGCTCCGCCTGCCAGAAGCTGTCGGGAGTGCCCAGATTGCTGGAATCGAGCACATGGGGCCGAAGAGGGGGAATTGCCTTGTGGTTGAACACCAGGATCCTGCGCTTAGGGAGACAGTGGGGGTGGGACCAGTATCCCGGCGAATCGTTGCAGCGACAAGTCGGAGAATTTCCGCGGCCTGCGTAGGAAATGATGAGGCTCGCAGCAGCGAAGCTGCCGCCACTGCGGCCCGGCCGCTGGCGAAGGTAAGGTCGTCCTTATGCCGGCTTCGCCACCATCAGAAAAAACACGACGACCAGCGCAACGAACGCCACGATACCCAGGGCAATCCATCTGTTGAGAAACTTCCAATACCTCTCGGGCAGCGCGGACTCGATGCGGGCGGCTTCCTCGGCCATGCCGCGCATTTGAATTTGCATCCACACGACAGGCAGCCATGCCGCGCCGGCTAGCAAGTAGAGCAGAATCGACCACACCAACCACGCACTGCCGACCGCGAAGCCGGCCTTATGGACCATGAGGAACCCGGTGGCAGGCTGCAGGATGATCGCGGGGGCCGTGAACAGCCAGTCGGCTACCACAACATACTTCACCACCACCGCGATCACCCGGGGGTCACGCGTCAGGCTGGCGAAAAACATGTAGAAGGCGGAGCCCAGGCCCGTTCCGAACAGCAGGGTGGACGAAACGATATGGATCCATTTGATTGCCAGGTAATCCATCACCGCCTCTCCAGTACATAGAGCATCGCTATGGCCGCGAGCAGCGGCACGTTCTTGAGGAGCGGGCCGTAGGGATGCAGCCAGAACTCCGGCATGCGCAGGCTGATGACTATGGTGTAGAACAGAATGAGCGCAGCTTGGGCCAGCCACAGGGCTCTGCGGTGCCGCATGAGCAAGGTCGCCACGCCGAGTGCCAGATCGACGGCGGCGGCCCCATACAGGAACAGCGGGGCGAGCGCACTTGGTACGCCAACGCGGAACAGGAGCTCGTAGCTGGACGCGATGGGAAACAAGCCCAGCGAAACGATGCCCGTCAGGATCCAAACTAGCGCCACACTCCATCGCAACAGGGGAAGCAGCCACGAGAGCTGCGCCGCTGTGCGCAACCAGGGCGCCTCCGCGGCAGTTATGAATTGATCCGGCCGGCGGACACGGCGACCGAGCAGTGATTCCACTGCGCGGGGATCGCCCACATTGCCGCGAAGGAGCATGTCGAGTGTCTCCACATCCAGCAGGCTGCGAGGTACATGCTGTCCGAGGCGCGCGACTGTTCGTACGAGCCATAGGGGGATGAGCAGGAAGCGCCTGGGTGGCAAATCCATCCCCGCACGCAACTGCGTAAGGAAGTCGCGAAGTGTGATCGCACAAGCTCCGACGAAGGGCACGGTGGAGCGTACTAGCGCGTCGCTCGTGAGCAGCGCCGCGACACCGGCGGTCAGGTCATCGATGTGAATAGGCTGCACCTGCTGGGTCCCGCAGCCGGGTAGTGGAATCCAGGGAAGGCTGGCGAGCATTGTGAAAAGGCGCGCGCTGTCGCCCCCCGGTCCATAGACCAGCGAGGGTTGTACTATCGTCCAAGACAGAGGTAGACCCGCGAGATGCCGGTCGGCCCGTCGCTTGCTGACGTGATAGCCGCTACGCGCCGCCGCATCCGCGCCCAGAGCGGATATATTGATTACGCGGTTTACGCCGGCAATGACACAGGCGTCAAACAGGGCACAGGGGGCTTGAACGTGGACCGCCGCAAACGTCTGCGAACCGTGCTCGCGGAGGATTCCGACCGCGTTGATTACTGCCTCTATCCCCTGAAGCCTCGGGACCCACGCGGCCACGTGCGTGTCGCGCGTAAAATCAGCCTCAATAAGCGCTTCACAGTGCAGGTGGTCACGCGACTCGGACCGGCGCACAGCGCAAACGACAGCGTGGCCTTTGGAGGTCAACATTGCAGTGAGATGTTGTCCCATGAACCCGGACGCTCCTGTCAGCAGCACGCGCATGTGCGGAGCACCGGCTGATGGCAACATGGAGGGAGGCGGGACGCGCGGCGCTGTGGAGTGGGTCCGCCGCCGCTGTCCTGTCTGGCGTCGTGCTGGCTGTTTGCGGCAAGCTGGAGCGAGACGCACCGGCCGGACCGCTCAACGGGCCAAGTCAATGGATCTGGGGGGAGCGGGCAGCCTACCGGCGCCGGCCGACGTGGCGGCATACGGCAGTCGGCTATTGCATTCACCATGTGGTGTCCATCGGCTGGGCGACTCTGCACGAGAAGCATGTTGCGGGCCTGGCGAGAGGGTATTCGGCGCGACTCCGCCTGGCCGCGGCCGGGGCCACTGCCGCATTCGCGTGCGGTGTGGACTACCGAATCGCACAGGGGCGCATGCAGCCCGGGTTCGACAAGCAACTCAGCCGGATATCGCTGTTCCTGGTGTATTCGGCGTTCGCGCTTGGACTGGCGCTGCGCGCGCCGAAGCTCCACGAGGGATCCGACCTGGCACTGCAGGGCGCGCAGGAAGCGGTGTCGCGCCGATTGCGCCAGCAGACTTTGAAGCTGCAGCCGCCCGCTCACAGGGCCGGAACGTAGTTCCACCTTTCAGATTGCCACTCCATCCACGCATGGGCTGAAGCACAGGGAACGGTGCTTGCTGCGCGGAAAGTCAGCGAGAAAAGGGCAACTGGGTGCCCGGGATGCGAGATAGCGGCCACAGTGGGGGTGTGTGATGCGCGCGTGCGGTGCGGGATCGCTCGGCATTGCGGCTTCCGCAGCCGCAACGCTGCTCGCGGTTTCGTCACTCGCCCTGGCTCAGGAGCACGCGCAATGGCCGGCGCCTGCCGGCGATTTCGCCAACACGCGTTTCAGCGCTCTGACCGATATCAACGCTACGAACGTCGCCAGCCTGAAACTCAACTTTGCCTTCTCGACCGGCATGCTCCGCGGGCACGAAGCGGCGCCTATCGTGACGACGGACACCATGTACATCGTCACGCCGTATCCCAACGTACTGCTGGCGCTTGCTCTGGACGCTCCCGGCGCCCCGCTGCGCTGGAAGTACGAGTCGCTCCCCAACGCTTCCTCCCAGGGCGTTGCCTGTTGCGACACAGTCAACCGCGGAGCAGCGTACGCGGACGGCCGCGTCTTCTTCAATACCCTCGACGGGCAGAGCATTGCCGTTGATGCCAGAAGCGGCAAGGAGATCTGGCGGACGCACCTCGCCGACATCAATCATGGAGAGTCGATCACGATGGCGCCGCTGGTGGTCAACGGTAAAGTTCTCGTGGGGAACAGTGGCGGCGAATTCGGCGTGCGCGGCTGGCTGACCGCCCTCGACGCCGCGACCGGAAAGCTGATCTGGCGTGCCTACAGTACGGGTCCGGACTCCGAGGTGCTCATCGGGCCCGATTTCAAGCCGTTCTATGCCCAGGACCGCGGTCAGGACCTGGGCGTGCACAGCTGGCCTCCGGACGCCTGGCAGCGCGGTGGAGGAACGGTCTGGGGGTGGATCTCCTACGATCCGGAGTTGAATCTGATCTTCTACGGCACCGCCAATCCCGGGCCGTGGAACCCCGACCAGCGCCCCGGCGACAACAAGTGGACCGCGGGCATTTTCGCGCGCAATCCCGATACCGGCGCGGCGAAGTGGTTCTATCAGATGAGCCCCCACGATCTGTACGACTACGACGGCGTCAATGAAAACGTCCTGCTCGATCTGGACGTTGGCGGAAGACAGCGCAAAGTGTTGGCGCACGCGGATCGTAATGGTTATCTCTACGTCATCGATCGCGCTACCGGTGAGGTCATATCCGCTAACGCCTTCGTACATGTCAATACGATAGATAAGGTGGACCTCGCAACCGGGCGTCCGCACTACGTTGCGGAGAAGAAGCCTGTGGTGGGCCAGGTCGTGCGGGACATCTGCCCGCATGCTGGCGGCGGCAAAGACTGGCAGCCCTCTGCTTACTCGCCCATCACCCGATACCTGTACATACCTCACCAGAATCTGTGTCAGGACGAGGAGGCGGTGCCAGCCAATTACATCGCGGGGACACCGTATGTGGGCGCGAATATCAAGATGCATGCGGGTCCGGGCGGCAATCGCGGCGTGTTCAGCGCCTGGGACGTGGCGGTAGGCCGCAGCGTCTGGGAAATCAAGGAGAATTTCCCCGTGTGGAGTGGAGCTCTCGCGACGGCGGGAGGGCTCGCCTTTTACGGGACGATGGAAGGCTGGTTCAAGGCCGTGGATGCCCGCACCGGTCGGCTGTTATGGCAGTTCAAAGCGGGGTCCGGAATCATCGGCCAACCCATTGCGTATCGCGGACCGGACGGCAAGGAGTACGTCGCGGTGCTGGCCGGTGTTGGCGGCTGGGCCGGCGGCGTAGTCTCCGGCGACTTCGACACGCGCGATGCGAGCGCGGGCAACGGATGGGGGAATGCTATGGCCGACTTGCCGAAGTTCACGCAGAAGGGCGGCACCTTGTATGTCTTCTCGCTGCCCTGAAATCGGGATTTGTCTTCTGATCGCCCTGTCGCTCACGGCGTGTGAGCGCGAGGACCGGCGTTTTTCGGAAGCAGCCGCGGCTGCCAAGGCTCCCGACACGATCACGCAGTCCGATCTGCAGCCCGGCGGGCCAACCCCACGCGCCACGCTCGCATCCCCCTATGATGACAATGCTTACGCAGTCTCCCAGGGCAAGCAGCTGTTCGAATGGTTCAATTGCAGCGGCTGCCATGCGCAGGGGGGCGGTGCGATCGGGCCGGCGCTCATGGACGAGAAGTGGATCTATGGCGCCGCGCCGGAAAACATCTTTGCCTCCATTGTCGAGGGGCGTCCGAATGGGATGCCGTCCTTTCGCGGACGCATACCGACGCAGCAGGTCTGGCAGCTCGTCGGTTATGTACGGTCCCTGTCGGGTCAGGTGCGCAAGGACGTCGCTTCCTCGCGATCCGATCATCTGTTCATGAAAAAGAGCGAGCAGTCCCTGCCGCAGGCCCCGCCGGCGCCGAGCTCACCGCCGCCGCAGGGACAGTGAGGCAGTATGGGCGCGAAGGCCATCGTTCTCGTTGGCGCCGGCCTGGCAGTTCTCGCTTCGGGCTGCACCAGCAATCACGCTGCGCTGAATCCGGCGGGTCCGCGTGCCCGGCACATTGCCGACCTCATGCTGCTGTTCGTGGGTGTCAGCACGATCGTGTATCTGGTGGTGATCGCCTTCCTGATCTGGGCGATGTGGCGCAGGCGCGCGCGGGCGCACCTCCAGGGAGCGCAAGCAACCAGGGCTGCAGAGAATAAAGCTCGGCGGGTGATTGGCGCAGCACTGGCTTTGACCGTCGTTGTCCTGATAACGCTCGCGTTGGCCGACTTCTTCGTCCAACGCTTCCTCGCCGCACATCCGGCGGACGCGCTGCGGGTCCTGGTAACGGGCCATCAATACTGGTGGGAAGTGGAGTACGACGATCCGGATCCCAGTCAGCGGTTGCATACCGCCAACGAGTTCCACATTCCGGTGGGCAGACCGGTGGAGCTCGTGCTGACCTCGCAGGACGTCATCCACAGCATGTGGCTCCCCAATCTCACCGGGAAAAAGGACTTGATTCCCGGCCACACGAACACCGAGGTGCTGCTCGCGGACAAGCCCGGTGAGTACAGTGGACAATGCGCCGAGTTTTGCGGTCTGCAGCACGCGCAGATGCGTCTCATCGTTCGTGCCGAGCCCGCAGCGCAATTCGAGACGTGGAGGCAGCAGCAACTCGCGCCGGCGCGGGCGCCCCAGAGCGATGCGGAGCGCCGCGGGCAGGAGGTGTTCGTGAGATCCACTTGTATCCTTTGCCATACGATTCAGGGCACGGACGCCTCGGCAACCGTCGCTCCCGATCTCACTCACCTGGCGAGCCGCGGAATGCTCGCCGCCGGCACTCTGCCGAATACGCAGGGTAACCTGTCGAGCTGGATACTCGCGCCGCACCGTTTCAAACCGGGCGTGCAGATGCCGGCGACGGCATTGCCGCCGGACGAGCTTGCCGCCCTCGCGGCTTATCTGGCGAGTCTTCGATGAATACAGCCGCAGCCGCGCAGCGCGCTGCTCTCGAGCAGCAATGGGCGGACAAACCGGGCCTCCTCGGCTGGCTCATGACGGTCGATCACAAGCGGATCGGGCGGCGTTATATCGTAACTGCCTTTCTGTTCTTCGCCCTTGCGGGCTTGATGGCAGTGGTCATGCGGCTGCAGCTCGCACGGCCCAATGCGCATCTGGTGGGTCCCGATCTTTACGACCAACTGTTCTCCACGCATGGCACGGTGATGATGTTCCTGTTTGCCGTACCGGTCATGCAGGCGGTGGGCATCTATCTCGTGCCGCTGATGGTGGGTGCGCGCAATATCGCCTTTGCACGCCTCAATGCGTTCAGCTACTGGGTGTTCGCGTTCGGCGGCATCATGATCTTCGCCGCTTTCGCGCTGAACACGGGGCCCGAGGCCGGCTGGTTCAGCTATGTGCCGCTGGCAGGCCCACAATATAGTGCGGGCAAGCGCCAGGATTTCTGGGCGCAGCTCATTACCTTCACCGAGCTCGCCTCGCTCATCGTCGCGATCGAGATCATCGTCACCGCGTTCAAGCTGCGCGCGCCCGGAATGTCGCTGAGCCGTGTGCCGCTGTTCGTGTGGGCGCAAGTCGTGACGTCATTCATGGTGATCTTCGCCATGCCTTCGGTGATGCTGGGCAGCTCATTTCTGATGGCCGATCGCCTGGTCAGCACGCAATTCTTCAACCCCGCGGAAGGCGGCGATGCGCTCCTGTGGCAGCATCTGTTCTGGTTCTTCGGACACCCGGAGGTCTACATCATCTTCGTGCCGGCGCTCGGCATCATCTCCGAGATCATCTCCACGTTCGCGCAGCGTCCCGCTTTCGGTTATCTGGCCCTGGTGCTGTCTCTCGTGGTCACCGCCTTTCTCGCCTTCGGCTTGTGGGTGCACCACATGTTCGCGACGGGGCTGCCGCCGCTGGGCATGAGCTTCTTCACCGCGGCCAGCATCCTGATCGCCATCCCTACGGGCCTGCAGATCTTCTGCTGGATCACGACGCTCGCCACGGGGGGCGTGCTGCGATTCACGACGCCGCTGCTGTTCATCATCGGCTTTTTTTTCATCTTCATCATCGGCGGTCTCACCGGCGTGATGCTCGCCTCCGTCTCGCTCGATTCGCAGCTGCACGACAACTACTTCGTGGTCGCGCACCTGCACTATGTGCTGATCGGGGGTGCGTTGTTCCCATTGTTCGGCGCGATCTACTACTGGTTTCC
>JAQGOC010000051.1 GCA_028293805.1 Gammaproteobacteria bacterium
GCATTTCCAGCACCTGCCCGCTGGGGGCGAGAAACTCGTCATTCTTCAGCGTCTCGGCGCTCCATTGCCGGTTGGTCACTTCAAAGACCGCTTCCAATCCATTTGACAGCGTCTCATCGGGGCCAAAAATGCGAAAATGGCGTTCCTGCACATTCAGCTTCGCCACGTCGCGCAGAAACCGTCCGAGTACATGGGTATCTCCGGGGCCGCCCACCCCGGGAGACGCAACGCTGAGTGCATAGTCGCGAAAATCGGGCATGCGCAGATCGCGCAGCAGGATGCCACCGTTGGCGTGCGGGTTCGCTCCCATGCGGCGCTCGCCGGTGGGGGCGAGTGCCGCCAATTCCGGCTTCAGACGTCCCTGCTCGTCGAACAGCTCCCCGGGCCGGTAGCTCCTCAACCAGTCTTCCAGCAGCGGAAGATGTTGGGGATTGCGCTCGGAGATGGCTAGCGGCACCTGATGGGCGCGGAACGTCCCCTCGATCTGCAGGCCATCGACCACCTTGGGTCCCGTCCAGCCCTTGGGGGAGTTGAGGACGATCATGGGCCAGCGCGGCCGCGTAGTCTTGCCGTGGGCGCGTGCATCCTGCTGGATTTGCCTGATCCGTTCCATGACTGTGTCGAGCGTCGCGGCCATGGCCTCGTGCATGAGATGCGGTTCGTGCCCCTCGACGAAGAATGGCGTCCAGCCGCAGCCGCGGAGGAATTGCTCCAACTCCTCGCGGCTGATCCGGGCGAGGAGGGTGGGGTTCGAGATCTTATAGCCGTTGAGATGCAGAATCGGCAGTACGGCACCGTCGGTGACCGGATTCAGGAACTTGTTGGAATGCCACGCCGTCGCGAGCGGGCCGGTTTCCGCTTCGCCATCGCCGACCACGCAAGCGACGACCAGATCCGGGTTGTCGAATACGGCGCCGAACGAGTGGCTGAGAGAGTAGCCGAGCTCCCCACCCTCGTGAATCGATCCCGGACATTCCGGGGACGCATGGCTGGGAATCCCACCCGGAAACGAGAACTGCGTAAAAAGCTTCTTGAGCCCAACCTCGTCGCGGCTGATGTTCGGATAGACCTCGCTGTAAGTCCCTTCGAGGTAAGTGTTGCCCACCACCGCCGGCCCACCGTGGCCGGGGCCGGAGACATAGATCATGTCAAGGTCATATTTCTTGATGACCCGGTTCAGGTGCACGTAGATGAAATTCTGGCCCGGTGTCGTGCCCCAATGTCCGAGCAGCATGGGCTTCACATGCGCAAGTGTCAGCGGCTCTTTCAGCAGGGGATTGCCGTACAGATAAATCTGCCCGACAGACAGATAGTTAGCAGCCCGCCAGTACGCGTCCATCTGGCGCAGCAGTTCGGGGGAGAGCGTATGTTTGGTCATGCCTGCACCTTCCGGATCGACTTTGACACTCACTACAGGCGACGTTGCACCGCCGTCTGTACGCAATCGAACATAGTGGCAGTGCGCGCGTGAACGAGGGCTATGACGGCGCTTCAACGAGCCAATGCAATGACGGCGCCCAATGCCGCGATGCGGAGGACAGGACTGAGCACGATCGCCGCGTCGGATTCGTCCGTGTAGACCTTGTATTGAACCGCGAACATCGCTGTCATCGAGAGACGGTCGGCAAGGCACCGAGCAGGATCATCTCGCGGCGATGCAGCGCTAATTATGATCCGAGCGCTACGGTGAGCGGATTTGCGCGCCGCCGCTCGCCAACAACTCTTGCAGCTCATCCATGTCCGCGGGTTTGACGAGATGAGCGTCGAAGCCGGCGGCGCGGGCCGCCCTTCGATCCTCGTCACGGCCGTATCCGGTCATCGCCACGAGGTACAACTCGCGGTGCTTGGAAGACTGGCGCAAGCGTCGAGCAAGCGCGTAGCCGTCCATCCCCGGAAGACCAATGTCCACCACCGCCGCCTGCGGCTGAAAACGCTTTGCGAGGATCAGAGCGGCGGGTCCGTCGGCGGCGACCTCGACTGTGTGACCCCATGAGCGGGCGAGCAGCGCCATCGACTCCGCAGAGTCCGCATTGTCCTCGACAATGAGCACTCGACGGGTGCGACCTGCCGGAGTTGCGGCCGTCATTTCAAGGAGGAGTGCAGATTCCGGTACGCCCGGCTGGGGCAACTTCAGGGGCAACCGGACGATGAATTCAGTTCCCCGACCGAGGCCGCCGCTGAGTGCCTCGACGCGGCCGCCGTGAAGCTCCAGTACCCGCCGCACCAGGTTCAGTCCGATCCCCAGGCCGCCGCCCGAGCGGGCGAGCGAGCTGTCCACCTGTGTGAACAGTTCGAAAATGGGCTCCAGGCTTTCCGCAGCCAGACCAATCCCGTTGTCACGCACGCTCAGGGTGACCTCTGCCTCGTCCTGCGCGAGCTGCAGTACGATCCGGCCACCCGGTTCGGTGTATTTGGCGGCGTTCTCGATCAGGTTCGAGACGATCTGCTCCAACCGGATCGAATCGCCCTCGACCCACACAGGAGCCTCCGGCCGCACGAGTGTCAGTACGTGTTTGCGCTCTTCGATGCGGGCCCGGCTCGCATCGGCCGCATGCTGCGTGATCTCTCCCATGTCGACCAGTTCGCGTGTCAGCTCTATTTGACCGCGGCTGATTCGCGCGACGTCCAGCAGCTCATCGACGAGTCGACCGAGCCGCAGCGTCTGCCGCTCAATCATCTCGTGCAGCTTCACTGATGAGACATCAACAGTGGTACGCCGCAGCAGCCGGATGGCGTGCGTGATCGGCGTCAGCGGATTTCTCAGCTCATGCGCCAGCATGGCGAGAAACTCGTCCTTGCGTCGCGCGTCCTCCCGAAAAACGCCGGTGGCGGCTCTGCGTTCCGTCACATCCTCCATGGCCAGTAGAATCAGCTCCGCGCGCACACCGTCCCCGCGGATCTTGCGAGCATTCAGCGACATCTTCCGCTCACCGGTTGCCGGGAAGGACTGCCTCACCTCGTAGTCGTCCATCGCTTCATTGCGAATGAGGACCCCCACGAGGCGCTCGCCGAGGCCCGGGATGTTCCAATAACCCTCGCAGATCTCGTTGAGAATGCGGCCTTCGGTCGCTTGGCGCCGGGTCTTGAAGGCGGCGTAGAACGCCTTGTTGGCGCGCAGAACCTTGAGTTCGCCATCCAACACGAGCAACGGCTCGCGCACGCTATCGACGATGACATCCGCATACTCACGTGCGTGCTCTGAAACCTGGCGCGCCTTCTTCAGCTCCGCGTTAAGCACGGAAAGCTCGCGATTGCGGCTGCCCAGCTCATCGTTGGTGGTGGTGAGCTCCTCGTTCGCGGACTGCAGCTCCTCCTTCGCCGTCTCCAGCTCTTCGTTTGTGCTCTGAAATTCCTCGTTGGCCGAGAGCACTTCCTCGTGAGCCGACTTGAGCTCCTCCTTCACAGCCTCCTGCTCTTGCGCAGTCGCCTGCAGATAATCGCGCATTGCGGCCATCTCTCGCTCCGCTTGCGCCAACCTGCGGTCCTTCTCGGACTCAGGCAGCGCGCCCGTGTCCGCCTGCCGCGCCCGTCTACCATTTTCCGGGCGCGAGGCGTCGTCAAACAGAATCAGGTAGCAGCGTTCGTTGCTCGTCCGTATGAGCGGAACAACGTTGATGCTCACATCCTGCAGGTCATTCACCCGCAGACCCTCCCGGCGAACCTCGGAGCCGGATTCGCGGGCCTCGGCGATGGCCGGGGAAATTTCCACCAGAAGCTCGGGTCGCGCGACACGATGGAGGTTCACGCTCGGTGGGCCGCTCGCGTGCTCGAGATAGGGACCGGTCTCGCCGCGGAACTGCAAAATGTTGAGCGCCTCATCGACCAACAGGCTCGCTGGCGCAAAGCGCGCAAGCAGCAGACGATCCGCCTCCCGTAGCGCCGAGTCCGCCGCGACGAAATTCAGATCGTCGCCGTTGCCTGCTTCCCTCGCCCGGCCTGGGGCACGGGCGCCCTGCGCCGGAAGATCGAGCCCCGTGCCCGCCGGCGCGCCTTTGCGCGTGTAGAGCCGATGATGCGTATCGGCGAGCTCGAACATATCCGTGGTCTGCCCGATCGTCTCCGAGGGGCCGAGCATGAGAAATCCGTGGGGCCGCAGGGCATAGTGGAAGATGTGCATCACGCGCCGCTGCGCGGTCGCGTCGAGATAAATCAGCACGTTGCGGCAACTCACCAGATCCAGGCGTGAGAATGGCGGGTCGCGCGTCACGTCCTGGCGCGCGAAGATGCACAGATCGCGAATGCGTTTGGCGATGACGCACTGACCGTCCTGCCTGACGAAAAAGCGCGCGACGCGCTCGGGCGAGAGTTCCTGAACGAGACTCTCCGGAAACGAGCCGGCCCGCGCCTTCTCGATCGCTGTCTCGCTCACGTCGGTGCCGAAAATCTGCACTCCCGCGGGCGACAACCGCTCGCCCAGATATTCCACTAGCGCAATGGCAACGGAATACACTTCCTCACCGCTGGCGCACCCCGGCACCCAGATCCGAATGGGGGTCTTCGGCGAGCGTCCTTCGGAAATGGCGGGAAAGACACGCCCACTCAAGCCTTCGAAAGCCTCCGGGTCGCGGAAGAACCCCGTAACCTGGATGAGAAAATCGTGGTACAGCGCGGCCGCCTCCGCCGGGTCCGCCTCGAGAACGGCAAGATAGTCGGGGAGCGTGTCGGCTTTTCGGACTGCCATGCGGCGAGCCAGTCGCCGTCGCAGAGTGCTTCGCTTGTAAAGCGTGAAGTCCACGCCGTGCGCGGTGCGCAGGATACGAAACACACGCTTGAGGGTTTCTTCGTCTCCCGCGGCGAGTATGTCTTCCGGGAAATTTGTCTCCGGCGGGTTGGTCGGAAGAGCCGGCGCGGCGGCAGCTCTTGGATTCGGGGGTTGGCGCAAACATGTCAGCTCTTTGGCAATGCGATTTGGCGCCAGGACGAAGTCTACGCAGCCAGTCGCGATGGCGCTCTGGGGCATGCTGGGAAATCGTGCCGATTCAGGCGTCTGGGCGAACGTCGTGCCGCCGACTTGCTTGATCGCCTGCACGCCGAGAGCGCCATCGGAATTCCCACCCGACAGCACCACCGCGATCGCCGCAGCGGCTCGCGCCTCTGCGAGCGAGACAAAGAAGGTATCGATGGGAAGATGTTGCCCCTTGCCCCTTTTCCGGCGCGTCAGGCAAAAACGCTCACCGGTCAGTGTGAGGGCAGCATTCGGCGGAATAACATAGACGTGACCTGCCTCGACCGCCAGGCCATCGCAAATCTGAATGACCCGCATGGGCGTCTTCTTCGCCAGGATCTCGGGCAACAGGCTCTCGTGGGCAGGGTCCAGGTGTTGGACGAGCACATACGCCATATCACTCTGCGGAGGCAAAGCAGCCAGCAACTCGCAGATGGCTTCGAGGCCCCCTGCGGAGGCGCCGATAGCGACGATGGGGACCAATTTGGAGTGCCTTGCCAGCAGTGCGGAGCCGGCCTCTGGTGGGCCACCCGTACGTGGCTAACTGAAGCGCTGCCGGCAGTATACTCTTTGGTGTCCTTGGACCGAAGAGAATTTCAAACGACGCCTGTCACCCGGTTTTGTACGTTAGCGCAGGGACTTCGCGCGCCCCTGACACTTAGGGTATTCGTACGGATGCGCCGTGCGTCCAGCTCAACACACTGCGGATTACAGGCTTCGACTACAGGGCCGCTGTCTCGAAGTGTGCTTCGCGGTCGGTGTCTGCGACAGCCCGTGTGTTGCGTTCGCAACGGCCAACCTCGATCGCGCGGGCCCGACGATGCACTGCGGATTGAAGGAATACTGTTGCGCCTATCAGTCAAATGCGCTTGCAGCTTCGGTGAAACCACAGCCCCGTGGGCCTGATGTTGCCGCATCTTGCGAAAATCGTCCGGCGGTGCGTGATAGCGCCTACCGCCGGATGAACGTTCAACCGGTCGCTTTAATCTTTGTGATCTTGGAACCTTCGAATGATAAATCTCCGATCAGGCCCTTTTCCCTGAAGACAAATCCGAGGATCGGCTTCCCGGTGATGGCACTATCATATTGCCCGCCGGCACCCTCTGACACTATGGCGACTGCCGTGTCCGCCCCTACAGACCAACCCTCGCTCTGCGTGAATTTATCCAGCGACTCTTTAGTCATGAACATGATGATTTCGCTGTGCTGGCCAACACCGAGCGTGAGACCAACTGAAGCGGATCCGACGCTGTAGTAATTGACGGTCTCGCCTTTGAGTTGCAGGACGCCTTCGCCGAACTCACCGGCAATTCCGGCGCCAGCCTTGGTCACCCGCGAAAATATCAGTATGCTAGCGGCCTTTCCCGCCAGTTCCCTGTTCGCCGGATTGAGCGCATAAAAGTGTTTCAGCGCCTTAGCAGCGCTCGCGTCAAGCTCTGCCTTGCTGTGAGCGAACGACGTGGCGCTCGCGATAAGGCCGAGGACCGTCAGGCCAATTGAGGCCGCCAGTGGTTTCAGTTTCATAGTCATGCTCTGTGGGGTGGATTGAATTGATTGTCGTCAGTCTCGGGAACTCCCGGTCACTGAACGGCAATCCTCGCAAGGATGCAGTAGACGGCGCCCAACATAGATCAATCGACTGACTTCATCAGTGCGCTGCCGTACTTAGGTGCAATCGCTCTACGATCGGAGTCGGCCAGTATGGGATTTCATCCGAACCACGGTGCTCTCGAAGCCACTGGCGACATCGACCACCTCAGTCTTCCTGCGGGAGACGAACGGTAAATTCACTTCCCCGCCCAGGTCCGGTGCTCGCGGCGGTGACGCATGCCGCCATGCAATTCCACTAGATCATGCACCAGTGCAAGACCGATCCCTAGTCCCGATCTGGAGCGCGGATCTCCTACATTCGCCTGTTTGAACAGATCGAATATATGCGGCAGGGCGTCCGGCGCGATACCGATCCCAGAAGTCTCGGACGCGAACGACGGCCCGACCGTCATGCGTGTGCACGCGAGCCACATACCGGGCACCGTCCATCTTGCTCGTTCGGCACGTTCCATAGGCGCACTCCGTGGCACCATGCGGATCTGGTCGTATCTACTCCTTTGTGTAGTACCCACCTTGGGACTTTTCGGGTTCAATGATCGCGGTGCAAATCGAGGGGTTCATGCGCGGTCTAGGTGGAAAGGTCCTATTCATCACTGGAGCGAGTCGCGGCGTTGGGAGAGCAATCGCGCTGCGGGCCGCGCGCGACGGGGCGAAGATCGTCATTGCCGCAAAGACGACGCAACCGCATCCCCGTCTGCCTGGAACCATTTTCGACGCCGCGACGGACATTGAGGCTGCGGGGGGCGAAGCGCTGCCATTGGAGACGGACATCCGATTCGAGGATCAGGTTTACACGGCTATCGATCAGGCGGTGACGAGGTTCGGTGGAATAGACATCCTGGTCAACAACGCCAGCGCGATCAGCTTGACATCGACCCGTGAGACGCCGCTGAAGCGCTTCGATCTGATGATGGATGTCAATGTCCGCGGAACCTTCGTTTGCTCACAGGCGTGCATGCCTTGGTTGAGCAAGTCGCCTAACCCGCACATTTTGATGATTGCTCCGCCTCCCGATCTGAATGCAAAGTGGTTTGGTCCCCATCCCGCCTATACCGTTTCAAAATACGGGATGAGTCTCCTGGCCCTGGGTATAGCGGAGGAATTTCGCAGTCAGGGAGTTGCAGTGAACGCGCTTTGGCCGCGCACCTTGATTGCTACCACGGCACTTACCATGATCGATATGCCACGTGAGGCCGCTCGCAAGCCCGAAATTGTGGCCGACGCTGCACACGAGATCCTGTGCTCGGATGCCCGGCTGACCAGTGGGAATTTCTTTATCGATGAACAGGTGTTGAGAGCGGCTGGCTGCGTGGATTTTTCGCGCTATGCCGTCTCGCCGACGCTCGAGCCCCGGTTAGATCTGTTCGTGAGTGAATGACGCGCTGGCAGCTCAACCGACGATGCTGAGAACCCCTTTGATCGCAGTTCCGCTACCGCCTCGGCCAGCTTCGTCCTGCGCCGCGCCGCCAGAGCCACCGCCGCACCCGCGACGGCAAGCGTTCTGGCAACGTGCAAACCGAGGCCGCTCGACGCACCCACGACCAGAGCGCACTGGCCCGTCAAATCGAAAGAGGGTTGCGCTGTCAGTGTGGCAGCCCTAATCCCACTTGTAGTCCGCTTGGATTCCGTAGGTGGCGGGGAATCCCGCGATCCTATAGACACTGTCATATCCGAGCGTCGCGTTGGTCCAGTAGTACTTGTTCGTGACGTTCCTGCCATAGAGCGTCACGTCCCAACGGCCATCTTTAGCAGCCACGCCAGCACGCAGCCCGAGGGTGGTGTACGGGTCAATGCGCAACAGGGGGCTTTCTGCCAGATCTGCAAAGGTCTTGCTGTTGTAGCTCGCGTGCGCGCCCAGAAAGCCAAACAGTTGCGCCGAGACCGGGGTTCGATATTCAGCATCTGCGTTGAGCGTTACACTCGGCGCAAAATTGAAACTGTGGCCCTTAAGCTGAACCGGATTACTGAACACATCGTAATCAATGAACGGACCGATCACAGTATGTTGGTAGGCAGCGCCGACATTGAATGTCAGTGGCTTTACGGGGCTCCAGGTGATCGTGGCATCTGCACCATAAGAGTGAGCACTGGGAACGTTTCCCAGAGTCGGAACAGGTCCAAAGATCGGATCAACCGTGTTCGTCAGCAGCTGCTTGTTCTTGTAGTCGTAATAGTAGACGGCCCCGGAGACCTGGATCGATCGAGTATTTGCCTTGGCACCCAGTTCGTAAGAGGTGAGCTCTTCCTGTTGCACGGGTCGCAGCGACGTTCGCGTGATTGCATTGATCACCGGATAGTTGCCGGCTTTGAAGCCTCGGCTGATCAGCGCATACAGCAGGCTGGCGTCTGTGGGCTTATAATTCAGTCCGACGCGCCACGGTACATTGGTCTCGCGGAATGACTGCGGGTTGAATCCAGCCTGCAGCTTTGCGTCCAGTGTCACGCAGTCTCCGGGCAGCAAGGTGCCGGGTGTCCCGCCATCAAGTAATCCAATGAGCCCGTTGGCCACATGGGCCCAGTCGCCATTGCCTGTGTCGGCCGTACAACTGCGATTGTGGTGCGTGACACGCGTATAACGAATACCGGCGAGCGCGCTCCACTGGCTGGTGAAATTCCACTGAACGTCACCGAACACACCGACCGACTGATTGCTCTGAATGCCGATATTCTTGCTCTGGTGAATGGAACCCAGGCCAGGAGGAGGCAGAGGCGGAGACGAAATGTCCGTCGTACTGGACAACCCGTTGAACTGCTGAAAGCTCCCCTCGTTGTCGTGATCACCCTGGTAGTTCAGGCCCAGTACAAAATTGCCGCGCTGCTCATCCAGGGTTCCTGACAGGTGGAACTCCTGACTATAGGCCTGCAGCCGACCGGTCGTCGTCACGTAGGCGAGATCCAAGGAGGACGCATCATTACCGTACGGGCTTTCGATAGTGGTGCTGATGTAGTTCGACAGCGATGAAAACGTAAGATCGTTGGTCAAAAAAACATTCACGATGCCGCTGACCTGCCACTGGTGGTTGTCACGCCGATAACTTCTGCCCTGATCCCAGTCTGCAGCCCGCGGATCTGCCGGAGCGGCCGGAAACGTAAATAGAGCGGGTATCGCATTCGTTGGCACACGCGGCACCGGGAATACGAATTGGGGGATTTGGTTGTCTGATCTATCGACCCAGCCATTCACGTTCACGAGCGCGTCGACGTTGTCAGTTGGTTTCCACTCAAGGAGCCCCCTGGCCGCGTATTTCTGGACCCGCCCGAGACTTGCGTCCCGAAGATAGTCCTGTTGCCAGTCATCCTGACGCGCGCCAATAACCGCCAAACGTGCAGTCAACGTGTCCGTCAAAGGTCCACTCACGAAGCCCTCGATCTCGCCGTAATTGAAACGCCCATAGTCGAGATGAGCCCCGCTGACAAATTGCTTTGTGGGCTTGGAAGTGACGTAATTGATCGCGCCGCCGGTCGAATTCTGGCCGTACAAGGTCCCCTGGGGTCCCTTAGATACTTCCACGTGGTCCAGATCAAACAGCGGTCCCTGTGTCATGACCCCGTAGGGAATGGGCGTCTGGTCGTAGTACAGGCTGACGGTCGGTTGGGCACCGAGACTCGTCGCGTTGAAACCGACGCCGCGCAGGGTGTAGACGGGAGTTCCATCGGCCGCGGTGGATACCGTCAGAGACGACACGACCTGCGGGAGGTCATTTGCGCTGGTGATTCCAAGATTCTGGAGTGTATTTCCGCCAACGGATGCGACAGTCATGCCGACGTTGACGAGCTTTTCCTCGCGCCGTTCGGCAGTTACTACAACCTCTGCGAAAGAAGAGTCCGAATCGGCGTTAGCCGCCGACGTAGAGTCTGCGGGGGCTGCGGCGCGGAGATCGAGTGACGTTGCCAGCAATGGAACGGATGCCCATAATGCAGTCGCGTATTTCGAGTTCACGATTCCGCCTCTCGCCGTTCACGCTCGTACCATCGCGCTACGACTGAAACCTATCAAACGCCAGCCCGTCGCGAACTACACGATCGGGTAGTTTTTGCAATCAACTGCTGCGATTGAGAAATGGGGACAAAAGCAACACTCTATCGGCCGTTCTCGCCCAAGGCTTCAAGAGCCACGCTTAAGAGATCGGTAGCACGGTGACCGGGATCGGACCTTCGGCCTTGAAGCCGTAGCGCTTGTGAGAGCCGATTACCACGGTCTCGAAATATGCCATTCCACGCTCTCGTCCTTGCGTCACGTGCGCAGGACCGATGTATCCGTTGTAAGGATATCGGGCGCCAGAGGGATCCACTGAGAACCGGCCGTCGTGGCGCCAGATGTCGCTTTCGATGTGGTACTCGCCCCGATAGACACCCATGCCGCGATCGTCCGTCCAACCGCGACGTTCAAGAGCGTAGCCAAACGCAGAAGTGACGGAAGGGGTGTGGCTGGGTTCGATCAGGAGGTCGTATAGAACCCCTTGAGAGTCGCTTATGAGGCAGCGCGCTCGTGTGACCTTGCGTGAGTCGGCAACGTACTCGAGATGGTGTTCGACCCGGGTAATGGGCGAGATGCGCCCGTCGGCGAAATCCATTCGTCCTTCGGCAACCGCGATCGTTCCGGATGCGTCCTCGTGAATCTGGAAGTACACAATATACGATGGCATGTGGGCGAAGACCACCAATCGCAGCAAGCCATCCCGGCCTTCAGGAAGATTAGGGGTAGGCACCAGGTCTTCCGGTCGAAGGCTCGGCCCCACTGACTGCCGGGTTCCCCAGGAATGATCCATGACACAAAACCAGCTATTGGTGTCGATTTCAATTTTCCGCTCGCCCAGTCGGATCCACCCCGAAGGGCGGCCGGCTTGCCAGTAGCGGATGAGATCGCGAATTACCCGACCGTTCAGACGCTCGGTCTTACGGTCTTCAGCGTAGGGCTGATGTCGCTTTTCCCACAATATTTCGAATTCGAGGCCGCCGTGGCGCTCTGGCGTTGCTAAGCTAAGACGTCGTCGGCTGAGTCCATCGAGAATCTCCAGCTTGAGCGGCAGCACTTCAAGGTCATCCGGGCGGAGCGACCATCTGCGCGACATACGCGTGACCGCCAGGTCGCCGCCCCGCATCAGTGCTACATAACCTTCCATCACATCCATGTTCGTGTACACGCGCAATCCCATAGCCAGCGAGATTTCCCCCGCCGAATCCCAAACGCAAAAGTAGTAGCCGTCACTCCAGGTAAGATCGCTCGATGCCACGTGCGCCATGGTTTCAACGATCTGATGGCGCGGGAAATCGTCCATCTTCGTCAGCATGAAGTCGTCCTCGGTTAGGGATGAAGGCGGGAGCGCAGCCGGCATATGAGCGCGATCATGGCTTATAATGCAGCCTAAACTGTCGCTGCGTGCGCAAAACTACCCGTTCGTGTAGGGCTCAGTATCGGTCGTTCGGCTAAGCTCAGTTACTAACGCTCTCAGGTGTCGGCCCTGCGTGAGGGGGATATGAATCGGGATCCGCGCGCGGTATCGGGCGGCGCTGCAGCTGGCCGTGCTGAAGTTCATTCGGTCCGGGTGGAGCGGCCCGCACCGATGATGGCGGCAGGCGATGACTTGGTACGCGCATTCGAAAGCATTGGCTCCGGTGACCTGGCGCAGGTGGGCGGGAAGGGAGCCAACCTGGGCGAATTGGTACGCGCCGGGCTGCCAGTCCCGAGCGGCTTCTGTGTCACGGCCGGTGCGTATCGGCAGTTCCTGCAACTGACCGGTGTCGGCGACAAAATCGACCAACTGTTGGAATCGGCAACCCCCGACGCAGCGGACTATGACGGGTTATCGAAGCGGATTCAGCAGACAATCCATTCGGCGCCCATTCCAGCTGCCATTGCTGAGTCAGTCGCAGCAGCCTACCGAGATTTGGTCAAAGCTGCGGGTACCCCGCAGGTAGCCGTTCGTTCTTCCGCGACGGCGGAGGATCTGCCCGGCTTCTCTTTCGCCGGTCAGCAGGATACATATCTCGGCATCAGTGGGGAAGCCGCGTCTGTGGATGCGGTCCGCCGTTGTTGGGCGTCTCTGTGGACGAGCCGGGCGATCTCCTATCGGCAGACCCACGGATTTCGCCACCGAGACGTCTACATTGCCGTCGTCGTGCAGGAAATGTTCGCATCGGAAGTCTCCGGCGTGATGTTCACTGCGAATCCTCTGACGGGAGACCGCCGATACGTCGTTATCAATGCGAGCTGGGGGTTGGGAGAGGCTATCGTCTCCGGGCTCGTGTCGCCGGATTACTGGACCTTGGACAAGGCAACGGGTCGCATGCTCGAGGAGCGCCTCGGGGACAAAGCAGAGCGGATCGACCAGGAGGTGGGTTCTTCCGGCGTCGTGCACTCCAACGTCGGCGAGGTAGAGCGAGCGCGTCCCTGCCTGACTGCAGATCAATTGACGGAGCTGGCTCGAATCGGCCGCCTCATCGAAGAGCACTACGGATTTCCCCAGGATGTCGAGTGGGGTTATGCCCATGGGCGCTTTGCGATTCTCCAGGCACGCGAAGTCACCGGCGTCGAGATCGATTTCGGCGAGGAGCTGGATCGCTGGAATCGGACCGAGCCCGATGACGATGAGATTGTCTGGAGTAGGGCGTGGGCGGATGCGTTCCAAACTTCGCCGACGACGCCTTTGATGTACTCGATCCAGCAGAGCTTCATCGCGCGCTCGTACGATGACATGTACAAGTTGTACGGGTTGAAGTCGTTCCTTCGAAGCCGGATGTACCGCTGGCACCGTACTCGACCCTATTACAGTTCGAAGTATGAGGCGGCACGCCTAACCCTCATGCCGCGCATCGCGCGCACCGACGACGCGCTCGCATTTATTGCGCCAGAGGACCGCGAGCGCGTGCGTGCGCTTCCTTTTAAATGGTGGGTGGTGGCATACGCCCAGATCCACGCTCTATTCACAGAGCCACGCTACTCCTTCTGGCAGTGTGCGGACACGTTTTATAAGGAGTTCCCGGGGCAGGTCAGTCGGTACAAAGCGGCCATGTCCATCGATTTCGGAACGGCTTCGTACGAGCAGCTCATGGAGTGCTTCCGGACATCCGAGCAGTGTTTCCTCGAACATGCCCGTTCCACCACACCGGGCATCATGGACTATTGTTACTTCCTGATCCTTGCGTTGGGCGAGATGCTGCGGCACTGGGCGGGCGACCGCGATCAGTCAAAGTTCGGCTCTTTGCTCTCAGGCCTGTCCACACGCACCGTTCAAGAGAACATTGAAATCTGGCACATTGCACGGCGCATCACCCCGAGCCCGCATTTACGCGCACTGTTCAGGGAAGAAGATCCAGTCCGTATCCTGGCTGAGCTACCTAAATCTCCCGAGGGGGCGGCGTATTTGACCGAGGTACGTGCGTTCATCGCGGAAAACGGACATCGAGGCGGTTCTGAGCGCGATCTGGCCTTCCCGCGCTGGCGGCATCGACCTGAGCTTCTCCTGAGTGCACTGCGAACGCTGAGCTCCGGAGACGCCTCATCCGATCCCGAACTGACCGAAACACGGATGCGAGAGCGCCGAGAGCGGATCACGCACGAAGTGACCGATGAACTGCGATGCAAGCCGGGCGGAAGATTCAAGGCTGCGCTTTTCCAACTCGTTCTGCGATGGACCCTCAAGTACGTACGGATGCGCGACGATCAGCGCTACTACGCGGACTATTACATGGGCGCGCGGCACGACATCTTCCTTGCTCTCGGCGCCCGATTGGTCGATAGCAAGTTAATCCCATCTCCGGACCAGATATTCTTTCTGGGCCTGCAGGAGGTTGATGATCTCTGGAACAGACGACTTTCAGCCGCCGCCGCGGCGCGCCGGATACAAGCTCGACAAACGCAGCACCAGAAATACACCCGCCAAGCCCCGCCATTCTACGTTCGCGGCGGCTTGCCGCTGGTTTCGGAAGAGGAACTCAAGGACAGTTCCGCGCTGAGTGGAATTCCGGCGAGTTCTGGGCGCGTCCATGCTCGCGCGCGCGTATGCCGTACCCTGGAGGATGCCCGCCGCCTGCAGAAGGGCGATATTCTGGTCGCGACCGCAACAGATCCGGGCTGGACCGCGGTGTTCAGCATTATCGCGGGTGTTGTCGTGGAGACCGGCGGACCACTGGCTCATGCGACGCTGGTTTCACGAGAGTATGGAATCCCATGCGTGACTAATGTCAATCGGGCAACAGAACGCATTGCAGACGGCGCAATGATCACAGTGGATGGCAATGCGGGTCGGATACTGTTGCATCAAGCAGCGACGGCGGATGCATAGATCGTGGTCGGCCCCCAGATTCCTAGTACCTTTGACGCGCGCGATGATCGGTTTCACCCGAGTGATTCGCGCGACCCGATGCTCACCGAGACGGTCTGGTGGAACTTTTATCTTCCCGAGCGAAACATCGATGCGGAGATCTACCTGAACTTCCGACCAAACCTTGGTGTGACCTCCGCGGGTATTTACTGCTGGAGCCGGTTCTGCAGGCACTTTACGGACGCCTTGCACTTCGACGCGCGAAGTTATTTGCCGCTCCCGAAGGGCGACCTGGATGACTTCGAGCTGGCCAACGGCCTGCGAATGCGAGTGATTGAGCCGTTAAGTAAGTATGAGATCGCGTACTTGGGCACGCGAGGTGTCACCCTGGAGTTGCAATTCACAGCGCTCGCCGCGCCGGTCGGGTTCACCACGCCTTCAATGGACCCGGAACGCGCATCCTTTGCGCCCGGGCACTTCGACCAGGTTGGAAGAATGACGGGGCGATTAGTTCTCCCGCACGACAGCTTCGATATCGACTGCATCACGCAGCGTGATCGGTCATGGGGTGGGTCACGCCGCGAGGATCCGGAGTATCCGCCTGATGTGGGCTGGCATTCGGCGCACTTCGGCTCGGATCTGTGGCTGCAGTGTTGGCTTTGGCATCAGGAACCGGTTGCAAACGACCTCCAGGCGGGGATCGTCTACAAGCAGGGAAGGCCCGTTCGAATCGTCAAGGCAGAGCGGCGCACCGTTCTTGATGAAGGTGGCGTGGAGGCGCGGACGATCGACCTGCAGCTTACCGATGAGGAGGGACAGGATTATCGTTTGCGCGGGACCGTCCGCAACATGTTTCCCTGGCCAGGGTGGTTCAACATGGTTGGTTTTGCGGGTCTGGTGCAGTGGGAATTGGACGGCAGGATCGGTTGGGGAGAAGTACACGATGGCCGGCGGGTGGATGGCGTGATTGCGCACAGGCAAGCTGCGGGGCGCACAGCAACACCATGACGCTGAACGCCGAGGACGAGCTTCGCCATTCACCAAGCGGCGCCCCATTTTGGCGCGAAAGTCTCTATTGGAACTTCAATGATGTTCGCCAGGACGTCGGTGCCTGGATCTATTTTTGGGTGCTGCCCGGCCCACCCACACAATCTGGATTGATCATCAGCTTCTATCACGGGGGCTGGCCCGATACGGGGATTTACGATCGAGCCATGGCGCAGCCGCTGCATTGTCTGCGCGAAAGCGATCGGTGGATCTACTGCTTCCAACATAAAACGGAGCAGTTGGTCAGCTGTGACTTCGACGCGTTCGAGCTCGGTGGCCTGAAGGTCGAGCGCCTCGGACCACTCGAGCGTCAGAGGCTGGTGTTCGACGATGGACAGGGCAGTGGATTCAATCTTGAGTCCACGTTTTTAATGCCTCCCTACGATTACGCGAACGGCGCGCATCCAACTCCGAGCTGGATGGCGACCAATCGATACCATCGAAGTCAGCGCATGCGGGGCGAGCTGCGCATCGCAGGCAAAGTATATGTCATTGACTGCTCGGGTGATTCAGACCACAGCTGGGGTACGCGGGATTGGGCGACCATGGCGCGTCACGTACTCAAGATGTGGTCGTTTCAGACAGACGATGGCAAGCTCGCTGCCTCGGTGATTAATCAGGGCACCGACGAGGGCGTTCTGGCTCTGGGGTACATCAACATCGACGGCCAGATCGGCTCGGCGAAGAAGATCGAATCGGAGGATCGATTCGATGCGAATGGCGTGCAGACTCGGACTGAAGTCACTATCTTCGACGAGCGCGACCGAGTCGTGCGCGCTGTGTGCCCTTCCCTGCACTCCTACATTGGTTGGCGAGTCGGGGTAAGCGGCGAGTTTTGGGGCTACGAAGGCGTTGGAACATACGAAATCGAAGGCCAAGGCCGAGTTCCCGGCGCAACGTCGTTTTTCTGGCCCCACCGATATACGCCGCGTGACCTCACGAAGGCAGACTTGGGATCCAAGAAACACACCGCTTGACCGGAGGTTCGAAGCGGTGGAAGGTAAGCATGTGCGAGGGGGATTTTATGCGAGCGTCAGCGGACGAAGCATGGGCCAAAGGACCATCCTATAAATTCGTCGTACCGATGCCGATCGCCGGCGGGATTCGGCGCGAGGGCATTCTCCAGCGCATCGCGAGCCACGAGCACTTACACTTGGTGGTGTTGCAAGCTCCTGCCGGGCACGGAAAGTCAACGGCTCTGCAGCAGATCAAGGAAGTTGCGGATGAGGAAGGTTATCTCACCGGCTGGTTGACATTTGATGCGGGGGACAACGACCCGCGCCGCTTCTTCATGCATTTTCAATCGCTGCTGGTTCGCACGATCGGAGCGGTCGGCAAAGGTGAGACTCGGCGCGGACAGGTGGGTGCGTCGTACCGCTGCGACTGGCTCTTTGAGCATCTGGACCGGCTGGAGAAACCCGTCGCGTTGTTTCTAGATGATTTCCACGCTCTGAGCGACAAGACGGTCCTGTCATTCTTCCGGCTGTTGTTCGAGCGCGCGCCGGAAAAGTTACGCATCTACCTCGGCTCACGTTCGCTACCGGACGTGGGCCTCACAAGGTTGATTGTCAATAATCGGGCCGTCATTCTTCAGGCCGATGATCTTAGATTCAGCCCGCAGGAAGTGGAGTGCTTCTTCGCAGGGGCCGCGGACTCCCTTATTCAAGTGGATGAGATCGATGCGATCTATCGGCGCACCGAGGGTTGGCCAGCCGCACTGCAGTTGTTCAAGTTGACGTTGAATAGCGCGGATGTCCGAAGGTCACTGACCGGCGATGACGTCCGTGCTCCGCGCGAGCTGGCGGAATACCTCGCGGAGAATGTTCTCGCGCTGCAACCGCCGCGTATTCAGGACTTACTGCTTCGAACCGCCGAGCTCACGCGCCTGAACGGCCCCTTGTGCAACGAGCTACTGGAGCGGACTGATTCGGCCGAGGTCCTGTTACAGCTCGAGAAATCAGGGATGTTCCTGCGCTGCGTTGACCCGCGAGGCGGTTGGTTCAAGTACCACCCCTTGTTTTCATCCATCCTGGCCGATCAGCAGCGTGGCCGGGATCCTGAAGCAGTCGCCGCGACACATCGGCGCGCGGCGGGCTGGTACATGAAACACCGTCTCTACGAGGAGACCGTTCATCATGCGACGCTGTGCGGCGAGTACTCGCTGGCGGCGGATGCGTTGAATCTATGGTCGTCCAGCCTAATCGCGAATGCTCACCTGCTCACGGTGGAACGTTGGAGCGAGCGAATTCCGTTCGAGGAAATAGCTCGTCGACGGGATCTGGCTATCAAGTGCACCTATGCCCTTGTATTTTTGAGGCGCCGACAACGCGTGAAGCCGCTCTTGGAACTCCTGCAGAGCTGGTCGGGCACTGGAAACGTCTTGGAAACGACGGATCCCCACGTTGTCCTCTCGATGGCGGCTATTTCTGCCAACGATGATGAGAGGGCGTTTGCGCTCACCGCAAAAGTCCCGTTGGATCGACTGGACGCCGAGGGCTTTGCGGCATTCGAGTTGGGCGCCTGTGCGAACCTGCGGGGATACTGTGCTCTCTCGGCTCAGGAATCCGAATGGGCACGCGAGTATCTTGCCTTGGCGCGTGTTCATAATGACCACGCAGCGGCCGCTTTCAGTCGCGCCTATACGATTGCGGTAAACGGCGTGGCGCTGCTGTTACGCGGAGCGCTGACCGAGGCCTTGGAGAAGTTCAGGGAGGGACTGCAAGGCCACCCGGTCATGGAAAACTCATTTGCGTTTGCAGCCTTGATTTCCTGCTATGTGTGGGCCCTGTACGAGGCCAATGACCTGGAGACCGCGCAACGCCTCTTTGAACAGAACCACGACATCATCTCTGAGTCCACACTGCCGGACTTCCTGGCCGTCGCGTATCTTTCCAGTGCCCGTGTACACGATGCGCGTGGGCGACACGCGAAGGCGGAGTCTCTTCTCGAAGAAGCGGAAGCCATCGGTCGAAGCAGCGGCTGGTATCGCCTGGTCGAGGCAGTCAGCGCTGAGCGCGTTAGACGTGCGCTGTTGGGCGGCTTAGTGGACGTTGCCACCTCCGTAGCCGGCTGTATGTGCGCGGCACGCGACTCCGGCGGGAGCCAATGGATTCCGTTCGGGAATGACGTCGAGGACCGGCAGCTATGCGCGATCCGCGTGGCCTTGGCGACTTCCCGCCTTGATGCAGCGTACGAGTTGATCCAGGGCGAGTTGAAGCGGCAGCGGGACCGCGTGCTCCGGCAGGTCAAGTTGTATCTGCTGCTAGCACTTCATGGCGCACGGGGGGGCGATTGCACCGCCGCGCAACGTAATCTTTGTACGGCGCTCAAACTGGCGCGGCCCGGCGGTTTCATTCGACCGATTCTGGATGAGGGGGAGCAGATTCTGCAGCTGCTGCGTGACCGGTACCAGATTCTGCTCGAGTCCGACCCGGGCGCCTCGCGCCCGGATCCGGTCCGCGAGTTCGTCGCCAAGCTGCTTGAGGCCTCGGGCACCGATCTCGGCCGGACAGCCGGAAGGCTCCACTTTGCGGTTCAGCCCTTGACCGAGCGTGAGCGCGAGATGCTCACGATGCTCGCTAACGGGACCTCAAACAGGGAAATGGCGCAGCAGCTGTTCGTTTCCGAGAATACCGTGAAGTTCCACCTGAAGAATATCTATGCAAAGCTCTCGGTAGCGTCGCGTGTGCAGGCGATCTCGACCGCGCGTCAGTTCGGAATTATTCACTAGCGCGCTCAGAATCTACCCGTTCGGGTAGTGCGGTGCGCCTCTTTGAAAGGCGCAATACTCAAAGCGCACAATCGGGGCTCGAACCATTGACCCTCAGGAACAGGCATGAATGAGCGGCAGCTTCTGGGCCTCTACGAGGGGATCTTGCGGTGCATGCTTTGGGAGCAAGGGCTTATGAGCATGCAGGCCGAAGGTCGCATCTCGGGTTTCTATCATTCCGGCCGCGGGCAGGAGGGAGTACAGGTCGGCGCGATCGCAGCGATGGCGCCCCAGGACTATCTGCTGTACGCCCACAGAGGTTGCGGATACATGATCGCCCGCGGTATGCCGATGGAGGTCGTGTACTCGGACTTCCTCGGCATGATGGAGGGTTCAACCCGCGGAATCGGTGCCGGCATCGTTCACATCGCCTGGCCGTCTCTGGGAATCCTGGGACAAAGCGGGACCCTCGGCGGATCCTTCACCATCGCGGTAGGCGCCGCTTTATCTGCGCGGATTCGCAAGGAGAACAAAGTCGTTGTCTGTTTCTTTGGCGACGGCACAGCGAATCGCGGGACCTTCCACGAGGCTGCGAATGCGGCCGGTGTTTGGAAGCTGCCCATTGTGTGGTTGTGCGAGAACAATGGGTGGGCGGTTTCGACGACGTTCAAGGAAAGCTGCGCCGTGAGCAGCATTGCGGAGCGAGCTGCGGGATATGGCATGCCGGGAGTCGTGGTTGATGGCCAGGATTCCGCCGCCGTGCATGAGGCCACTCGTGTTGCGATCGAGCGCGCGCGCAGCGGCGGTGGCCCCACCTTAATCGAGGCACTCACCTGCCGCTTCCGCGGACACTACGAAGGCGACGCCCAGGAATATCGAGACCGAGGTGAGTTGGATCGGCAGAGAAAGGACCGCGACCCAGTGGAGATCATGGCAGCCCGAATCCGTTCATCCGTTCCAAACGCTGAAAAGGAGCTCGAAGCAATCAGTGAGCGGGTGAAATCGGAGGTTGCTGGCGCGGCTGAGAAAGCCAAGTCAGGCACAATGCCGCCAAGATCACGGATTTATGACTACGTCTACGCATAGGAAACGAATCGTGGCACGCGCTATCACTTACTCCGAGGCGCTGACTGAGGCGCTGGCAGAAGAACTCGATCGCGACCCAACCGTGTTCTTCATGGGGGAGGACATCGGCTACGGAGGCGTGTTTGGTTTCGCGCACGGACTGCAGAAGCGCTTCGGTGCTGAGCGCGTATTCAACACCCCAATATCGGAAACGTTGATTGTTGGGGCTGGTGTCGGCGCTGCGATTACGGGCACTCGCCCGGTGGTCGAGTTGCAGTTCGCCGATTTCGTCGCTATCGCGATGGACGAGATCTACAACAAAGCGGCGAAATGGCGTTACATGCACGGCGGCCAGTTCAGTGTTCCGCTCGTGATTCTTGCTCCGGAGGGCGCTATCGGCGGAGCCGGTCCCGAGCACTCGCAATGTCCGGAAGCGTTGTTTTGGTCAGCGCCAGGACTTTACGTGTTGACTCCCAGCAGTCCCGCCGACATGAAGGGGCTTCTCAAGAGCGCCATTCGAGATCCCAACCCAGTACTGATAATGCCACACAAGGCGCTCCTCAACACCAGTGGCGAGGTGCCCGACGGCGACCACCTCGTACCGTTGGGGCAAGCGGCGGTCTGTAGGGCCGGTTCGGACGTAACGGTTGTCGCCTGGTCGGCAATGGTTCCGAAGGCACTTGAGGCTGCACGACAGTTGAAGGGTGAGATCGACCTGGAAGTGGTAGACCCGCGGGGGATTCGACCGTTTGATTTCGAAGCTGTGCTCACTTCCGTGCGCAAGACTGGCCGTCTCGTTATCGCGCACGAGGCCTCCGTAGTTGGGGGACCTGGGGCAGAAGTCGCAGCGGTAGTAGCGGAGAAAGCCATTCTACATTTGGAGGCGCCGATTCGACGCATAGGTGCCGCCGACATCCCGATTCCGCAGAGCTCATTCCTGGAGCGCTGGGTGATTCCGCAGGTAGATGACATCATCAACGCGGTGCGCGAGACCAGCGGCAAGGCCGTAAGCGCGGCGAAGCTCGCCTGATTGCCAAGAATTCACTAGATCATGTTCGGCATTCAGCTGGCCCGGCAGGGGCAGACGATGGAACACGGCACGCTCGTCGAATGGAAGAAGCGAGAAGGCGATGACATGCTCGTGGGCGAGGAGCTGTATGAGGTCGAAACCGAGAAGGCCGTTGTTCCGATCGAAGTGACCCGCCCAGGGCGGCTGCTGAAATTGTTGGTACAGCCCGGTGAGAATGTAAGTGTCGGCACTACACTCGCACTCGCAGCCGATCCAGGGGAGTCCGTGCCGAGCGCGGAGATCGACGCAGCTGTGCGGCGGTCGCGTGGGGTGGTCGAATCCTCTGCATCGGCTGGAGAGAAGTCAGTCGCGTCCGGTGCTGAATCAAGCTCCGGACCTCCTTCGGGCGCTAACAGGCCGGTCGCAGTGCCGAAAGCACGCGCGCTCGCGCAAGAGTTGGGCTTCGACCTGACGCGGGTTCGGGGATCCGGCGAGGGCGGCACGATCCTACCGCAAGATGTGCGCAAAGCAGCCAGCGCAGCTACCGCGAAGCTCCGTCGCGTTCCGCTGACGCCGATCGCGCGCACAAGCATCGCCGCGCTCGAACGAGCGTCCCAGATTCCCCAGTTCACGCAGGGAGTGCTGGTGGATGCCACCGGACTGGAGAAGGCAAAGGCCGCGAGCGGACGGTCGCTTTCTTATATGGATTTTTTCCTCGAAGCGATTGTCAGGGCGGCAGCTCAAGTACCGGACGTCCTGGCGAGTATTGCGCAGAATGAGATGGTCTACAGCGAGACGGTCGACATCACCATTGCGACCGCAACCGATGCCGGCCTGCTGATCCCCGTATTCCGCGACGCGGGAGGCATGTCCATTGAGCAACGTGCGCCGAGGTGGCGCCAACTCGTACGGAGCGCTCGCGCCGGCACACTCACTGTTCAGGAGATGTCGGGTGGGATTGTTGCTTTGTCCAATCTTGGAACGCGAGGCATCGATTACGGCACGCCCCTTCTGCCATATGGGCACTCGGCGATTATTTTCATCGGCGCGCTGGCGACCCGGCCCATGGTAGTGGATGAGAAGCTTACCGCTCGGCCATCGTTACACCTTGCCGTAACCTATGACCATCGAATCGCCGATGGACTGCTGGCCTCTCGTTTTACACATGCAATACACGACGCGCTGCTCACCCCCTAGTGCGCAGGCGCCTTAGCGAAAAACTACCCGTTCGAGTGGTGCTTACCGGACCCGCCACGCGTCGAATTGAGGCGGCGACCCGGAGAGGCGAATGGGACTGTTGATCAATATCGACACGGGCGGGACCCTAACGGATTTCTGCATCATTGACGGTGACCGTGTCCTGCGCACGAAGACGCTTACCACCCCTTTCGATCTGTCGCGCTGCCTGATCGATGGGCTGAAGAAAGCCAGCTTCGAGCTCTTTGGCGCCGAGGACCTGCGCCGGCTGCTGGTGGCCACCGACCACATCCGCTATTCGACCACCCAGGGCACGAACGCGCTGGTGGAACGAAAAGGACCCCGCTTGGGGGTGATCTGCCTAGACGGACTCACGGCAGAGGCCCTGCGTTTGGCCCCCGATTCCCAGGATCTCTATGCAAAACTGATCGGCGACAGGTGCGTCGCCCTCGATTCGGCAGAAGAGGAAGCTGCGCTCGAGTACGCTGCGGTAGCCGCCGTCAACAGGCTGGCCGTTGCGGGCGCCACCCGCTTGATAGTCGCCGGACCCGGCAAGAACCGGGGCAAGGACGAGCGTAGGATCAAGGCCATTCTGCTGAGGAAGTTTCCACCGCATCTGCTCGGGGCGTTGCCGGTCCTGTATTCACACGAACTGGTGGCGGACCAGGACGACCATCGCCGTGTTTGGACGGCGATCTTCAACGCCTTCCTGCATCCGGGAATGGAGCGGTTTCTCTACAGCACCGAGCATCGGTTGCAAGCCGACAAAATCCGGGCACCGTTGCTGATATTCCGTAATGACGGCGGCGCTTCCCGAGTCGCCCGCACGGCGGCGGTCCAAACCTACTCCTCCGGACCACGCGGTGGCGCCGAGGGCCTGCGGGCGCTCGCCGGGCACTATCAGCTCGCTGAGCTTGTGGGCATGGATATTGGAGGAACGACTACCGACGTCACCATCATTGAGAACGGCACGATCCGCACGCACCAACATGGGCGAATTGAAGGTGTCGCGACGTCATTGCCGCTCTGCGATGTAGTAAGCGTTGGAGTCGGAGGGTCATCGATCATTCGCATTGTGGACGGAGCCTTAGCCGTCGGCCCGGATTCGGCCGGGAGCGCTCCAGGACCTGCGTGCTTTGGCTATGGCGGAACCGATCCAACCATCACCGATGCCTTGGCGGTCATGGGACTGTTAGATCCGGCCACTTATTTTGGTGGTGGACTGAAGCTCGACTTCGCGGCTGCCCGCTCAGTCATCGACAGCCAGATCATGAAGCCGCTGGGGATCAGCGAGGAAACTGCGCTGGCCACCATGGAGAGCGCCTGGGTGGGAAAAGTCGTCGACGCCATTCGGCACGTGGCCAGGCCTGGCAAGGATTCGGTGTTGGTGGCATTCGGAGGCGCGGGGCCGATCCTCGCCACTCGGATCGCTGCGGAACTGAAAATCGAGCGCGTCCTGATTCCCGGTCTGGCTGCAGTGTTTTCGGCATTCGGAGTCGGCTTTTCGGACATCGAGCACGAATTTGCGCAAACACTTGATGAAGTGAGTGAGTCTGCCATCGCCGCAGCGCGTGCCGATCTAGTCGAGCGCGCCAGCCGCGCGATGTTTGCCGAAGGGGTTTCGTTGAGGGACTGCACAGTCGATCTCCGCTTGATAGCGGACGATCAGGAACTCCAGCTCGTAAACGGCCAAGCTCCGAAGTGCAGCGACCGGGGCGGGCTGGCAACACTGAAGCTGCGCGCCGTCCGCGCCGTGCCGAGAGTTCAGTTGACCGGATCCTTTGAGGATTCCAACTCGAGTGCGGCGACCCCCCACGAGACGCGTCGCACGTACGTCGACGGGTCTTGGAGCGATCTCCCGCTTGTGCGGCTCGCTGAGCTCCCGGGTGCCGCTCGTGGCGCGGGGCCGATTGTGCTCGAGGACGCCTACTTCACTGCGCTGGTCGATGCTGGGTGGGCCTTTCAGCGCAATCTGGCAGGCGACCTGCTGCTGCGTCGCAAAAATGAGGCAAAGGGCCGATGAAGGTCAACATTACTGAATACCTCCGCATCGAGCTGGATACGGAGCGCTGGGAGTGTCGGCGTTGCGATCGCGAGCTGGGAGCGGCGCGCGAGAATTACAAACGGGGGCTCTTGGTTTACGACCGTGATCCGCGGGAGATTCATCCACCGCTGTTGGATTCACGGCTGTACTCGCGGACCTACTCTCCGGATCCCGCTTGGTGCCGGATCCTCGAATACTACTGCCCGAGTTGCGGAACAATGATCGAAGTCGAGTATCTGCCTCCGGGGCATCCGCCGCTGCACGACATTGAGTTGGATATCGACGATCTGAAGGCGCGGTGGAAGAAAGGCGCTGCCGCCGAACCGGAACGTCAGTCCGGCTCTGAGCTGCCGGTACGGAAGCTGGCACCTGCACACCGCCACAGAGGTTGAGGTTCATAACGTGAAGCGCGTGTCGGTTGATATTGGGGGAACGTTTACGGATTGCTTCGTCGCTTGGAACGAACAGTACGCAGAAGGCAAGGCGCTCACGACGCACCAAAATCTCGCACTCGGCTTCAATGAGGCGTTGGCCGATGCGTGCGGGCAGCTCCAACTGGAGATCCCGCTACTGCTGTCCCAGGCAGACTCCGTCAGATATGCCACGACGTTAGGGACTAACGCGCTCATCGAGCGCAAGGGGCCGCGGATCGGAGCCCTCGTGACGGCCGGATTCAAGAGCACTATTCCGATATCGCGAGCGCGCGGCTATGGCGAGGGGTTGCCGGAAATTGAGCAGATGGATATTCCCAACGCACGACGGCCGGATCCGCTAGTCCCGATTCCCATGATCCGCGAGGTCCGCGAGCGCGTCGATTATCTCGGAAACGTTCTCCTCAAGCTGGACGAGGAAGATTTCCGTATCCGTCTGCGGGAGTTGGTGGACCGAGGGGCGGAAGCGCTCGTCGTCGTATTTACCAACAGCGTTGTTAACCCGTTACACGAGCTTCGCGCGCGCGAGATCTTTTTGCAGGAGTGCCCCGGACATCTGCTGGGCGCTGTTCCGATGCTGCTGTCGCATCAAGTGGCGGGCCGGAAGGGAGAGTACGCGCGCAGCACCTCGGTCATCATCGATGCCTTCCTTCATCAGACCATGTACTACGGTCTTGGCACGCTGGAGCTCAATCTGCGATCGCAGGGCTACACGAAGCCCATGCTGGTGAGTCACAACTCCGGCGGCATGGCGCAATTGAACTCCACAGATGCGCTGCAAACACTTCATTCCGGCCCAGTGTCCGGCATCGCAGCCAGTGAGCAGCTTGCGCGCCAGAGCGAGCTCGGAAATGTCGTCGCCACGGACATGGGCGGCACGAGTTTCGATATCGGTCTGGTAGTTGAGGGGGGAGTGAAATTCTACGACTTCAACCCAGTGATTGACCGCTGGCTAGTCTGCGTCCCCATGGTTCACCTCGTCACGCTCGGTGCTGGGGGCGGCTCTATCGCGCGTTTCGAGCGGATGTTCGGAACCCTCGAGATTGGACCGCAGTCGGCTGGCTCGGATCCAGGACCGGCCTGCTACGATCGTGGTGGGTTGGAGCCGACCGTCACGGATGCCGATCTCGTTCTGGGATACCTGGACCCGGAGAACTACGCAAACGGCCGAATTCCGCTCAATCCGCGGCGCTCCAAGCGCGCTATAGCTGAGCGCCTAGGACCTCATTTGAACATGGATGCGATCGAGATTGCGAAGCTAATCAGGCGGACAGTCGATAGCAACATGGCGAATGGGATCTCGACTGAGCTGCGCACACGCGGTTACGATCCGAAGAACTTCACGATCCTCGCGTACGGCGGCAATGGTCCGTTGCATGCCTGCGGCATCGCCAATGCATTGGGAGTGCAAGCGGTACTGGCACCGCCATTCTCCTCGACATTTTCGGCCTGTGGTGCCGGAAACGTGAATCAGATGCACATTCACGAGCTGAGTACCTGGACTACGCTCTTCCACGCGGGCACGCGCTCATTTCTGAGCGACTATCAGGGATTCAACGCGGCGGTGGAAGAGCTCGAACGGCGCGGACGCGATGACCTGATGAGACAGGGCGTCGCCGCGAAGGAGGTTCGTTACCGGCTGGAGCTCGACATGCGCTATGGAAATCAGCGAGTCGAAACGGCAGTCGTGACGGACATTAGTCGGCTGGGTTCGCAGGCAGACGTGCTGCGATTGATTCAGCAGTTTCACCGTCGTTACGGGCAGCGATTCGGCGAGGGCAGTCAGTCTCCCGAAGCCGGCATTCGCATCAACACGATCCGCGTGTGCTCGTTTGTCGAGCAGCCCACCGTGCAATTTACCCGCCTCGTGCCGTCCAAGTGTAAGGAAGTCAAACCCAAGCCTCGGCTGTATCGTGAGTGTCATTTCGTTGGCGAGGACGGCCCGGAGTGGACGGGCGTCTTCGATCACGAAGCGCTGGAGGACGGCGTCGTTATTGCCGGGCCGGCAATGGTCACCACGCGGGCGACCACTTATCTGGTCGAACCCGGATGGAGCCTGCGGGGAGCACCGCAGGGCGCTGCCTGGTTTACCAGAGAGCGTATGTGACCGCATTTATGGAGCGCCCTATGAACCAAGAAACTCTGCCGGACGAGCAGGCACTCCTGGATCGGTTCCTCGCCGACAACCGACTGTTTCTTGGCCCGGATCCCGAGATCATGCGCGACCATCGGGTGGGGCCCCGGTCGGATCTCGAGCAGACGATATTGGAGAAGGGACTGAGCCCTCATGAGGTGCACCATGTGCGGGGCTTGTTGAACGCGGCGTTGTCTGAGGCGTTCACCATGTGCAATCAGATGGGCGCCGCTCCGGGCGCGAAATGGGGCGACCTGGTGTCAGGCATCTACACTGCGCGGGGAGATCTGGCGATGATCGCGCCGCACGGGATCATTGCGTTCGCGGCGTGCTGCTTCTATCCGATCAAATTCATCATCAAGAACTGGATCAGTGATCCCACCGTGGGCGTAAGGGACGGAGACGGCTTCATCCACAACGATGCTCGTTATGGCGGGATCCACAACACAGACCAGTCGATGATGATGCCGTTGTTCTATCACGGCGAGCTCGTTTGCTGGCTTTCCACCACTATTCACGAAGGTGAGAACGGCGCATGCGAGCCGGGCGGCATGCCCGCAGCGGCGGAGAGCAAATACGACGAAGGCATCAAGATGTCGCCGTTTCGGATCGTGGAGAACTTCCAGCTTCGTCGCGATCTGGTCACCTTTCTGCAGAACTCCGTTCGGGATCCGAAGCTGCAGCTGGAGGACATGAAGGTCAAGCTCCACGCGGTACTTCGGTTACGCGAACGGGTGATCTCGATCCTGGATCGCTTCGGGCGTGATGTTCTTGTCGGCACGTTGCGAACTCATCTGGAGGATGTGGAGGCGGAGGTACGGCGGCGGATTAGAGAGCTGCCCGATGGAACGACCCGAGTCATTCAGTTCATGGATTCGAGCCTGCGCGAGAACGTCATGCAGAAAATCTCGCTGGCGATCACGGTCGTTGGAGACCGCATGATCATGGATTTCCGCGGCAGCGCTCCTCAGTTCACGAACCGCGCGGTCAACACGAACATTGCCTCTTTCAAGGCTGCACTTTGTACCGGCCTGCTGCAAAACATCTGGCCGGATCTGCCCCACACGATGGCTGTTCTCTCGCCCATCGAGATTGTTACGGATCGGAATTCCGTGATTGATGCCGAGGGTGAGATGCCGCAGGCAATGAGCCTAATGCCGCTGTTCAAGGCCTGCGTCGTGTGGACGATTCCGATGAACAAGTTGAATTTTAGCTTGCCGCAGCGCTACTCGGCGACGATCGCGTCGCAATATGACCAAGCTGCGACATTTATATATGGCGGGCTCACGCAACACGGAGACGTAACTGGGAACTTCTGCGGTGACATCAACGGCAATGGGCAAGGCGCTCGCAGCAATGCAGATGGGGAGCACTCCGTCTCGCCGGTGTTCGGATTCATGTGCGATACGGGTGAGCATGAAATCAACGAGGAAGACACCCCCATCATTCGCCTGGGAGCGCAACGGTTGGCGCGCGACCGTATCGGCTGGGGAAAGTATCGGGGCGGCTTGGGCTATGAGCAGATCGCGACAGTGCGTGGGTCGGCGATGTGGGGCTTCATGACAGGCTGCGAGGGATCGAAATTCCCCTCGGCGCAAGGTCTTTTCGCTGGCTACTCCTGCCCGTCCTACCAGCTGTGCAAAATCAAGGGCGTGAATATATTTGACGTGTTGCGGGACACACCTCAGGCGATCCAGGAGTTCGACATCGTCCGACTGATGAACGAACGGCCGGTTAGCGGCGCGCGCTACAGCTCGGTGGATATGGGAATGACCTTCGAGATCTGTAACGAAGGCGAGCTATACATGATCTGTCAAGGCAGCGGCGGTGGCTATGGAGATGTACTGGAGCGCGACCCGGCGTTGGTCATGAAGGACCTCGCCGAGGATCTGATGTCGCACGAAATTGCCCGTAATATCTACAAGGTCGTTTATGACGAAGAGACCCTGATCGTTGATGAAGAGGCCACTCGAAAGTGCCGCGAGGACTATCGCCGGGAAAGAACCCGCCGGGGACGCCCTTTCAATGAGTTCTGCCAGGACTGGGTGCGTACGGAGCCGCCAGCAGGTCTGCCGTACATCGGCAGTTGGAGCGATCCGGCGATCATCTACGCCATGAGCGGCGGTCAGCGCGTCACGATGAAGGCGGATCAGCTGCACGGTGTTTTCATGCCCAATCCCAAGGACGTGCGAATCGCCGAACTCGAATTGCAGCTTGCACAGCTGCAGCGGTCCACCGGCGGCGGCGAGTAACAGCATGGGGCGTTGGCTCGACAGGCTCGCCTCAGGAGCGCGATCGGTTTGGCTGAGCGACACGGCCTACACCGCACGCGTACTCATGAACGGTGCGGTGACATGGATGGACCCAGGGGCGCTGGTTCAGTGGCGCCGCAAGACACTTCAGCTTCTCAATCCAGATGTCGCGGTCCTAGACCTGTTGGCCCTAGCGAAGGGATGGTCGCCTGCGCCGGGCGCGCCACCGAACGATTCCGGATTGCGCACGGTGCTTGGCAATGAACAATTCGCTGCGTATGCCCGTGATCTCCTGCGTGCGCTGCGAGTGAGCACGGACAAGCCGCTGGCACTCGACATGCCTTCCCCGCGAAAGTGGCTTACTATTTGCCCTGGCCTTGGCGCAGGAGAGGGCGTGGCTGAGGACGACATGATCGAGGACCTCGCTGGAGAGACAGCGCGGTTCCTGCGCTTGCAGGGGGATGCCGGTCTCGACGTGATTCTGCTTCACGAGGACGACGTTCCGGCTGCGCAGATCGGTCCGCTGTTGGCATGCTACAAGAGCTTGGTCAACACGGCTCGCCACTTTCGCTGGGATCTCGGCGTGCACTTGCCGCACGCGCACCCTGCGCCTGTCAAACACTTCGACTTCGTCATAGCGCCGCGAGATGCGGCTGGAATCGAGCTGCTTGAAGCATTCTGGCAGGGAGAGGATGCGCCGCCCGCAACTCCGGGCAGCTTCTACTACGCCGAAATTCCGGAGAGCGCCCAGCCGTCTGAGGTTTTGGAGCGGTTGAGAAGCCTGCGATGAGTCCGACTGCCCTCAAGGAAGGTGACCTGATCTGGAGCCCCAGCCCACATCGTGTCTCGCACACGCGCTTGGCGCGATACATGGAGTGGATCGCCAGCACGACTGGGCGGCGAATGGAAGACTACGCGGATCTCTGGCGTTGGTCGGTATCTGATCCGGAGGGTTTCTGGTCGTCCATCTGGTTGCACTTTGATGTGAAGAGCAGTTCCCATTATGAACGCGCGCTGACCGGGGGGATGCGAGCGCCCAAATGGTTTGAGGGTTGCCAGCTCAACTACGCGGAGCACCTGCTCCGACACGAGCTGCACGCGCCAGTTGAAGTTGCCCTCTTGTACCGGTCGGAGGACCAAGAGCTGGCAGGTCTCACATGGTCTGAGCTCGGAGCGCAGGTCAGAACAGTCGCGACCCGTTTGCGTGAGCTCGGTATTAAGCCTGGTGATCGCGTTGCCGCGGTCATGCCGAATGCGCCGGAAACGGTAATAGCCATGATCGCGTGCGTGGCCGTCGGCGCTGTCTGGGCCGCTGCCGCGCCTGAATTCGGCCCCAAGACCGTGATCGATCGATTCAGTCAAATCGCGCCGACGATGCTGCTTGCCGCCTCCGGCTATGTTTTCGGCGGTCGGGTGTTCGATCGCTCTACTGAGGTCACACAGATCGCGAAGGCATTGCCCACTCTGAAGCACATCGTGTGGCTGCAGAGAACGGCGGAATCGGAGATGCCCCCGACGGCCGGAGTACATTCAGACGGCAACGTGACCGCCCAATGGACAAATTGGGCAAGCCTTCTTGCGGGACCTGCCGGCAAGGCAGCAGATTTCCAATTTACCCGAGTTCCTTGGGACCACCCCCTGTGGATTCTCTTCTCATCCGGAACGACGGGCCCCCCGAAGGCCATCGTGCACGGCCACGCGGGAATGCTCTTAGAGCACCTGAAGCTCGTAAACCTCCATCTCGATCTGCGGCCCTCCGCTCGGCTTTTTTTCCATACAACGACCGGCTGGATGATGTGGAATGTCGCCGTCGCCGGGCTTCTTGCCGGAGCAACGATAGTTCTTTACGACGGCAGCCCAACCCATACGTCACCCGATCTTCTGTGGCGAATTGCGGCGGATGCCAAGGCTACCCACATGGGTATGAGCCCTACCCTCATGACCATGCAGAAGAGCGCCGGTATCCGTCCCATTGAAAAGCACGCGCTGGATGGACTGGAAATGATCACGGTGTCGGGCAGCCCTTGCAGCCCTGAGCTGTTCGAATGGATCCATGCGTGCGTCAAGAGCGATGTCTGGGTCGCCTCGCAATCGGGAGGCACCGAGATTGCCAGCGCCTTCGTCGGGGCTGTGCCCACGCTGCCCGTATATGCCGGGGAAATTCAGGCTCGAATGCTCGGAATGGACGTACACTCCTGGAGCGACGCGGGGGTCGAGTTGACCGACGCGGTGGGCGAGCTGGTGGTTACAAGCCCATTTCCTTCTATGCCGCTGTATTTCTGGAACGATCCCGACGGGGCGCGCTACCGCGATTCGTATTTCGGTGTGTTCCCCGGGGTGTGGCGACACGGGGACTTCATCAAGATCAACCGGCGCGGGGGCAGCTTCATCTACGGTCGCTCCGACTCAACCTTGAACAGGCATGGCGTGCGAATCGGAACGGCGGAAATCTATCGCATATTGGAGCAAATCTCAGAAGTCGCAGACAGTCTGATCGTTTGTCATGAACGTCCGGACGGGTCCACTTTCATGCCACTGTTTGTTCAATTGCGTCCGGGTATTGCTTTGGATTCGACGCTGCGGGATGCAATCCGAAAGAAACTGCGCAGCGAGGGCAGTCCCCGTCACATACCGGACGCGATTGAACAAGTGGAAGCGATCCCCTATACCCTGACGGGCAAGAAGATGGAGATACCCGTGCGGCGCATCTTGAATGGAGCGGCGGTGGAGCTTGCGGCGAGCAGGGATGCCATGGCCAATCCCCGCTCCCTGGATGATTTTGTCGCTTACCGCGATGCGCAGGCGCCAGCTGCGCCTGCGCAAGGCTGAGTCTTGGTAGAGGCTGCTCTGTGAATGAAGTAACTACTCGAGAGGTGACCGAAATTGCCGAACGCGTTGAGGCCTTCGTTCGCGATATGGTTATCCCGTACGAAACAGATCCGCGGCGCACGCCGCATGGACCGAGCGCAGACCTCGTCCACGAGCTGCGCGAGAAGGCGCGCGCCGCCAGCGTACTGACTCCGCACATACTTCCGGACAGTCGCCACCTAACCCACCGTCAGGCGGCCTTAGTGCTTAGGAAGTCGGGGCTCTCGCCTCTGGGCCCGGTCGCTGTCAACACGTCGGCACCAGACGAGGGCAACATGTATCTGCTCGGCAAGATCGGAACAACCGAGCAGCAAACGCGGTTCCTGGCGCCGCTGATCACCGGAACCGTGCGCTCGGCGTTTTTTATGACCGAGCCGGCGGAGGAGGGTGGGGCGGGCTCCGACCCTTCCATGTTACGGACCGTTGCAAAGCCGGATGGCCCGGATCATTGGATCATCAATGGTCGCAAGGCATTTGTCACCGGCGCCGCAGGCGCTGCATTCGGCATTATCGTGGCCAAGTGCGATGAGGGCGCCTCTCTGTTTCTCGTGGATTTGCCCGATCCGGCCATCCGGATAGAGCGGGTGTTGGATTCGATCGACAGCTCCATGCCCGGCGGCCACGCAGTCGTGCGAATCGAAGGCCTGCGAGTGCACGCTTCACAAATGCTTGGCACCCGGGGCGAGGGATTGAAGGACGCCCAAGTCCGATTGTCGCCCGCGCGACTGTCCCATTGCATGCGCTGGCTTGGGGCCTGCACGCGTGCTCAGGAGACCGCCACCGCGTACGCCACCAAGCGCTATGCGTTCGGAAAGGTTCTCATTGATCACCAAGGTGTTGGGTTCATGCTGGTCGATAACGCCATCGAGCTCAAACAGGCCGAGCTGATGATCGACTGGTGTGCGGATGTTCTGGATGCCGGGTCACTGGGGACCAAGGAAAGCTCCATGACCAAGGTCGCCGTATCGGAAGCGCTGTATAGGGTCGCGGATCGTTGCGTGCAGGTCATGGGCGGGACGGGAGTTACCCGCGACACGGTCGTGGAGCAGGTCTTTCGTGAGATGCGTGCGTTCCGTATCTATGACGGTCCCACCGAGGTGCACAAGTGGTCCCTCGCAAAGGGGATAAAGAAAGGCACGCTTTGAGCGACTCTGCACCCTCGCCTTCGCTGGAGTCGGAGCCGGCCGTTGACGTGACGGAATTGGATCGGTGGATGCGGGCTCACGTTGAGGGTTATGAGGGTCCGCTGAGCATCGAGCAGTTCCGAGGCGGTCAGTCGAACCCGACATTTGCACTGTCCACGCTCAACGGAAGTTACGTGCTTCGGCGCAAACCGAAGGGGGTACTGCTGAAAGGAGCGCACGCCGTCGAGCGGGAGGCGAGAGTCATATCCGCGCTGCATACCACGGGATTTCCGGTTCCACGGGTCTATGGCCTATGCGAGGACGAAAGCGTTATCGGCACTGCGTTCTTCGTCATGCAGCTCATCAAAGGGCGCATTTTCTGGGACGCCACTTTCCCCGAAGTCAGCAGCGAGCAACGTCCGCGCTACTTTGATGCGATGAATGCAACGATCGCGCGACTACACAAGCTCGATTTCGTCTCCCTAGGCCTGGGTGCTTTCGGAGCTCGTGGAAATTACCTTGGGCGGCAGATCGCTCGCTGGTCCAGACAGTACGTCGAAGATCCGGCAGCTGGCCGGAACCCTGATATGGATCGTCTGGTGGAGTGGCTACCCAAGAACATCCCATCGGACGATGAGGTCAGCCTGGTTCATGGCGACTTCCGATGTGACAACCTGGTGTTCCATGCCGCCAACCCGGAAATCGTTGCGGTCCTCGACTGGGAGCTCTCGACGCTGGGCCACCCGTTAGCCGACTTCGCCTACCATCTGATGATGTACCGCGTCCCACCCTGGGGCGTTGCCGGTCTGGTTGGTTCAGATCTGACTGCGCTCAACATTCCCAGCGAATCGGACTACGTCTCAACGTACTGCCGTCGAACCGGGCGCTCGGGCATTGCGAATCTCAACTTCTATCTGGCCTACAATCTGTTTCGTTTCGCCGCGATCTTGCATGGCATCAGCGGGAGAGTGCTGCGGGGAACAGCCGTGTCGAGCAAGGCGCGCGATCTATGCACTTATCTTCCCGCATTTGCCCGTGGCGCCTGGGAGATTGCTCAAGCCTGACCAAGTCGCCGCCGCGATGTCGCCAAATCCAAGAACCAGCCGCATCGGGACGCTTCTTGTGCACCCAGCGTGCGTGATCAGCTTGGAGAGACTGTCGTGACGGTCCCACGAGGAGGAGCAAAAGAGATTTCATTAAACTCACTGATCACCGCTCTGAAATCTCGGATTGCCCATCGTCCAGCCCGCGGCAATCGCTATGTGGACGAACTCGATCCGCTGCAGGTGACGCTGCGGACCGGTGAATTCGAAGAGAGCTCGACCTATCACTTTCAGAATGATCTTGACCGCATGAAGAAGGCGCTCGAACGACTCTCTTGGGCGAGAGCGCGCGTACCATGCCCTCACGCGTTCAAGGAAATCCGCGCCCGCCAGGAAGCGACCTAATTTGCCCCACAGGTGGCTGCTGGGGGTCGAGATTAAAATCTCACCCCCGACACTAAAGTCTCGTCCTGGGTTAAAGTCTCATCCCGGTGATTAAAGGTGCATCCTGCTTTCCGGAGCCTAGCAAACGGCTTCGATCGCGTCGCCAGCAACAATGCGTTATAAATCCCGGACCCGTCCGTTGCGGGCGTGTCTCGGCTGATAGTGGCGGTGAGGGCGGGATGCGACTGTGCGAGTGCACGGGGTTACGCTTTTGGGGCGGGGCATGGACGAACATGTTCAATAGCCCCGATTGAGAAATTCTGGCTGTGCCCCTGCGGCACCTACATATTAAGATCGAGCAGCATGACACTGACCGCCGATCGAGGCTTGCTTGCGCGCGAAAACCCGTCGTAGCGACTGGAGCGACATTCAGTACGTTATTGCGACGGCAAAGCTGGGAAGCTTCCACGCTGCCGCGATCGCCCTCGAGACCAATCAATCGACGATTGGGCGACGCGTGGCGCGCTTCGAGGCCTATCTGGGCACCAAGATCTTCGAGCGCCACGCCACCGGCATGCGCCTCACGCCGGCGGGACAAATTCTCTACGAAAAGGCTATCCGAATGGAGGAGGCCGCCAATGACATGGAGTCGAGCCTGCTGGCACTCGATTCGCGGCTGTCCGGCACGGTGCGCGTGTTTGCCCCCGAAGGCGTGGCCCATCTCTGGCTGGCGTATGTGCTCGCCGACTTCTGCAAGACGCACCCTGCGGTCAAGATCGACGTCGTGACTCATCGCGAGTGGCTGGATCTGTTCTCCCTGGAAACCGATATTGCGGTGTTCATCGAGAGGCCCAGGAATCCGCGCCTCGTCGCCTCCAAGATCGTGAAGGTCGAGCACTCCCTCTTTATCTCGAAATCCTATGACGAGCAGTTCGGCCGGCCCCGCAAGCTCGAGGACATCGGCGAACACCAGTTCGTGGACTACGTGCCGTACCACGTCTGTGCCGATCTCGCCTGGTGGACCAAGAGCGTCCTCCCGCTTCAGCGGATTCAGTTTGTGGTCGACTCCGCCGCCGTCTATCTCGCGGCCATTCGCAGCGGCGCAGGCATCGGCCTGCTGCCCAATTTCTACAAGCGCGCGGCTCCCGACCTGATTGCGTTGCCCCTCCCGACGGGGTGCTCTCTGAGCCTGTGGCTGGTCGCCCGTCCGATCTCCAACAAGTCCCACCGGACGCGGATACTGCTCAAGTACCTGCGTGAACGATTCAACAAGGATCTCGCGAGCTGGTTCGGAGCGTGACCAGCAGAGCCATCAAGCTCAAGCCACAGGAAGAGATCACATACCACGCGGGTGATAGGGGGTTGCCTGTGCGCGCGACCAGGCCCGTGGCAATGAGCGGTGCGAAGCCGCCAAAGATGGTGACAGCGCAGTTATAGGCAACACCGATCCCCGAGGAACGAACGCCGACGGGGAATAGCTCGGCAATCGCAGCTGGCGCGGGGCCTATAAAAAGGGCGGCCAGCACGGCGGAAGCAACTTGGAAGGCCATGAGCGCCGCAGCCTGCGGGTGGCTCAGCAGGAAATCGAAGCCCGGCACAATCAAGACCACGATGGCGAGGGCAGCCGTCATCATGACGCGGTAACGGCCGAATCGGTCCGACAGATGCCCGGCCACGGGCGATACGACGAGCATGAACGCGAGCGCCAGGCTGTTGCTGAATAGCGTAGTGCTCAACGGAAGATGGAGTACCGTGCGCGCATACAGCGGCACGTATACAAAAAAGAAATACGTCGCAACGGTCCAAATGATGGTGATTCCAAAGCCGCGAGCAACCGCGCCGCTGCGTGTGTGCCATAGGACATTCAACGGCGAGCCCGCGACGCGCGCCTGCCGAACGAACGCATCCGAGTCGTCGACTGTTCGGCGGATGTACAGCGCAAGCGGCACGAGCACTAGACTTGCCAGAAAGGGTAAGCGCCAGCCCCACCCACTCAATTGCTCGGGCGATATGCTGGCCGAGACGGTGGCGGCCGCCAGAGCGCCCAATAGCAGTGCGCCCGCCTGGCCCGCGGCCTGCCAGCTCCCAAAGTAGCCAGCCCTACCAGGCGGCGCGTGCTCTATCAGCAGCGCCGTCGCTCCGCCCATCGCGCCACCCGCCGCTAGTCCTTGCAGGAGACGCGCCAGCACGATCAGCAGTGGTGCTATCACGCCAAGGGTGGCAAACGGCGGGATGATGCCAATGGCGAGAGTCGCGCCGCCCATCAAGACGAACGTCAGGAGCAGTGTGAATTTTCGTCCACGGCGATCTGCCAGGACTCCAAAGACCACGGCACCTATTGGCCTGGTGAGAAATCCCACTCCGAAGGTCCCGACCGACAAGAGCAATGAGGCCAGCGCATTGCCAGTCGGAAACATGACTTCGGCGATCACTTGGGCGAGAAAGGCGTAGACCGCGAAGTCGTACCATTCCAGCATGTTAGCGACTGTAACCGCCAGCAGCACACGGCGCAGCCGCGCAGGGTCCTCCGGCGATGAAACAGGTAGACTCAATCCGGCTCGACCTGTGACGCCCACGCACCTATCTTGACCATGAATTTGTCCGCCTCGTCCAGCGCAGCACAAGCGATCCACTCATCAGGCCGATGCGCCTGATTGATGGAGCCGGGTCCGCAGACCACGGTAGGAATGTGCCGCCTTTCGAAGATACCGGCTTCGCTGCCGAATGGAAGCGTAATCACTGGCAGCTTCGCGCCGAAGCCGGTCAGCACCTGCAGCGTCTGCTCGCCCAGATTGCTGGAAAACTGCGGTACGTCGAGCTCGATCTCGCTTGCGATCTCCAGCGCGGAAAGCTCCTTGCCTGCGAGGTAATCAGCGACCATCTTCCCTATGGCAGCGACGTCCTGCTGGGTCGATGCCCGGTATTCCCAGCTCACGCTGCAGCGCTCCGCGACTATGTTGGTTGCGGCACCGCCGGCTATGCGCCCAACGTTCAGTGTGCAGCCGTTGTCCGCAATTTGCGGCAGCTTGGCGACATCGCCCAGGAAGCGCACGAACGCGGCGGCTGCATCAATGGCGTTCACCCCAAGCGACGGGTCGCTCGCGTGAGCTGCCGCCCCGCGAAATTTAGTGTGCGAGCCGATCACGCCGTTGTGGGCCACTCCGATTCTCATATCGGTGGGTTCCCCTACGATCGCAAAGGCCGGCTGAGGCAGGCTGCTGGCGATCCGGTCCACCAATGAGTGCGCGCCGAAGCAGCCGACCTCCTCGTCATAGGAAAACGCAAAGTGGATGGGCCGCCGCATTGCCAGATTCTTCCACTTCTCGGCCGCAGCCAGGACGCAGGCGATGAATCCTTTCATGTCCGAGCTACCCCGCCCGTACAGCCGCCCGTCTCGCTCCTGGAGCGCAAAGGGATCGCTGGTCCACTCCTGGCCGTCGATCGGCACCACATCCGTATGGCCCGAGAGCACTACGCCGCCTTCCCGGTCCGGACCCATGCTTGCCAGCAGGTTTCCCTTGTTCCTGTCAGCGTTGTGGAGGAGCTCTATTCGTGCACCACAAGCGCGCAGGTAGTCCGCCGCCCATTCAATCAAAGGCAAGTTTGAATTACGCGAAGTTGTGTCGAAGGAAACCAACTGCCGCAGGATCGAGGTGCTCGTGTTAGTCATGCTGCTTATATTCAAAGAGGACAGGGCGCGAAGGGCGCCAGAATGGTGCAGTCCGGACGACACTAATCCAGCGCCGCCGCTCGGTAAACACGATACGTGCATGTCAGAGTCGCAAATATGCAAGGCTATGCTGCGCGCGGGCTGCGTACCGGCGCTGCTGCGTCTCTTCGGAGTATGAAAATCAGCATTATTTACGGTGTTTTTTGCCGTGGCGCATTTTCTGTGCAGCCCGCGCGAAACGATTTCCGCCCGCGGCGGTCCCGCAATAGGACGCTCGAGGCAAATTGACGCCACGCGCGACGCGCATGTACTTTCAACTCGTCTCCGACCGACCGTCTCTCGCTTCGCAGAATAAAGGGGTCTAAATGAATTCAGCGCTGCTTCGCGCCTGCGCCACGGTTCTAAACGGCGCAGCGCTTTTCCTCGTGGCTCATCCCGTGCTCGCCGCAGACTCTGCCGATGCGGGCGCGGCACCCGAGCAGTCCGGCCTCGACGAGGTTGTCGTCACCGCGCAAAAGCGCGCGCAGCGCGCGCAGGATGTACCCATCTCGCTGTCGGTGATGAGCGGTAGCGACCTGGATAGTGCGAGTATCACGAGTGTGGCGGATGCCTTGGGCCAGGTGCCGGGCGTGGCTATCAACGTCACCGGTCAAGGTGGCGGGACCCGCCTCGCCGTCCGCGGCGTGACAGCGAGTGGCGCGCTGTTCTCCGGGCCGAGCCCGATCGCCTACTATCTCGACTCCGTGCCGTTTGGCCTGGTGCGTTCGGCGGTCGAGCCGGACGCAAACACTTATGACTTGAACCGAATCGAGGTGCTGCGCGGCCCTCAGGGCACCTTGTATGGTGCGAGCGCGTTGAACGGCGTGGTGCGCGTCATCACCAACGACCCCGATCTCAACCAATTCGATTTCAAGGGTCGCGCCGGCCTATCCACGACCGAAAGCGGCGGCGGCAACTGGCGCGAGGACATGGCGCTCAATTTGCCCATCGTCGACGGGAAGCTCGCGGCTCGGCTCGTGGTGGGACAGGAACACGACAGCGGCTGGATCAACACGCCGATCAAGAACAACGTCAACGGCGACGATCTCAAGAACGTTCGCCTGAAGATCACCGCGCAACCCATTGATGACCTCACAATAAAGCTATCCGGCGCCCACCAGGAGGCAAGCTATGGGGCGCCACCCGAAGCGACCGATGACTTCTCGGCCTCGACCCAGAAGCAGTCGATCGCCACGCACTACAACGCCTACGATGCGAAAGTCGACTATGAGGCGCCGTGGTTCTCGTTATCGAGTGCAAGCAGCTACCTTACCTATCTGAACGATGGCGCTCTCGATGTAGCACCAGGCTCTGGCACACCCGTCCTCACCACGCGTCTCATGTCGCGCGTGTTCAGCGAAGAGGTCAACCTGAATTCCAGGCTACAGGGCCCGTGGCGCTGGTCCTTCGGCGCATTCTATCGAGACGCGAGGGACTCCTTCTATCAGACCCTCGGAAATCTGATACCGGCACCCGTGGACGAGTTGGATACATCCCGTTCCTCCGCTGTCTACGGCGAGCTCGGCCGGCACTTCTTCGACAACCAGTTAGAGCTCGCGGTGGGTGCCAGATACTTCCACGATAATGTAGGCATGCAGCAGCTGATCCTTTTCGGACAGCCGGCCGGCTCGCCGCTTCTGCACCAGCAAGCTACGTTCAACGCAACTACTCCACGGGTGGTGCTGAGCTGGTTCCCGAATCGCGACCTCACGATGTATGCCTCGTACTCGGAGGGCTTTCGCAGCGGCTATCCTCAGACTGAGTTGGTGCAGTTGGAGGCCCCGGAACTGGCGCCGGTGAAGCCCGACAAGCTGCACAACTATGAGATCGGCGGCAAGGGGAACCTGCTCGATGACCGCCTGGTCTTCGACACCGCCGTCTACTACATGAAGTGGGACGGGATTCAGCAGAATTTGGGCATCACCATCCCCGGCAGCACAGCCAACATTGTCGCGAACGTGAACGGTCAGTCAGCGAGCGGCATGGGAGTCGATTTAGCGATCACCGCCCGTCCGGAAAAAGGGCTCGCGCTCGGCGTCAATTTCAGCTGGAACGGCCTGGCGGAAGACTCGGCGGTCTACTCCAGCGGTCAGCTCCTCTTTCCTGCTGGCGCGCGTATTGACAGCTCGCCAGCCTACACCGCCGGTGCAAACGCCCAGTACACTTTTCCGATCGGCTCGACCGGCTGGTCAGGGGAGCTCGAAGCGAGTGCCCGCTATACGTCGCTGCAAACCACGACCAGCATTTCGAAAGGCTCGGGATCGCCACCCGTGGTGGTGGAGAGCGACACGATGACCACCGGCCGGGTGAGCTTCACGGTAATGACGCCCTCGCACTGGCGCGTGATGTTCTTCTGCGACAACGTGGGCAATAACCGAGGGGTGCCCTTGGCTGCGACCACACCGTACACGGATCTCAGCATCCGGCCGCGGACGACGGGCTTTCAGGTTGATTACAGCTACAAATGATTCCGGGTCTTCTCGGATCGCTATCGTTACGAACCATTCAAACTCAGAGGTCGAGTCTTATGCGCCGTTTGCTGGGTGTTGGATTGTCAGCTTTGTTCGTCTGTGCCGGGGCGCAGGCCGCGACGCGTGTCCTGGAGCCCAGGGATCTGTTCAAGATGCAGTGGGCCAACGATCCCCAGATTCGCATGGACGGAGCGCAGATCGCCTACGTACGCGCCGGCAATGACATCATAACGGACGGGCAGACGGAATCGCTCTGGCTCATCGACACAGCCACCGGCGTACAGACGCCGCTGACAAGCGGGCCAGGGCACTACTCCTCTCCACGTTGGTCGCCGGATGGATCGAAGGTTGCGTACCTGTCGACCGGGACCGACGGACACACACAAATCCTCGTTCACTGGCTGCGCGGGGAAACGGCGGCGCTAACACGTCTCGTGGAGACGCCGAGCGACATCACGTGGTCTCCTGATGGCAAGCAGATTGCTTTCGTGATGCTGGAACCTGTGGCGGGGCCGACTATCGGCAAACCGCTCGAGAAGCCCCCGGGCGCTCAGTGGGGCGAGGGGCCGGTGGTCATCAACGAGCTCAATTTCCGCGCGGACGGGCAGGGGTTGGACAAGCGTGGGTTCCGCCACATATATGTAGTGTCCCTGGCAGGTGGCGGAGTGCCACGGCAACTGACCTCCGGACCCTTCAGTGACGCGGGGCCGCTCGCGTGGTCGCCGGATGGCCGATGGATCTACTTTGCCGGCAATCGCAGCGATGAGTGGAACCGAGAGCCCGAGGACTGGGCGCGGCACACCGCCATGACCTTGAGCATATATCGCGTGAATGCTGCGGACGGGAGCCTGACGCAGCTATCGCACGAGGTAGGGCCCTACCATGCTCCAGCCGTGTCGCCGAACGGAAAGCTCATTGCCTTCCTGGGTTACCCGGATAAGCACATCGGCAATCAGAGCGTGCAGCTCAACGTCATGGACGCAGATGGCGGCAATCCACACGTCGTCAGCGAGTCACTGGATCGTTCGCTCACCGATTGCCAATGGGCGGCGGACGGGCGGAGCCTCTATATCGCGTATGTCGATCATGGCCTCACCAAGGTGGCCCGGATGGGGCTCGATGGTCGTATGGAGCCCATCGTGTCGGACCTGGCTCATGTCGGGGCCGCGACACAACTGCCGTACTCGGGGGGAGAGTTTACCGTCTCCACCAAAGGCGCCGTGGCCTACACCGGTGGCGGTCCGGATCATTTACCGGAAGTGTATCTGGCAAGAGCGGGTAAGACGCAGCGCCTCACCGATCTTAACTCCGAGCTTCTGTCGGAGGTGACCCTCGGCAAACTGGCGGCATTGCCCGTCAAATCATCGTTCGATGGGCGAGCGATCGAGGCGTGGGAGGTGCTGCCCCCGAACTTTGATCCGGCCAGGAAGTATCCGCTGATTCTCGAGATGCACGGCGGACCCTACGCTAGCTACGGGCCGACCTTTGCGGCGGACTATCAGTTCTACGCGTCCGCGGGATACGTCGTGCTCTACGGCAATCCACGCGGCTCGACCTCATCCGGCGAGGAATTCGCCAATCTCATTTACAACGACTATCCAAGCCATGACTACGACGATCTCATGAGCATGGTGGACGCCGCGATTCAGCGAGGTGGCGTGGATGCCGGCAACCTATTCGTCACAGGATCTTCGGGCGGCGGGGTGCTCACCTCCTGGATCGTCGGCAAGACGCACCGTTTCAAGGCGGCCGTGACCCAGCGGCCAGTCATCAACTGGACGAGTTGGCTGTTGACCACCGACATGGGAGCCTTTGGCGCCCGTTACTGGTTCAAGCACATGCCGTGGGAAGACCAGGAGACCTACTGGAAGCATTCGCCGATTGCCTGGGTAGGCAATGTCACGACGCCGACAATGGTCGTCGTTGGCTTGAATGATCTGCGTACCACCGTCGGGGAGGCGGAGCAGTTCTACCAGGCGTTGCAGCTGCGGCACATACCGACCGAGCTCTACGAAATTCCCGGTGCAGCACACGTGCTGACCCGGCCTTCGCAGCTCGCGCAGCAAAGTACTGCGATCGTCGAATGGTTTAACCGGTATCGGAGTGCCCCGGCGCACTGATACTGGCCGACGACGCTTCGATCCCGAGCGGGAAACGCGAAGACTGCGGCGGGTCTCAGTCTGGTAGCCGAGGTCCGCGAATGAGAAGAAAGGGGTGATGTATATGGTCATTGGAATCCGACTGGTTGCGTGCAGCGTGCTAAATGCGCTGGCGCTGTTCTGTGCAAGCGCGTATGCCGACGCCAATCATGGCGGTGCGGCGGGGCAGTTCACGGTCGGCAGGTACTTGGATCTGCAGACAGCAGAGGATCCGCAGATCTCGCCGGATGGCACCCAGATCGTCTACACGCGAAGTATGGTGAACAGACAGGAAGACAAGATGCAAACCGCCGTCTGGATTGTGGACGCGGACGGTCAGCATCATCGCTTCCTCGCGACCGGCAATGGACCCATGTGGGCACCGGACGGCAAGAGCATTGCGTATCTCGCCGAGGGCGAGCCGAAGGGCGTTCAGATATTCGTGTTGCATCTTTCGGTGCCGGGACCGGCCACTCAGTTGACCTCTCTGCCGCAGGCGCCAGCTAACCTTCACTGGTCCCCCGATGGCCGCCGGATCGGCTTCACGATGGAGGTTCCCGACCCGGAAAAGTGGTCGGTTGACCTGCCTGCAGCGCCGGAAGGAGCGAAATGGGCGAGCGCACCTTTCTATACCGAAAGTCTCCATTACAGGCGCGATGGTGTGGGACTGAACGAGAGAGCGTCACGGCAGCTGTTCATCATCGCAGCCGACGGCGGCGCGCCCCGGCAGGTCACCACCGGAAGCTGGAGAATCGGCGAGACCGTTCTCGAATACATCGATACCGTCAACTGGGGCTTCACGCCGGATGGTCGCTCCGCTATCGCAGAGGGCTTTCGAGAGGGCGATGCCGATCGAAACGATCAAGATTGCTACATCTACTCCGTGGATCTCGAAACTGGCGCGACCACGCGGTTGACGACGACCCCAGGAGGATGGCGGGAGCCGGCCATGTCCCCCGATGGCAAGACAATCGCGTATGTGGGCTTCGTCAGGAACGGTGATTCGTATCGGATTTCGGATCTATGGACGATGTCCGCGGACGGGAGCAACGCCACCCTGCGCTCCGCCGGCTTCGATCGTGAGCCGCAAAGCCTCACCTGGGCTCCGGATAGCAGCACACTGTATTTCACGGCCGAAGATCGCGGCAGCGTGCATCTTTACTCATGGTCGGCGCACGGTGGCGTCAAACAGCTCACCCAGGGGGCCGAGGTGCTCAGAAGCCCTTCGGCGAGCGCCAAATCGATTGTCGTGGCACGATCGGACTTCGATTCGCCCCAGGATCTGCAGCTGCTCAATGCCCGCGAGCCCAAAAACTCACAGCGGTTGACCCATCTCGATGACGAGCTGCTCAGGGGAATCAGCCTCGCCAAGGAGCAGGAGATCTGGTTCGAGTCGAGCGGCGGCGCCCGCATCCAGGGCTGGCTCGTCAAGCCCCCAGGCTTCGATCCCAACCGGCACTATCCGCTCCTGCTCGAAATTCATGGTGGTCCACATGGGATGTACAACGTCGGTTTCAATCCGTCCTTCGAAAACTTCGCCGCGAACGGCTACCTGGTGCTGTATCTGAATCCGCGCGGCTCGACCGGCTACGGGAATGAGTTCGGCAATGCCATCGCCAAACATTATCCGGGGCCCGACTACGACGACCTCATGGCGGCCACCGATGCGGTGATCAAAGAGGGCTCCGTCGATCAGTCGCACATGTTCGTCGCTGGCTGCAGCGGCGGCGGGGTGCTGTCTAGCTGGGTCATCGGACACACTAACCGTTTCGCCGCCGCGGCCGTGCGCTGCCCCGTGATCGACTGGATCAGCATGGCCGGAGAAACGGATATTCCCTATTTCACCTACCGCTTTTTCAAGAAGCCGTACTGGGAGGACCCGAGCGACTGGTTGGAGGAGTCCTCGCTGATGCATGTTGGCGCGGTCAAGACCCCGACTCTGCTGATGACCGGCGAGCTCGACCGGCGCACGCCCATCGCGCAGACAGAGGAGTTCTACGCCGCGCTCAAATATCGCGGAGTGCCTGCAGCTCTGCTGCGCTTCGACGGCGAGTACCACGGCACCGGTCGAAAGCCCTCGAATTGGATGCGTACCCAACTGTACATGCTCAATTGGTTCCGCCGCTTCGGCGGCAACGCAGACGGACCTCCACCGAGTTAAGAAGTCGCATATCGATGAGTGGGAGTCCTAAGGCCTCCCACTAAGTGCAGCGTAACGCCGCGAAAACGCACGGATGAAGATGTACATGAGACTTGATTTCACGGAGGAAGAATACACCCAACAGTTCGGGGTGCCGGTGCATGGCGACAGTTCAGAGCAAATGAGGGGTGGGATCCGATCCACTGATCGCAGACATGCCTCGGTCGAATTGGAGGTTCTCCGCGGCGCTCAGCGATCCTGCTATCACAGGCGTACATCCGTGACCGTCTCGAACATGCTGCCTCCAAAGTAGGCGATCCATTGTCTTTTGCGCGGAGTACGATGCTAGAGAAGTATTCGGCGAACCGCCGTGCACGGCCGGATGTAGGGGCGAGCGCGCGGTTATTCCCTACTCGTAGCGCAGCGCGGCGGCAGGCTTTGCTCGAGCGACGGGCCAGCAATGGGCACTCACCGTGACCAGCGCAACGATAAGCGTCAATGCCGTTGTTGCAATGAACAGCCACGGGCCAAGCTGCACGTGGTAGGCAAAACCTTGCAACCAGCGGTTCATGATGTAGGCGGCGACCGGCCACGCGATCAGGCTTCCGTAGAGGACCGGCGTACTGAATTGCCAAAGCAGCATGCGCATGATGTCGCGGGTTTCCGCCCCCATCACCTTGCGTATGCCTATCTCCTTCGTGCGGCGTTCTGAGCTGAATGCCGCGATGCCAAAGAGCCCGAGGCAGGCAATGAGGAGCGCCACGGTTTCGAGGACGGCCATCAGCCGCTCCTGGCGGATCATGTCCTGGTATGTATCTTCCACCTGCTGATCGAAGAAAAACCGCGAAATTGGGCGGGGACTGCCCAACCGCTTCCACAGCAGGTCGATTGATGCGAGAGTTTCAGGTATCTCGCGACCGCTCAGCTTGACGCTCATCAGTTGAAAGAAATTGGGTTGGACATAGAACACCGTGGGCCCGATCGGCTCTCGGATGGACCCCATCGGAAAATCGGTGACGACGCCGATAATTTCAGCCGGGTAGCCATCGACAAGGTTATCGTCGGGCGAGCGGAGCAACGCCAATGGAACGCTCTGACCGATGGCGTTGCCGGGAGAGGCATACCCGAGCTGGCGCCGGGCTGTTTCATTGATGACCACGGGTAGCCGGAGCGGCAGCTTTGGATCCTCGGGAGGGACGTCCTGCTCATGTGCGGCGGAAAAAAAACGCCCCGCCAGCGGCTTGAACCCATAGAGTTCGAGAAAGCCGATATCGATGGCGCTCTCATGAATCGAAAGACGCTGCCCGTTGTGCAGCTGAGTCGGAATGACGACTGGATTGAGGAGGGGTGCCAGAAATGAACACGATGCGGCTCGCACGCCGGAAAGCGCTGTAATTTCATTTTTGAAGGCCTTGGTGCAGCCCCCGCGGATCAGCAGTACCTGATCCTTGTCGAGCCGTAAGCTGTCGCGCGTCGCGTAATTGGTTTGTTGATACAGAATTCCCGTCGAAACAGTCAAGCCAATCAGGATCGCGAACTGCAGGATGACGAGAGCCTCCCGCAACCGTTGGGAACCACTGGGACCGCCGGAGCGAGTCCTGAGTACCCACGCCGGTGGGAAAGCCGACAGCACAACGGCCGGATAGGCGCCGGCCAGTGTCCCGACCAACAACACGGCCGCGGCGATACTGGTAGCCAGACCGGGATCGCGCCAGTACTCGAAGGGGATCGTCCGGCCGAGAAAAGCGTTGTAATGCGGCATCAGTACCTCGACCAGCGCGAGAGCCAACACCATGCTGAGGGCGACATAGATCATCGACTCACCGATGAACTGAAGGACCAAATCGGTCCGGCTGGCACCGGAGGCCTTGCGGATGCCGACCTCGACCGCACGTCGTGTCGCCCGCGCCGTCGTCAAATTCACAAAATTGAGGCTCGCAAGCAGGACTGTCAGAGCACCAATGGCTGCCAATGCGTAGTCCGGTGTCGCGGAGCCCGGGCTGTACAGGTGAACGGCAGCAATCGGAATGAGCGTCAGTTGCACCGCTGCACTCGTCTTGTCGACGCCGGGCATTTGCATGTGCCTATCGACAAAGGCGGGCAGCGCATGAGCCAATTCATCGATCGATGCGGCAGGGGACAGACGGATGTAGGTCAATGTATTCCAAGGTTTCTGGAGCGCCGGTCCCGGCATGGCGTCGAGCGCTGCAAGGCGCGAATACGCGGCGCGCCCTGATGCAAATATTCTGGCATCGAGGTGCGTGTTCGACGGCAAATCCATGAGCACTGCCGTCACCTGCATCGAATGCTGGCGGTTGACCTCGATCGTTTCTCCGATCGGATTATCTCGGCCGAAATACTTGCGTGCCATTTGCCTCGTCAGAACGATCGCGTCAGGCCGGTCCAAAGCCGTCCGTAGATTCCCGGCAAATACCTGGAGCGGAAGGACTTCGAAGATCTCAGGATCCGCCCAGGCAATGTAGTCGCTCGCCTCGACATTGCCATGACGCAATCCGA
>JAQGOC010000078.1 GCA_028293805.1 Gammaproteobacteria bacterium
GATGACCAACGTACTCATAACGCAGCCGCACTGGTCGAGATTCTCGATCCGTTGTTCGCCAGCCAGCCGCTTGCCTTCTGGAAACAAGTGCTCAACGCGGCACGCGTGATTTTCGGCGTCGTGCAGATTGCCGAAGAGATCATTCACGATCCACAGCTGGAGGCCAACGGTATCGTCGTGCCGCTCGACGTGCCGGGCAAGCCCACCAGGCGCACAGTCAGCAATCCGATCCAGATCATGGGCGAACAGAAGGTCAAACCGTGCGCTGCGCCGCAACTTGGGGAGCACGGCGCAGAGATCCTGAGAGAGATGGGCTTCACCCCGGACGAAATCGCGCACCTTCACGACGCGGATGCGGTCGCGCGCTTCGAAGGCTCGGCCTGATCTCGCCGCGTTGGACGATTTGAGCAAACGCCTTTAGCAGCTAGGCGCCGGCAAGCCATTGCCCAGCCACCCACCTGGAGCTTTACATGACTGAAGACGAAATTCGCGCGCACGCTTACACGATGCCGATCAGCAGCCCGGCCTATCCCAAGCCGCCTTTCCGGTTTGTCGATCGCGAATTCATCACCATTACCTATCGCACTGATCCGCAAGTGCTGGCCAGCATCGTACCTGCGCCGCTGCTTCCCGCCGAGCCGATCGTCAAATACGAATTCATCAGGATGCCCGACTCAAGCGGCCTCGGCTCATACACCGAATCAGGTCAAGTCGTACCGGTGTCGTTCAACGGTGTATCCGGAGGCTTCACGCATGCCATGTACCTCGACAGCGGGGCCGGCATCGCCTCCGGCCGTGAGTTGCTGGGCTTTCCGAAAGTATTCGCGCAACCAAAGCTTGAAATCCGCAACGACGCGCTGGTGGGAACCCTCGATTACAACGGTGTACGCGTTGCGACCGCAACCATGGCGTACAAGTACGAGCCGTTGGATCTCGCAGCCGTCAAGAAAACACTCGCGGCACCCGGCTTCCTGCTGAAAGTCCTGCCTCACGTGGATGGGTCGGCCCGAGTCTGCGAACTGGTCAGGTATTACGTAACCGACGTCACGGTAAAAGGAGCCTGGAGCGGGCCGGCCTCTCTTGAGCTGCATCCTCACTGTTTCGCGCCAGTCACAAAGCTGCCGGTGCTCGAGGTTCTATCGGCGATCCATATCCTGACCGATCTCACAATCGGTGGCGCGGAAGTCGTGCACGACTATCTGCGCCTCCCCTCAAACGCATCCTGATCAACGCTCGAATGGAACTCGCCATGACTGCCAGCTCAAAGCCAAACCACCCGCTTCCGGCCCCCGACAGCGACTTCTATCTGCTCTCCGAGATTCTGAGCGATGCCGAGAGAGCCCTACTAAAGCGGGTGCGTGCCTTTATGGAGAGCCGAGTCGCTCCCGTCATCAACGCGTTTTGGGCCGAAGACGCGTTCCCGTTCGAGCTCATCCCTGGCATCCGGGATCTCAATATCGTCGGCGTCGGCTTCGAAGGCTACGGCTGCCCTGGCGGCAGTACGCTCCTCGACGGATTTATCGCGATGGAACTGGCTCGCGTCGACTCTTCCATCGCAACCTTTTATGGCGTCCATAGCGGACTGGCTATGGGATCGATCTATCTCGGCGGTTCGGAAGAGCAGAAGCAAAAATGGCTGCCGCCGATGGCGCGAATGGAAAAAATCGGCTGCTTCGGATTGACCGAACCGTTGGTGGGATCGGGTGCCGGCGGAGGCCTGCTGACCACCGCTAAGCGGGAAGGCAATAGGTGGATCCTAAATGGCCAAAAGCGGTGGATTGGAAATTCTCCATGGTGCGACTTATCGATCATCTGGGCGCGCGATGTCGACGACAATCAGGTCAAGGGCTTCATCGTCGAGAACAAGACAACTCCGGGCTTTTCAGTCGAAAAGATCAAGAACAAGATCGCATTGCGAGTGGTGCAGAACGGCGTGATCACGCTCGATAATTGCCGCGTGCCTGAAGAGAACCGCCTCCAGGGTGATCTGTCCTTTCGCGATACGGCGCGGGTCCTTCGGCTTACCCGTCAATACGTCGCATGGGAATCCGTTGGCTGCAGCATGGGCGCTTACGAACATGCGCTGAGCTATGCGCAAACCCGCGAGCAGTTCGGCAAGCCGATAGCCTCATTCCAGATGATCCAGGACCTCCTCGCCAAAATGCTCGGCAACATTACGGCATCGCAATGCATGGTCGTAAGGCTTGCCCAACTCCAGGATCAGGGCAAGCTGCTGGACCAGCACGCGTCACTGGCGAAAGCATTCTGTACGACTCGCATGCGCGAGACGGTTGCGTGGGCACGGGAGATATTCGGCGGTAACGGCATTGTGCTGGACTACAACGTCGCCCGCTTCTTTGCCGATGCCGAAGCGCTCTATTCATACGAAGGCACGCGCGAAATGAACTCCCTGATCGTCGGCAAGGCAGTAACCGGCTTCAGCGCCTTCGCCTGAACACACCTCACTGGAAGGATGGTTAGAATGAGCAATAACATCAATCGCATCGCCATTGTCGGCACCGGCGTAATTGGTGCAAGCTGGGCCGCCTTGTTCCTTGCCAAGGGCCTGGATGTCATCGCCACGGACATTGCTCCGGATGCCAAACCGAAGCTCGAGGCATTCATTGAAGCGGCATGGCCCGCATTGGAAAGGTTGGGACTCGCGCCAGGGGCCTCGCCCTCCAGACTGGAGTTCACGGCGAATCTTGACGAAGCGGTGGCCGGCAGCGATTTCGTCCAGGAGAACGGGCCCGAGCGGCTCGATTTCAAAAAAGACCTCTACAAGCATCTCGACAACGTCCTGGCGCCCAATACGATCATCGCATCGAGCTCTTCAGGCCTGACCATGAGCGAGATCCAGTCGGCTTGCGAGCACCACCCCGAGCGGTGCGTAATCGGACACCCGTTCAATCCGCCCCATCTGATACCGCTTGTGGAAATCGTCGGCGGCGCCAGAACATCGGAAGAGACGATCGAACGCGTCGCGGCTTTCTATAGCGGTCTGGGCAAGCGCACGGTCCGGCTGCACAAGGAGGTGCCGGGGCACGTCGCCAATCGCCTGCAAGCCGCGCTCTACCGTGAAATGGTTTATCTGATCTCGGAAGGCGTGGTCAGTGTGGCCGACGCGGATACGGCTGTTTCCTGGGGACCGGGTCTGCGCTGGGGAGGTATGGGACCGAACCTGCTCTTTCATCTGGGCGGAGGCGACGGCGGTATCGAACATTTCTTCCAACAGTTCACGGGACCGATGAGCGCGTGGTGGCACGTGCTCGGCGCGCCCGAGCTGACCGCCGAGGTTCGTGCAACCATCATCCGAGGGGTGCACGAACAGACTCAATCCCGATCCACGCACGAACTCGCCGCGCAGCGCGATGAGATCCTGCTCGGCCTCCTGTCCCTTCGTCGAAACGAAATCTGATGTTGCCGTGCCTCTTGCCAGGCCGTTTTGCTCAGGCCGCCGCGCAGACTACAAGAAAAACGGGCATTGTCAAGTTGCGGGATCGGTCGCGTAAGATGGCACGATGACGAAATCGAAATCGCACTATCACGGTCACCGCT
>JAQGOC010000140.1 GCA_028293805.1 Gammaproteobacteria bacterium
TCCGCAACGACCGCGGCGAGGAAGTGACTCGCCAGGTCGTCAATGTTGGAGCCCTGCAGGCCGCCGAGAAGCGGACTTTCACCTTGTCGGTGGAAGTTTTGCCGCCGCAGGCACCTGTACCGAGCAAGTCCACTTCGTCCACCGGGACGTTCAAGTCGCCCATCCCGCAGCCGACGGCCACTGTCAGGTCTTCGACGCCGCCCGCACCGGCAACACCGGTGTCGCCGCCGTCTACCGGTCAGACGACAAGCGGGCAACCTGCGTCCTCAGCGTCACAGGGGTCACCTCCACCGGGCGCGCAGCCCTCGCGCAGCGTGGCGCCTAACCCGAGCTCGAGTCCCAATGCACCCGGCTCCAACACTGCGAGGCCGCCCGGTGCCAATACCATCAGGCCGCCAGGCTCCAACACGGGAAGGGAGCCGGGACCCAACACCGCCAAGGTGCCGACGACATCAGGGAATCCAACGGCCTCGGGAAATCCGGCGGCGCCTGGGAATCCAACGGGTTCAGCGAATCCCGCCAATCCCGCCGTGAGCCCGGCCAAGCCGGCCAGCGGCTATGTCCTGAAGCCACCGAGTCCCGGCGGGCCCAAGCGCCACTGACCCCCGTTGCGTGGGACTGCAGTGCAGCCATGACGCTGCGGCTGCGCTATATTCCGCTGGATATTTCCAACGGGAGCGACGCGGCGTGATGCGAAATTTCTGGCTCGCCTGGTTATTGTTGGTATGTGCGTCCCGTGGTGGCGCTGCTGTGGCCGCGGATGATTCCAGCACGGTACTGGTCTTCGCCGCGGCGTCGCTTACCAACGTACTGGACGAGCTTTCGACAGCTTTCACCGGGCAAACGAAGGTTCCCGTGAAATCTTCGCTGGCTGCGAGCTCCGTGCTCGCGAAGCAGATCGAGGCCGGCGCGCCCGCGGACGTGTTCTTTTCGGCTGACCTCGATTGGATGGATTACCTGGAGCAGCGCAAGTTGTTGAAGCCGGGTTCGCGTCACGATGTGGCAGGCAATCGCCTCGTGCTCATTGCCCCGGCTGACAGCCGGGTGACTGTGAAGATCGTCAACGGAGTCGACCTGGCGCCGGCCCTGGGACCGCAGGGCAGGATCGCGACCGGCGATCCCGACTCCGTGCCGGTAGGCAAGTATGCTCGGGCGGCCCTGCAGAAGCTTGGGGCGTGGGACAAGGTTTCCGGACGGATTGTGCGTGCCGAGAGCGTCCGCGCCGCGCTGGCGTTCGTTGCCCGCGGTGAGGCTCCGCTCGGAATCGTCTATAGGACGGATGCTTTGGCGGAAAAGAGAGTGCGCATTGTCGCGGAATTTCCGCAGGATACGCACCCGCCTATCACGTACCCCATCGCAGTGACCACTCATGGTGGGCCAGCTGCTCAGCAGTTCGTGGACTTCACGCGCGCTGCGGCGGCAGCGGAAATCTTCCGAAAGTACGGTTTTGAGCGGCCTCATGAGCTGCACATGGCACCTGCAGGTCGGTAAGCCGCCCGCCCAATGGGCGGGTCATGGGCCAATGCCGTTGCCTTGACAGGCAGCGGCCGTCACGGTGTCATGCCCGCGCGGTACTACCCGCACGGTTCCTGCAAGGATTGGGTCCATGAAATGCGTAATTCTGGCCGGTGGCCTGGGCACCCGGATCAGCGAAGAGTCGGGTGTCAAGCCCAAGCCGATGATTGCCATCGGTGGCAAGCCCATTCTGTGGCACATCATGAAAATCTACTCGACTCACGGCATCAATGAATTCGTGGTCTGCCTCGGATACCGCGGCTATGTCATCAAGGAGTACTTCGCCAATTACTTCCTGCACATGTCCGACGTCACGATAGACATGACCGACAACAGCATGCAGATACACCAGAAGAAGGTGGAGCCGTGGCGGATCACACTGGTCGATACCGGTGAGACGACCCAGACAGGCGGCCGCATCAAGCGGATTGCCGACTACGTGGCCGGCGAGGATTTCTGCCTGACTTATGGCGATGGAGTGGCGGACGTCAGTATTACGGAACTGGTGGAATTTCATCGCAACGCCGGTGTCCTCGCTACGGTAACAGCGGTTCAGCCCCCCGGCCGTTTCGGCAGCATGGTCACTGAGGGCTCGCGCGTCCTGAGTTTCCGCGAAAAGCCGAAAGGGGACGGCGGCTGGATTAATGGAGGCTTCTTTGTACTTTCACCCCGCGTGATCGACTATATAAGTGGTGACGAGACCGTGTGGGAGCAGGAGCCATTGGACGGCCTGGCGAGCGAGCGTCAGCTGGCGGCTTATTTCCACGAGGGATTCTGGCAACCCATGGACACCCTGCGGGACAAAAATCACCTCGAAGAGCTCTGGACGCGGGGTGATGCGCCCTGGAAAACATGGTAGCACTGCTTGATTTCTGGGCCGGCAAGCGAGTCCTGATCACCGGCCATACCGGCTTCAAAGGCAGTTGGCTCGCACTGTGGCTGCAAGCTCGCGGCGCAAGAGTCGCCGGCTTTGCGCTGGCCCCTCCTGCAGGTCCGTCGCTGTGGAAGTTGCTCGCCCTGGAGCAGGAGATCGTTCACTTTTGCGGTGATGTCCGCGATAGCGCCGCGCTGCAGGGAGCGTTCGAGCAGACCAGGCCCGAAATCGTGTTACACCTGGCTGCCCAGTCACTCGTGCAAGCCTCCTATAGGGATCCACTCTGTACGTATTCGACCAACGTGATGGGGACCGTGCACGTGCTGGAGGCGGCACGGCGCGTACCAGGGGTGCGCGTACTGCTCAATGTCACGAGTGACAAGTGTTATGAAAACCGTGAATGGGCGTACAGCTACCGCGAGAACGATGCCCTGGGCGGTCACGATCCCTACAGCAGCAGCAAAGGATGCTCCGAGCTCGTAACAGCGGCTTATCGCGACTCGTTCCTGGCCGCAATGAACATCGCCGTCGCAACTGCCCGGGCCGGAAATGTGATCGGTGGAGGAGATTGGGCTGCTGACCGGTTGATTCCGGATTTTGTGCGGGCTGCTGCGGGCCGCGCTGCGGTGCAGATACGTAACCCGCGGGCCATTCGGCCCTGGCAGCATGTGCTCGAGCCCCTGCACGGCTATCTGTGTCTTGCCGAGAAGTTGTGGCATGAGGGTCAGACGCACGCAGACGCCTGGAACTTCGGTCCTCCCGCCGAGGATGTGGCCCCAGTGGAGAACGTGGTGTCCACTCTCGTGTCACTCTGGGGCGATGGTCTGCGCTGGGATCGCGATAGCCTGGGGCATCCGCACGAGGCGCACGTGTTGAAGCTCGACAGCTCGAAATCCCGGACCCTGCTGGGCTGGCGATCGCGCCTGCCGCTGCACGCTGCGCTGGAATGGACGGTTGGCTGGTACAAACGGCAGGCGGCCGGCGCCGCAGCCAGAACGCTGTGCATGGATCAGATCCGCCAATATGAGGAACTCGCCCGCCTATGAGCCTGCAACCCCGCTGCCGTTTCTGCAGCGCGCCCCTGAGTGTTTCGTTTGCCGATCTCGGCATGTCACCGCTGTCCAACTCTTATCTTGCGTCTGAGCAGCTCAACCGGATGGAGCGGTTCTATCCGCTGCATGCATGGGTCTGCGAGGCCTGCCTGCTCGTGCAGCTGGAGCAGTTTGAAACTCCCGAGAATATCTTCAGCGACTACGCCTATTTCTCCTCCTACTCGGACTCATGGCTCGAGCATGCCCGCAAGTACGCGCACGACAGCATCGCCAGGTTCGGGCTGCAAAGCTCCGACCTGGTGGTGGAAGTGGCAAGCAACGACGGTTATCTGTTGCAATACTTTGCGCAGGAACGCATACCGGTACTCGGGATCGAGCCGGCAGCCAACGTTGCCGCCGCAGCGGAGCGCCGCGGCGTGCCCACATGCGTGAAATTCTTTGGAGTGCAGACGGCAAAGGAGCTCGTCGCGGCGGAAAAGAAGGCCGATCTGCTGATAGGCAACAATGTTCTCGCCCACGTACCTGATCTGAACGACTTTGTCGGCGGTCTCGCGCTGTTGCTGAAGCCGGATGGAGTCATCACGGTCGAGTTTCCCCACTTGCTCACATTGATGGCACAGAGTCAGTTCGACACGATCTACCACGAGCATTTCTCGTATTTCTCCTTCCGGACGGCGGAAAAGATTTTCAACGCTCACGGATTGTCGGTCTTCGACGTCGATGAGTTGTCCACGCACGGCGGCTCACTGCGGCTTTATGCGGCTCACCAGGCTGGCCGCCGCCATGTGCAGAGTGATCGTGTGACGCAGCTCAGGGCGCGGGAAACGGCTTTTGGCCTGGACAACCTGCGCTCCTACAGCGCCTTTGCCGATAAGGTAAAGGCGGCGAAGCGCTCGTTGCTGCAATTCCTCATCCAGGCGCGGGAAGCCGGCAAACAAGCGGTAGGTTATGGTGCGCCGGCCAAAGGCAACACGTTGCTGAACTACTGCGGTGTGCGCACCGACCTCCTCGAATACACGGTCGATCGCAGCCCGCACAAGCAGGGACGCTATCTGCCGGGCACCCATATCCCCATTCACGCGCCGGAAATGATCTTCCGCACCAAGCCGGACTACGTGCTCATTCTTCCGTGGAATCTGCGTGACGAGATCGTTGAGCAGATGCGGGACGTGCGCGGATGGGGCGGACGATTCGTAGTTCCCATCCCGCAAGCCAGGGTGCTCGATTGAAATTCGAGCCTGTACCGCTGGCAGGCGCGTTTCTCGTGCATACGGAATTACTCGAGGACGAGCGCGGGATGTTTGCGCGGAGCTTCTGCCAGCACGAGTTCAGGAACTTTGGCCTGGAGGCCGTGGTTGCCCAATGCAACGTATCCTTCAACTTTCGCCGCGGTACGCTGCGCGGTCTGCACTTTCAGGCTGCTCCACACGAGGAGGCCAAACTCGTGCGCTGCACCCGCGGGGCAATCTGGGACGTGATAGTGGACCTTCGTGAGGGGTCGAACACCCGGTATCGGTGGTTCGCAGCGGAGCTGAACGCCGACAACCACGCAGCGATGTATGTACCGCGCGGTTTCGCGCATGGCTTCCAGACCCTGGCGGACGACACCGAGGTCGTCTACCAGATGTCCGAGTTCTATCAGCCGCGGCTTTCGCGCGGCTTGCGATGGAATGACCCGGTACTGGGCATCGAGTGGCCGATCGATCCGCCGACCCTGTCGCCGCGTGACCAGCAGCATCCGCTGATCGGGCCGTCATGAAGGTGCTGCTGATTGGAGCGAGCGGCCAACTCGGCGGGGACCTGCTGCGCAACAACCCGGGCCACGAGATCTTTGCTCCAGGCCGCGAGACCCTCGATCTCACCCGTCCGACACAGATAACCGCGGTGATCGGTGATTTCACCCCCGACGTCATCATCAACTGTGCCGCTTTCCATAACGTACCGCTGTGCGAACAGCAGCCTGAGGAAGCCTTCCTCACCAATTGCGTGGCGGTTCGCGAGCTGGCGACGGCCGCGCAACGTGTTGGTGCACAGCTGGTCACATTCAGCTCCGACTATGTCTTCGGCGGTAACGGGCAGCGCACGCCGTACAGCGAAACCGATACCCCCCAACCCGTGCAGATCTACGGTATCACCCGCCTGGCCGGGGAGCTGGCCGCGCTGGCCGTGGCTCCCGATAATACCTTGATCATCCGTACGTGCGGCCTGTATGGGCGGAACCGATCCAAATCGAAGCATGGCAACTTTGTCGATCAGCGCCTGGCCGAAGCTGTGGCGGGTTTGCGGATCGAGATGTCCTGTGAGCAGACGGTAGCGCCCACGTGTTGCGACGATCTGAGCCGCGCGGTGTTCGCTCTTCTGGAACGTCCCGGGGTGTCCCACGGTATCTTTCACCTGACCAATGAAGGTGAATGCTCCTGGTATGAATTCGCCTGCGCAATCTTCGAACTGAGCGGCTACCGCCCCGATGTCACGCCGGTGGACAGGGGCGGATTGAGCGGCACGATGCGCCGTCCCCTGTATTCAGTGTTGGCCAATACCCGCGCCCGCAAGCTGGGCATCACGCTGCGCCCTTGGCGCGAGGCGCTGAGAGCCTACCTGCAGGCAAAACGGACGAGCTGACCGCATGCGCGTGTCGAATTCAGCCGCTGCGCACATCGCCGCGATTATCGTGGCATTTCGTCCAGAGCGTGATCAGATCAACAGGTTGATCCGGATCATGGTGCGCGAGTGCCGGATTGTGTACGTGATGGACAACGGTGGCGGTGAGGCTGCCCTGGCGGGGGAGTTCGGTTCGAGCCCGGCCGTGCAGGTTGTCGACATGAACGGCAATCAAGGTATCGGCGCGGCTCTCAATCACGGCTTTCGGCTGGCGAGCGAGGCCGGCATTCACTACGTGATGACGTTCGACCAGGACAGTGAGCCGCCGCCGGGACTTGCCGCGAAGCTGGTTGACTCGGTGCAGCGGCTGGCGAGGCGCGGAGTACGGGTCGGTGCCGTGGGGCCCCGCATCGTTGACATGCGCCATGCGAATCAACTCGAGTATCCGTTCATGCGCCGCCGCCTGGGCTGGCCAAGCGCGATGAGGTGCAGCTCGGCCACACAGCTCATCGAGGCCGACTTTCTGATCACTTCGGGTTGCCTGGTTCCACTGGCGGCATACCAGGCCGTGGGCGGATTTGATACCGAGCTGTTCGTCGACTTCGTCGACATGGAATGGTGTTTCCGGGCGCGGGCGGCCGGCTACAGCTCCTTCGGCACCTGTGAGGCAGTAATGCTACACGAGCTGGGCCTCGGTGGCGCTGATGCTGTTTTGGGAATGACCGTGCTCAGCCACAGTCCTCTCAGGCGGTACTACTTTGCTCGTAACACGATACGCGTGCTGCGGCTGCCCCACTTTGCTGCGGGTTGGAAGTTGCGCCTGCTGCTCAGTTTGATCGGCCGCCTGGTACTTCTGCCGATTGCGATGAGATTCAGGAAGGGCTGGACCCAACACTGGATGATGCTGGGCAGAGGAGTCATAGACGGTGTGGCGCGTGTTGGCGGCGCTTATGTGGCCCGCTCATGACGCCAGCCAACGGCCTTGCTTCACCAAGCATCGATCACTACAATTCCGCGATGCCACCTGTGAGCATCTGCATTCCGACCTACAATCATGGACGGTTTATTGCCGACTGCCTCCGCTCGGCCATGATGCAGACCTATCGTGATCTGGAGATCATCGTTCTGGACAATGCCTCAGAGGACGACACGCGCGAAATCGTTGCCAGAGTCGCTGCGAACGATCCACGCGTACGCTACGTGCGTCATCCGACAAACACAGGCCTGATCGGCAATCTGAACGCGTGCATCGAGTACGCGCGCGGTACATACGTCAAGCTGCTCTGTTCGGATGATCTGTTGGAACCCGAATGCGTGGCCGACATGGTTGAAGTCCTGGATCGGCATGCCGAAGTGTCGCTGGTGGGTTGCGCGCGGACGTTGACGGACGTAAATATCATGCCGGGGCGGATCGCGCGGGCGCGCTCTGAGTTCGCCTGCATTCCGGGCGAACAGATGATCGCGGAATGCTTTTTCTTCGGCAACCGCATTGGTGAGCCCACTGCGGTCATGTTCCGGCGCGCCGCGGCGTTGCGCGGCTTCAGCCCGCAATACAACCAGTTGGTTGACCTGGAGATGTGGTTCCACCTGCTGCGCAAAGGCGATTTTGCGGCACTGCCTGCGGCGCTGTGCAAGATTCGAGTTCATGCGGGTCAGACGAGCCGCGCCAACGAGCACAGTGGGCGAACCATTGCAGACCGGCAGCGGCTCTTTCGGGACTTCTCCATACCTGCGGGTCAATCGGCGGGCGTGCTCCGCAAACTGACTTGGGATTTCCGCATGGCCTATATCGTGGCGCGAATCGCACCTGTTGATCACCATTGGGTACGTGGACCGCTTACCGAGACATTCTTCCCGCAGCTGTTTGGCTGGCTCACGTATCCGCTCGTCAGGCTGATAATATTGGCGGGCCTCGCGCAGGTCTGGAAAGCGGCCTGAGTCTTCTGCCCGTCACCGCGCCAGGCCCTGAAGCGCCACGTTCAGCACATCGTCGATGAACCGCGAGGTGAGAGGCGCGTGGCCCATCAGCAGGCGATAGAACACGGGTGCATAGATCAGATCGAGTGCAACGTCGATGTCGAGGTCCCTTCGGATCTCGCCATTCGACATCGCCCCCGCCAAAAGGGCTCGCCCTTCGTTGCGGCGGGCGAGAATGAAGTGATTGCGGAACGCCTTGGATAGTTCGGTGTCCGCTTCCGCGGCCGCAATGATCAGGGTCACGCTCCTGCCGAGTGGTGCGCTGAATACCCGCGCGACTTCATGTAGCTGAGTCCTGAGTGCCGTCAGCGCAGAGCTCGACCTCTCGTTCGGCTTTGGCGCGGGCTGTTTCTCAGCGACGGACTCGCCGGCCTCATCGCTCTCCATGAGCGCAGCCATTGCCACCGCGTGTGCATTCGGCCACGTCCGGTAGATTGTTGGTTTCCCAACAGCGGCGCGCGCCGCGATTCCCTCGATGGTGGCGGACGACAGCCCGCCTTCCGCGAGCAGCTCATGCGCCGCTTTCAGAATCGCGCGCCGGGCTTCCACGCTGCGTGGCCGGCCGCGCGGGCGGTCGGGGAAAGGCTTGCGGCTCTTGATATCGGGGGATGATTTCACGATATTACGATCCGTACCGTAACGTAATGAAAAGCCCCGGTCAACTCACGGCGCGGCGCATTCAGGAGCGACGCTGCTTTGATACGATCGCGCCCCCATGGACGATTTTGTGCAACGCGCGCCCAGTGCGCCTCAGCTACCGGCTACGCCTTTTCGTTTCGTCGCCTACTTCATTGCCAGGTTCCGCTGGTGGTACGTCGGGATGCTCGGGTTGGAGACGATCAACTCCACCTGCGGGATCCTCATTCCGTACGCAACCGGGCAGATCATCAAGGCCGTGACGAGGGCACACGAGCAATCCCTGTCGCTGGTGGCCCACCTCAGCGGTCCGCTGTGGCTGTTCATCGGCCTGGCGATCGGCGAGGTGGTCTTCAGCCGCGCCGGCGGCGCCTGCCAGATCTACGTCGGTCCGCGGCAGCGCCAGGCGGTCACTCGTGCGATGTATGCCTATCTGCAACATCACTCGCATCGATTCCTGAGCAACGACTTCGCAGGCTCCCTGGCGCACAAGATCAGCGAGACCGCGATGGGTTACTCGCAGACCATCTGGACCC
>JAQGOC010000146.1 GCA_028293805.1 Gammaproteobacteria bacterium
CCATGCGTCTCGGGCACGGTGCTCAATACGATAGTGGTGCCTCCCGGCAATGAGGCATATTCCGACTCCGCGGTGGGTCTCAAGAAGCGGTACTCGGGCTTCAGGAGCCGCGCCAACCTGAGCTGGAAGGTTACCGATGATGCCATGATCTACTACACCTGGTCGCAGGGCTTCCGTCCCGGCGGCTTCAACCGCGCCTCCGGATTCGTGGCTCCCGCCACTTCGCCGCTGGCGAAGATCTTTCAGACACCGATCGGATTCAAGCCCGACACCCTGATCAACAACGAGCTGGGCTGGAAGACGGAATGGCTGAATCATCGCATTCAGTTCAACGGGTCGGTGTACTACGAGGATTGGAAGGACGTGCAGATCGGACTGTTCAATCCGGGGCTGCTGGGCAATCTGACTTTTTCGACCAACGGTCCGGAGTACCACGTGAAAGGGCTCGAGACCGAGATCGTGGCGCGCGTGACCCGCGGACTGACGGTGACCGCCTCGGCGGCGTGGAATAAGAGCGAGTTGTACAAGGAAGTCACCTTCAACGACAAGAACGGCGTGCCGATCAATTTCCCGGCTCTCGGATTGCGCAATCCGTTCGGGACTAAAGGGGAGCCGCTCGCGCAGTCACCGCCGTTCCAGGCAACCCTGCGTGCGCGGTATGACTTCCCCTTCGGCGACTATCTGGCCTTTGCGCAGCTTGCCGGCACCCACCGGGCTCACTCGTTCTCGACGACGGATGCGCTGCAGAACGAAATCGATCAAAAGACCCCGACACGCTATGACCAGCCGGGATTCACCACCTACGATGCATCGATCGGAGTATCGAAAGACGCGTGGAACGTGCAGCTGTACGGGACGAACATCACCGATGTGCGGGGCGATCTGTATTCGAGCTACAGCCAGTTCGTCAAGATGAATACGATCAACCGTCCGCGGACGCTCACCCTGCAGTTCGGGTACAAGTTCCTGGGCAAGTAAGCGCCGGGTGTATGCTCGCACCGCCGGGGTCTTTCTCCCCGGTGGTGCGGCAGGACAAAACCCAGATGGCCCAAGCGGAAGCGACCCCGCCCTTATCCCCGGTCGAAGCAGAAGTCCTCCGCGCGCGCGGGCTGCTTGAAAAACGGCAGTTCGCGGCGGTCCTCGCGGCCGCCGGGACGCTGCTCGCGCGAGTTCCCGAGAACCGGGATGTTCTGTACCTGATGGCCGTCAGCCAGCGTTACCTGGGCCGTATTCCGGAGGCGCTCGCCACTCTGGCGCGCTTCGAGCGCCTGCATCCCGACTACGGCCGCCTGTTTCAGGAGCGCGGTCATTGCTTCAGGGCACTTGGCGACGCGGCGGCGGCGATCACAGCCTATGAGCGCGCGGTGGCGTTGAATGCGGCGCTGCCTGCCAGTTGGCGAGCGCTGGCCGGACTGTGCCGCTCGACCGGTCGGACGGAAGAGGCGGACTCTGCCGAGCGCTTCGCGAAGCACATGGCGGGTCTGCCCGTTGCGGTTGTCACCGCGACCAGCCTGTTCGCGGAGGGTGAGATCTACGCGGCGGAACAGCTCGTGCGGCAGTTTCTGCAGCAGCACGGTGACCATATCGAGGCCATGCGTCTGCTGGCGCAGATCGGCATGAAGCTCGAAATCCTCGACGATGCCGAGTTTCTCCTCGAGAGCGTCCTTGTGTTTGCCCCTGACTATCACGCCGCGCGCTACGAGTACGCCGTCGTCCTCGGAAAGCGGCACAGGCATCAGAAGGCACTCGAGGAGATTCGCAAGCTGCGCGAAATCGATCCGGAGAATCGCGCCTATCGCATCATTCAGGCCAACTCCTGCGTCGGCCTGGGGGACCATGAAACTGCGCTGCGCATGTTCCGCGAGCTGTTGGAGGGAACCCCCGAAAACGAAGCCCTGCACCTGTCGATCGCACATGCGCTGAAGACGATGGGACGGCAGTCGGAGGCGATCGACTCGTATCGAGCCGCCGCAGCAGCTCGTCCGAGCTTCGGCGACGCGTACTGGAGTCTCGCGAACCTCAAGACGTACAGCTTCACGGACGAGGAGATCGGCCGCATGCGCGCCGTGGAAGCCGCTGAGGGCACGCAGCTCGTCGACCGATATCACCTGTGCTTTGCCCTGGGCAAGGCTTTCGAGGATCGAGCCGAGTACGCCGAGTCCTTCCGTTATTACGAGCTCGGCAACCGGCTGAAGAAGGGCGAAAGCCGTTACACGCCCGAACCATTCGAACGTAATGCGCGCTTGCAGGCTGCGGTGTGTACCCGCGAGTTTTTCGAGTCGCGCCGCGGGGTCGGCTGCGATCGCCCCGATCCGATCTTCATCGTGGGTTTGCCGCGAGCCGGCTCGACTCTGCTGGAACAGATCCTGGCATCGCACTCGAAGGTGGCGGGCACCATGGAGCTGGCGGACATTCCGCGGCTCGTGCAGACACTGCAGGGCCGCGAGCCCAACGACTCGCAACCGCGCTATCCCGCGGTGCTCAGCGAGCTCACCGCGGAGCAGTTCCAGCGGTTCGGCGCGAAATACCTCGCCGATACTCAGGTGTATCGCACGGGCCGGCCGTACTTCATC
>JAQGOC010000163.1 GCA_028293805.1 Gammaproteobacteria bacterium
CGGCATCCGCGCGGACTACGATGAGTGGGCGCTGATGGGGCTGCCGGGCTGGAGCTTTGGCGACGTGCTGCCGTATTTCCGCAAATCCGAGGGGAGCTGGCGGGGCGACAGCGAATTCCACGGCGCATCGGGTCCGCTGACGGTCTCGAAGCATGCGACCGACGCGTATGTGTATCCGAGACTTATCGAGACCGCACAGAAGCTCGGCTACAAATATCTCGATGACTTTCATGGCGCGGATCAGGAAGGGTTCAGCACGCCCGACTTCAACGTGCACAAGGGCCGGCGTGCGAGCACTTCAAAGCGCTATCTGCGTCCAGCGCTGTCCCGTCGCAATTTGACGGTCGAGACCGACGCGCTGGTGACACGTGTGCTTCTCCAAAACGGTAGAGCTGTTGGCGTCGAGTACGTGCGGCAGGGCCAAACTCACAGCGCGCGGGCGGATCGTGAAGTCATCCTTTCGGGCGGTGCATTCAATTCACCGCAGCTGCTGCTGCTGTCGGGCATCGGTCCTGCGGACGAACTGCGCGCCGTGGGCGTCGATCCCGTTCATGACCTGCCGGGAGTTGGCCGCAACCTGCAGGATCACGCTTCGGTCGGAATTGGCTACGACGCCAGTGGACCCTTCACCTTCGACAGCCATCTGCGGCTCGACCGCATGATGCTTGCGGTCGTGCGCTGGCATCTGTTCGGCAGCGGCGTCATCGGCGATCTGCCGGTCGGTGCGCAGGGGTTCATCCGCACACGCCGGGGCCTTGACCGCCCGGATCTGCAAGTGCTGATCAGCCCGGTCGCCATGGATTCGAAGGTGTGGTTTCCGGGTTGGCGGCCGCCTCGAGGACATGCCTTCTCGGTGGCTAACGTGTTGTTGCATCCGCAGAGTCGTGGCTGGGTGAAGTTGCGTTCGGCCAATCCTCAGGACAAGCCTCTCATCCAGCTCAACCTCCTCCAGACGGAAGAGGATCGTGCAGCATTTCGCCGCTTCGTGCGCTTCACGCGCAGCTTCTTCGCGACACAGCCTGCGGCCGGGCTCGTGAGTCGCGAGGTCGCGCCGGGGTCGGCGGTTCAAACCGATGCGGAAGTCGACGCGTTCGTACGCTCTCGCGTCGGCACCGCGATGCATCCGACCAGCACGTGTTCAATGGGCCCCGGGGCCGACGCCGTGCTCGATTCAGAGCTCAGGGTGCATGGATTATCGGGATTGCGGGTGGTCGATTGCTCCTCGATGCCGACGATCCCTGGCGGTAACACCAATGTACCGGCCATCATGTTAGCGGAAAAAGCCGCCGATCTGATTCTCGGCAGGCAGGCAGCCGCACGCGCTGCCTGACCACCGCTGTGCGAGCCGCCTTGCGCCAACTCGCTACGGACGGGCCTCCAGCACGATGTTGAAGGGGGTCTCGGTCGCTCGCCGGAAGCGAGTGAAGCCGGCTTCGTCCACGATCACTTTACGGAGCCGTTCCTCGCCCGCCTGTGCGCCCAGCGCGGGACCCTGCTGGGCAAGCGAGACCGGAACGCACACCAGCGAGGAAGCCGCGTAGAAGACGCGTCCCACCGGATTGAGATTGTCCTCGACGCGATCTCCGGCGAAGGGCTCGACGATCATGCAGTTGCCATCCGGCTTCAATGCCTCCAATGCATGCCGTGCGGCGCCCGCCGGATCGGCCATGTCGTGCAGGCAATCGAAGAACGCGATGAAATCGAGATTGCCTTCCCGATAGGACGTCGCATCGGCCGTCTCGAACCTGACATTGCGCACGCCGGCCTGCGCGGCCCGGCCGCGTGCGGTTTCGATAGAGGCTTCGTGATAGTCGAAGCCGATGAACTCCGACTTCGGAAAGGCCTTCCCCAACAGGATCGTGCTCGCGCCGTGACCGCAGCCGACATCCGCTGCCCGCGCGCCGTGAGCGAGCTTGGTAGTGACGCCGTCCAGTGATGGGATCCATGAGGAGAGCAGGTTCGCGTTATACCCCGCGCGGAAGAATCGCTCCGTACCATGGAACAGGCAGGGATGATGCTCACCCCATTCCATTCCCTTGCCGCTGCGGAAGTTCTCGAGCGCCCGCGCCTTGACGTGAAACAAATCCTGCACGATCGCATAGGCGCCCGGCAGGTCGACGGGGCTGTTGGGCTCCGCGAGGCACAGTGCCTGCTCGTCGTTCAAAGAGTATTTGCCGCTCGTGCTGTCGTACTCGGCGTAGCCGCCGGCCGCCTGGTTGGCGAGCCATTCGCGGATATAGCGCTCATGGGTCCCGGTGCGGGTCGCGAGCTCAATGGACGTGAGCGGCCCTTTGGCCAGCTCACGGTAGAGTCCGAGCTCGTCGCCCACGGACATCAGAACGGCGCTCATCGCAGCGCCGAGATCCCCCACCGCTTTGCCCAGGAACGTATTGAGCTTTGCCTCATTGATGGCCATGGTTCGTCCTCCTCTTAGGCCTCAAGTGTCGAGTTATAGGGACGCCACGCCCCGGGGCGGCGACCGGACGGTCGTCCCCGAGGATCGAGTAAGGAGGTTCTACCAACTAACAGGTGCGAGGGCAACCTACCGCGGTGTCGGGCCCTCGCTGACGCGCACCAGATCGTCAGGCCGCAGCCATTTGCGAAACGCCGCCTGCACGTCGTCAGGGCCAAGCTCGATATAACGGCGCGCGGCAACAGTTGGCTCATCGAGCGGCAGGCCCAGGTCGATACGTCCGAGCAGGCCGTGCGCGATATCGTCCACGCTGGACTCGTTAAGGGGAATCTGCCGCAGCAGGAGGGCTTTCACGCGCACGAGCTCGTCCTGCGTGGCGGGCGTGGTCTGCATCGCCTTTATCTCTCCGATGACCATGTTCGCGGCTTTGGTGACATTCTGCGGGTCACTCGCGTATTCGATCAGGTAGGCGCCTCGGGTCCTGCCGGCCTGTAGCGTCGAGCCCACGGAATACACCAGTCCGGAGTTCTTCCGCAGATCGATGCTGAGCCGCGTGGAATAGAAACTGCCGCCCAGCACCGCGTTCCCCAGCTGGAGGGGATAATAGTCGGGGTCCGAGCGGGTGAGGGCGAGGTTCTGGGCCAGGATCACGACGTCCTGCACCCGGCTGGCGTCCGGGACCGCTATGACACCTGGACGATTCGGTGGCGCCACCGGTAAGTCGATCTCGGGCTTCGGCCCGTTCACGGTCCAGCCGCTAAAATACTTCTCGACCGTGGCCCGCGCCTGAGCGGGAGTCACGTTGCCGATAACGACAATTGTGGTGAGATCGGGACGGAAGACGCTACGGTAGTACGAATGTACCGCATCCAGCGTAAGCGCGCTCACGGTCTCGGGAGTCGCCATGCGCAAACTGGGGTCGTTCTGGGGATACAGCGCGGCGCGCAGCGAGTGTTGAGTCAGGAAGCCGGGGCTTGTGTTGCGCGCCGCGATGCCATGGGCGAGCTGGGTCTTGATGATGTTCAGCGCCTGTTCCGGCAGGGCCGGATGCAGCTCGTTGTCGGCCAGCAGCTCCACGCCGCGCTCGAAATGTTCGGCCAGCGCCTCGACGGCGAAGTCCGTTCCCGCGCGTTCCCGCGCGCCGATCGCGTCGAGCTGCTGTTGAAAGGCCACGCGATCCAGCCGCTCGCTGCCGTAGGTGAGCAGCTCATCGAGCACCTGCGTGATGCCTTCGTTTCCCGGAGGCTCCTGCGTCTCGGGACGGTTGCGGATGTGGCCCAACACGCTCACGGTGTCGCTGACATCTTCGGTCTGCACGACGAGCGTAAGCCCATTGGGGAGTGTGCTCACGACCGGATGTAGCGTCGACGGTGGCACCACGAGCCGACGTAACGCGGCGTCTGCCCATGGCGGCAACTTCGTGGGTTTCGCCTCGCCGAGCGCGATCGATTCCTGCCCGCCAAAGCCGCCGCCGTGGGAGGCCACCGGCTGCCCCGAGCCCTTCGGGAGCATGACTGCCGAAATCGCATGGTCGAGGTCGAGGTACTGGCGTGCAACCCGGTTCACGTCGGCGACGCTCACCCGCTCAATGCGTTCGAGATCTTCGTCGGGTGACTGCAGCCCGTACAAAGTGAGTGCTTCGGACCAGACGGAGGCCAGCTCCGCGATCGAGTTGCGCTGAAACTGCGCTGCGCTGCGCTCCTGTGTCTTGGCGGCATCGACCAGCTCGGGCGGGACGCCCTGTCTGGCCACCTTGAGGAGGATGGCCCGCACGGCGCTTTCAACCTGCTTCGAATCGTCTCCGGCGGGGAAGGAGACCGTCGCATAGGCGAGGCCCGCATCGGGCAGCGGATCGAGCGAAAAGCCCGCGTCGATGGCCTTTCCCTGCGGCACGAGGCCGTACAGGTCGAAGCGGTGGCTGCTCAACACGTCCGCAAGCACTTCGAGCGCGGGGAAGTCCGCGCTGGTGGGCGCCGGCGTGCGCATTGCAATCATCAGGGTGCCGCTCGGATGATCGGTATCCACGCTGAACGATTTCGGTTGCACGGGACGCAGCTTCACCTGCGGCCGCGGCGGGAGTGGTTTCGGCTTGATGTCGCCGAAGAGTTGTTTGACCTCGGTCAGCGTCGCCCGCGGGTCGACATCGCCGGCAATGACCAGAATGGCGTTGTTCGGGGCGTACCACGTGTCATGAAAGCTTTTCAACATCCCCGCGGTGGTCTTTTCGAACGACGGGCGCGTGCCGAGCGCATCGTGCGCGTACGGCGTTCCCGCAAACAGGGCAGCACGGAGCTTCGAATACAGTACGTAGGAGGGCTCGGAGAGATCCTGCGCCACCTCCTGCTCGATGGCGCCGCGCTCGTGCTCCCATTCCTCCTTCGAGTCGAGCACGGCGCGCATTCTCGTCGCCTCGATATGCAGGGCGACGTCGAGATCCTCGGCCGGCACGGTGTAGAGATACTGCGTGAGGCCTTCGCGCGTGTTGGCGTTGAAGTTGCCGCCAATCACGCTGCCGATGGCGGCAAGTTGATCGGCGGTCAGGCCGGGACTGCCCCGGAACATCATATGTTCCTGGGCGTGCGCGGTGCCCGGGAAACCCGCGGGCGCTTCATCGGAGCCGACGAGGTAATTGACCGAGGTCGCGGCCACCGGTGCAAGCGGGTTGCGCACGATCACGACTCGCAGGCCATTTGGCAGCGTCGCGCGCAGCGCTCCGGAGGAGTCCGGGCCGGTGGGCGTGGATGGCTGTGGGGCGCCCGGCTGCGGCGGCGCGGACTGAATCTGCCCCTCGGGAGGCTGCGGCACGGAAGCGGTTTGCCCTGATTGGGACAACCCGGGCTGCGCGGTCCCGGTGAACGGCAGGATGAGACCGATTAGCAGCGCACCGGCGTGCAGGACCCGGTGGGCCGTTGTGTTTAGATGCATGATGTCCGAGAGAGCCTTGCGGCTAATCGATGGGTTGTCAATTAACGGACTTTAATGATTCGCCCATCTCGGGTAAATCCGTGGCGCCGTATTGTCTGCCCCTGCTCACTCCAGCTCAGGCTCGCTGCATCTCTCTCGTGACACTCCGGACTTCCCCTTTGCTGCGAGGTTCCCGCTGGATCTCAATGGTAGGCGCGCTCGGCCTCGTAGCTTGCGGCCTCGCGGCCTGCGGAGTCGGTCCCCGGTACGTGCGCCCCGATATTGCACCGCCGTCCGCCTGGCGCGACCCGGCGGACGGGGCCGCCCCTGCGTGGCCCTCGTCCGACTGGTGGCGAGGATTCAACTCGCCCACGCTCGACGGCCTGATGGGGCAGGCCCGGACCGCCAATGACGATATCGCCGCTGCGATCGCCCGGATTCGGGAGGCCGACGCGCAGGCGCGGATAGCCGGGGCCGCGCTGTTGCCTTCGCTTGGACTTGGAACCGACGCCGCCCGCCAACGGCAGCGCAGTACGGGTGTGAGCCCGGCGGGTGTGCTGCCTGCCAATCCAAGTACGTTCAACTCGTTCAGCGCCCAGCTCAGCGCGAGCTACGAGATCGACTTCTGGGGCAAAAATCGCGCTCTGAGAGATGCGGCCCGCATGGCGGCCCTCGCCAGCCGATATGACCGCGCGACCATCGAGCTCACGGTGATGACGAGCGTGGCAAGCACCTACTTTCAGGCGCTCGAGCTGCGCGACCGGCTGAAAGTGGCCCAGGACAATCTGCAGAGCGCGCAAACGACTCTCAAAGGATTGCAGCTCGAGGCGCAGGTCGGAGTCCTGACCGCGCTGGACGTGGCTCAACAGGAAACGACCGTCGCCACGCTGGAAGCCGCGGTGCCGCCCCTGAAGCAACAGCTTGGCCAGACGCTCGACGCGCTGGCAATCCTTCTCGGGAAGCAGCCGGAAGCGGTTGAAGTTTCCAGCGGCTCGCTCGCCGACTTGTCGGAGCCGCAGGTGCGGCCCGGGATGCCTTCAGAGCTGCTCGCACGGCGCCCGGATGTTGCGCAAGCCGAAGCGCAGCTCGTCGCCGCGAACGCGAACATTGCGGCGGCCCGCGCGGCATTCTTCCCGAGCATCGCTCTGACCGCCAGTGGCGGGTACGCAAGTACCGCGCTCAGCACGCTTTTCAACCCGGTCAGCCGCGTCTTCGCGATCACGGGCGGGCTGACCCAGCCGATCTTCGAGGGCGGCGCACTGACAGGGCAGTACCAACTCAACAAGGGGCGCTACTCGGAGTTGCTCGCGGGCTATCACAAGGCGGTGATCTCGGCCTTCAGCAACGCGGAGGACGCGTTGATCGAGGTCCGCCAGACAGCGGATCAACAACAGCGTCAGGAAAATGCGGTCGCCAAGGCGCGGCGTGCCTTTGAATTGACGCAGGCGCAGTTTCACGCTGGAACGATCAACATACTGGTCGTTCTCAGCACCGAGACCGCGTTGTTCACGGCCCAGGACACCCTTGTCCAGGTGAAGTATTCCCATCTCCAGGCTCTGATCGCACTCTTCAGTGCGCTCGGCGGCGGTTGGCAACAAGTATGAACAGAATGCGGATGAGCCGCCCCCGGGTCGTGATGCTGAGCGCCGCGGCGGCGCTCGCGCTCCTTCTTTTATGGCATTGGCGCGCTGGCGCGGCCCGCCCGGCCGACTCCGGGGCGGGTGCGGCGAGTAAGGCGGTAGCAGTCGACACCGCGCTCGCCGGGCGAGCCGACGTGCCGGTGTTCCTCGAAGGGTTGGGCACGGTGCAGGCCTTCTACACCGTCACCGTGACGACCCGGGTTGATGGCGAGCTGCAGAAGGTGGCGTTCGTCGAGGGCCAGACCGTGAACAAGGGTGATCTGATCGGGCAGATCGATCCGCGCCCGTTCCAGGCCGCATTGGACCTGGCCACCGCGGCTCACGCGAAGGATGTCGCGCAGCTCGCGAGCGCGCAAGCCGATCTCGAGCGCTACGAGATACTGGCTCCGCAGAATCTCGCGAGCAAGCAGACGCTGGATGCGCAGCACGCTCTGGTGGGACAGCTCGAGGCTCAGATCAAGGGCGACCAGGCGACCATCGAGAACGCCAGAACGCAGCTCGGCTACACGACGATTACGTCACCTATTCAGGGACGGACCGGCATTCGGCGCGTGGATCCGGGTAACAACGTGCATGCGACTGACACCGGCGGCATCGTGACGGTGACCCAGGTGCAGCCGATCGCCTGCATCTTCACTTTGCCGGAGGAGTCGCTCCCCACGCTGTCGAAGGCCCTGGCCGCGGGAGGCCCCGTGAAAGTCACCGCTGTGTCGCGCGACGGCCAGACCGAGCTGGACAGCGGCACCGTCGCCCTGATCGACAACCAGATCGACCAGACGACGGGCACGATTCGCGTCAAGGCGACCTTTGCCAACGCGCACAACACGCTCTGGCCCGGCGAGTTCGTGAATGCGCGGGTGCTCGTGCAGACAGAGCGCAACGCGTTGACCATTCCATCCGCGGCGATCCAACGCGGACCGGACGGCATGTTTACGTATGTCGTCAAGGCCGATTCCACGGTCGAGGCGCGGCCGCTGCAGGTCGGCGCCGAGAGCGGTTCGCTGACGGTCATAGCGAACGGAATCCAGGACGGGGAGCGCGTCGTCACCAGCAATCAGTATCGGCTGCAACCCGGTGCCCGTGTTCGCAACAACCCGGCCGCTGCGGCTGCGCAGCCGCGCGTCGCGAAGAGCTGACCCATGTTCATGCGACACGGTGAGCCATGAGTCTCTCGACGCCATTCATCAACCGGCCGATCGCGACGTCGCTGTTGATGGCAGGACTTTTTCTCATCGGCGTGGTCGCCTTTCCGATGCTGCCCGTGGCGCCCCTGCCGCAGGTCGACTTCCCGACCATCCAGGTCACCGCGCAGCTGCCCGGCGCGAGCCCGGAGACGATGGCCTCGTCCGTCGCGACGCCGCTCGAATACCAATTCGCGCAGATTCCCGGCGTCTCGCAGATGACCTCGACCAGCGTACTCGGGACTGTACAGATCACCGTGCAGTTTGATCTGGGGCGCAACATCGACGCGGCGGCGCAGGACATCCAGTCCGCGATCGATGCCGCCGGCGGCCAGCTTCCCAAGAACCTTCCGGCGCCGCCCGCGTACAAGAAGGTGAATCCCGCCGATTCCCCCATCCTCATCATGGCGGTGCATTCCGACGTTCTACCGACCATCACGGTGGATGATTTTGCGGAAAATGTGATCGCCCAGCAGATCTCCCGGATACCCGGCGTCGCGCAGGTTTCGATCGGCGGACAGCAGAAGCCGGCGGTGCGGGTGCAGGTGGATCCCTCGAAACTCGCCGCGCTGGGCATCCAGCTGGAGGATGTGGCGAGTGTCATTTCGGCGGCCACGGTCGATGCGCCCAAGGGATCGATCAACGGGACCGACCACAGCTTTGCCATCTACGACAACGACCAGCTCCTGAAAGCCGCTCCCTGGAACGATGTCGTCGTCGCGTACCGCAATGGTGCGCCGGTGCGCATCAGGGACATCGGCGTGGCGGTCGACGGTCCGGAGAATACCCAGCTGGCCGCCTGGCAGAACGGGCGCAGCGGCATTCTTCTGCTCGTCAACAAGCAGCCGGGCGCCAACGTCATCGAGACGGTGAAGCAGATCCGGGCCCTCTTGCCGCATGCGATGCTGTCGGTACCCCCGTCGATGAAGGTCGACACGGTCGTCGACCGGACCACGACGATCCAGGCATCCGTGAAGGACGTGGAATTTACGCTGGTTCTGACCATCGCGCTGGTCGTGATGGTGATCTTTCTGTTTTTGCGCAACCTCTGGGCGACGATCATCCCGGGCGTCACCGTGCCGCTCGCGCTGCTCGCGACAGCGGCTTTGATGTATGTCATCGGCTATAGCCTCGACAACCTCTCGCTCATGGGGCTCACGATCGCGGTCGGCTTCGTAGTCGACGATGCCATCGTGATGTTGGAGAACATCTACCGGCATATCGAGGAAGGGCTTGCGCCTTACGATGCGGCCGTCAAGGGCGCGCAGGAGATCGGGTTCACCATCATCTCGATCAGCTTGTCGCTGGTCGCGGTGTTCATACCGCTTCTGCTGATGGGCGGCATCGTCGGGCGGCTGTTCCGGGAATTCGCCATCACGGTGACGATGACGATCCTGGTGTCGGCGTTCGTCGCTCTCACGCTCTCGCCGATGATGTGTGCGCTGTTCCTCAAGGACGAGAAACACGCGCAGCATGGGCGGGCCTATCTGTTCGTCGAGCGTGGCTTCGAAAAGATACTCGCAGGGTACACGCGCGGACTCGATTTCGTGCTGCGCCACCAGCGCCCCACGCTTGCCGTTTTTCTGTGCACGGTCGCCGCTACGGTGGTTCTGTACGTGTACGTGCCCAAGGGCTTCTTCCCGCAGCAGGATGTCGGTGTCATCGCCGGGCTGTCGGATGCGCCGCAGGACATTTCGTTCACGAAGATGGTCGAGCTCGAGCACCGGCTCACCGATGTCATCGCGAAAGATCCCGACGTGGAGAGCTACGGCACCTCGATCGGCGGCTCGCGGCCGCTCAACAACGGATTTTTCATCGCCGGGCTCAAGCCCCGCGACCAGCGCAGTGCCAGTGCCGATGAGATCATCAACCGCCTGCGCCCTAAGATTGCGCAGGTTTCGGGCGGCACCATGTTCCTGCAAGCGCTACAGGATCTGAACGTGGGCGGCCGGCTCGCCCGCACGCAGTACCAGTACACTCTGCAGGATTCCGATCTGGGTGAGCTCAACACATGGGCGCCCCGCCTGCTGGCGGAGCTGCAAAAGCTGCCGCAGCTGCGCGATGTGGCATCCGACCAGCAGAACAACGGCTCCCAGCTGTCGCTCGTGATCGACCGCGACCAGGCCGCACGTTTTGGCATCCAGCCCTCCCTGATAGATCAGACACTGTACGACGCCTTTGGGCAACGCCAGGTGACACAGTTCTTCACACAGCTCAACAGCTATCACGTCGTTCTGGAAGTGACCCCCGGCCTCTGGGCAGATCCGCAGACGCTGAAGAAGCTCTACATCAAGTCGCCCCTGACCGGGCAGCAGGTGCCGCTGTCGACTTTCGTGCGCTATGACACGCAGCATGTCGGTTATCTGTCGATCAGCCACCAGGGCCAGTTCCCCGCCGTCACGTTGTCCTTCAACCTGGCGCCCGGCGCGGCGTTGGGGGATGCAGTGGCGGCGATCGACAAGACCGCCGCGGCCATTCACCTCCCGGGCACTCTGATCGGCACCTATCAGGGGTCGGCACAGGCCTTCCAGTCCTCCCTGCAGAGCGAGCCCTATCTGATCGGCGCGGCACTGGTGGTCGTGTACATCATCCTGGGCATGCTGTACGAGAGCTACATCCATCCGCTCACGATTCTCTCGACACTGCCGTCAGCCGGCGTGGGGGCTCTGCTGATGCTCTGGGGATTCCATTTCGACCTGTCCGTGATCGCGCTCATCGGCATCATCCTGCTGATCGGCATCGTGAAGAAGAACGGCATCATGATGGTGGATTTCGCAATCCAGGCCGAGCGCGAGCAGCACATGACGCCCGAGCAGTCGATTCGCCAGGCTTGCCTGCTGCGCTTCCGACCGATCATGATGACGACCATGGCTGCCTTGCTCGCCGCGCTTCCGCTCATGCTGGGCCATGGCACCGGCTCCGAGCTGCGCCAGCCGCTCGGGTACACCATGGTCGGTGGCTTGATCCTGAGCCAGGCGCTGACGTTGTTCACCACGCCTGTCGTTTACCTGTACCTGGATCGCCTCAACGAGAGGCTGGGGCGGGGCCGAAACGCCGCTAACCGGGAAAAGGCCGCCGGCGAGGCAGCGGGCCAGCGGATCGCGCCCGTCTCGACCTGAGCCTGTGCTGAACTCCCGGAACAGGCGATGAAGCTTCTGCTGGTCGAGGACAACGAGCGAGTGACCCGGTTCGTGGTCAAGGGGCTGCAGGAAGCCGGCCACACCGTCGACCATGCCGACAATGGGCGCGACGGCCTGTTTCTCGCCGCGAGCGAGCGCTACGATGTGATCATCATGGATCGCATGTTGCCGGGGCAGATCGATGGCCTGACGATCATCGAGGCGCTGCGCAAGGGCGGCAACCGCACGCCGATCCTGATCCTGAGCGCGCTGTCGGATGTCGATGAGCGCATCAAGGGCCTGAAGAGCGGCGGCGACGATTATCTCACCAAGCCGTTCGCCTTCGGCGAGCTGCTGGCGCGGCTCGACGCGCTGACACGCCGCTCGCAGGGCAGCGGCACTCAGACGAGCCTCGAGGTCGGTGACCTGCGCGTCGATCTGTTGTCCCGCAAAGCAGTGCGTGGCGAGCGCGGCATCGCTTTGCAGCCCCGGGAGTTCAAGCTCCTCGAATATCTCATGCGGCATGCGGGCCAGGTGGTGACGCGCACCATGCTGCTCGAGAACGTGTGGGACTATCACTTCGATCCGCAGACCAACGTCGTGGACGTGCACATCAGCAAGCTGCGGCAGAAAATCGATTCCGATTTCGAGCGCCCGCTGTTGCGAACCGTGCGCAACGCGGGCTATATGCTGAGTGCGGATGAGTAAAGTCATACGATCCTCGGCGTTCGCGCTGGCCTTCGGCTATATAGCCTTCGGTATCGCCGCGCTCATCATGTTCGCCGCGCCCCTGTGGTATGCGTGGCAGTTCACGATCAAGGACGGGCGCTCCGACATCCTCCACTCCGATGCGCAAAGACTCACGGAAGTGTTTCGCCGCGAGGGTGCGGGGAGCCTCAAAGCGTTGATCGACACGCGCGTGAACATGCAGATCGCGGGCGAACGGATCCTGCTGCTGACGAATTCCTCATTGCAGCCGCTCGCCGGCAATCTGCCGCAGTGGCCCCGGACCATACCGGCGAAACCCGGCATGTACACTGTTACCCTGGATCTCGGGGGACAGCTGACCGAAGCAGTGGTCGTGCGCACCGCGCTTCCCGGCGGCTACAACCTTCTCGTCGGCCGTGACGTCGCGCGCTTCGCCCCCCTCTACAGGTATTTCTGGTCCGGTCTCGCCGGGGCTACCGCGGTTGTCTCGATCGTGGGCGTGCTGGGGGGCGTGTTGATACGGCGGGCGCTGTTGGCGCGTATTCACAGTATCCGGGGAACCGTTCTTGCAATCGTCCAGGGCGACCTGAGTCATCGTTTGCCCACTCCGCGCGGTGGCGATGAGCTCGATACCCTGTCGCACACGATCAACGGCATGCTCGACCAGATCGAGCAGCTGATTCACGGCATTCGTGACGTCTCGAACGCTATTGCCCATGACTTGCGCACGCCGCTCGCGGAGCTGCGCTCGCGGCTCGAAGAGCTTTCTCTGACACGACCTTCGAGCGAAGAAACCTTCGCCGAGATCGACGGCGCGGTGGCAGATGTCGACCGCGTGATCCGGATATTCAATGCCCTGTTGCGGCTCGCCGAAATCGACACCGGCATGCGGCGCTCGGGCTTCGTTCAGGTCAATGCCAACGAGTTGGCATGCGAGGCGGTGGAGTTCTATCTGCCCGCCGCGGAGCTCAAGGGCGTGTCGTTGTCGTTCGGGTCCGTCGGTCCGGTGCTGGTGTCCGGAGATCCCGTGCTGCTGGCGCAGGCGGTCGGCAACCTCATCGACAATGCGCTCAAGTACGCCTGCGAGCAGGGGTCCGTGCACGTGGACGTTCAGCATCGGACGGATGGCGCCGTGGAGATCTGCGTCCGCGATGACGGCCCCGGAATTCCCGACGACGAAAAGCCCAAGGTAGCGCAGCGCTTCTACCGTGGCGATGCGAGTCGCGGTACTCCCGGCATCGGCCTGGGCCTGAGCCTCGTGCAAGCGGTTGCCGAGTTGCACGGCGGCTCGCTGGAGCTCAGCGACAATCACCCGGGTCTGCGGGCGCGAATGCTCATCGAGCCAGGAGCCCTGTTGTCGGGGCGCCAGCGTGCCGCGACGGCAGAACCGGAGCGTGCGGCTGCCGATGTGAAGTCCGCGCCCGGTGCAATGGCTCTCTGATACCATCAGCATGGGCGTCGCCGGCCACAGTGCCTCGCCGGCACCTGCACCTCCTGGCCTGGAAGCCTCGACGATCCGCACACAATTTCGACAGTCTGTGCAGGGATATCTGATCGCGATAGGAGCGACGGCTTGCGTCGCGATCGTCCGGGCGGCCGTTGCCACTACTGTGGGCAATTTCGCTCCGATCGTCGCGTTCACGATCGCCGTCGTCATCGCCGCTTGGTACGGGGGACTTCGGCCCGGACTCCTCGCCACCGCGTTAAGCGTCCTTGCCGCGGATTATCTGTTGGAGCCCGGTCGCCATTCGCTGTACGTGGCAAGCGTGAGCAGTGGCGTTGACCTTGGTGTGTTCGTGTTCGCTGGCATTTTGATCAGCTTGTTGTGCGAGTCCCTGCACAGGACCCGGCGGCGCCTCGAAGCGGAGCAGGAGAACCTGCGTTGCAGCGTGGAGTTGCAGCGCAAGATGCAGGACGCCCTGACGGAATCGGATCGCCGCAAGGACGAGTTTCTTGCAACGCTCGCGCACGAGCTGCGCAACCCGCTGGCACCGATACGCAACGCCACTCATATTCTGCGCGCGAGAATGCCGCCGTCCCCCGAGCTGCACTGGGCTCGGGACGTGATCGACCGTCAGGTCACACAGATGACGCGGCTCATCGACGATCTCATGGACGTCGCACGGATCACTCGAGGCACTTTCGAGCTCCGCAGGACGCGTGCCGAGCTCGAGGAGATCATTCGTAGCGCGGTAGAGACCAGTCGCCCGCTCATCGATTCCTGCAGGCACGGGCTCACCCTGACATTGCCCGTCGAACCGGTGTATCTGGATGCGGATGTCATCCGGTTGGCGCAGGTGTTCTCCAACCTGCTGAACAACGCGGCGAAATACACGGCGAGCGGCGGTCGCATCGTCGTGGCCGCCGAGTGCGACGCGCAGACCGGCACCGTCGTCGTGTCGATCCAAGATACCGGGATGGGTATTCCGCCTCCGATGCTGGCGCGAATCTTCGAGCCGTTTACGCAGCTCGACCGCTCGCTGGAGCGCGCTCAGGGTGGCCTCGGCATCGGGCTGGCGCTCGCGAAACGGCTCGTACAGATGCATGGCGGCACGATCGAGGCGCACAGCGAAGGGCCAGGGAAGGGCAGCCGGTTTGCCGTCCGGCTCCCGGTTGCCGCGGACCAGGACGTCCCCCAATCCATTCCTCAGCAGACTCGTGCTCCGACGCCCGCCCGCACACGCCGTCGGGTTCTGGTGGCGGACGACAACTATGACTCGGCCACGAGCCTGAGCATCCTGCTGAACGATGCGGGTTACGAAATCCGCACGGCTGGCGATGGCGCCCAGGCGCTGCAGGCGGCGGCGGAATTTCGCCCCGACATCGCACTGCTGGACATCGGCATGCCGTTGCTCAACGGCTACGAAATCGCCCGGCGAATCCGCGACCAGCCCTGGGGCCACGAGGTTTTGCTGATCGCAGTGACCGGCTGGGGTGGACCTGAGCATCGCCGGCAGACCTCCGCGGCGGGGTTCGATCACCATCTGATCAAGCCCGTCGATCCCACCGCACTGACCCAGTTGCTCGCTTCTTTGCCGACCGGAGCCGCCGCTGCCGTGCGAGGATCCGCAGCAACCTAGCGATGCTTCCGCCGATGCACCTGCAAGCACGAGAAATCGCGCGCGTACCCTTGTCCCTGCTCACGCGACTGCGGCTGATCCTGTTCGGACACGAGGATCTTGCGGGCATCATTTTCTGGGCCGCCCTCGTCGGCATCTGCGGAGCCCTGGCCAGCGTTGCTTTTCGCGAGGGTATCCGGCTCCTGGAGCTGATCTTTACCGGACAAGCCGTGGGGCTGGTCAATGCCGCCTCCCGGCTCGTGTGGTGGCATCGAGCGCTGGTACCGATGGTGGGCGGGGTCCTGGCCGGCTGGGTGCTGCATATCATCGGACGCCGGCTGGTTTCCGCGAAAGCGGTCGACTACATGGAGGCGACACTCGCAGGCGACGGCCGCATCAGCTTTCGGGTCACGCTGTTGAGAAGCCTCTCATCGCTCCTCACGATCGCGTCCGGGGGCTCGATCGGGCGGGAGGGACCGCTGGTGCAGCTATCGGCCATGCTGGGCTCGAAGCTGGGTCTGTTCGCGCAGGCACCAGTGCCCCGGCTGCGGCTCATGGTCGCTTGCGGGGGAGCCGCGGGCATTGCGGCGGCGTATAACGCGCCGATCTCCGGGGCGCTGTTCGTGTCCGAGATCGTGCTGGGGTCGCTCGCAATGGACACCTTCGGGCCGCTCGTCGTGGCGTCCGTCATGTCGAACGCGACGATCCATCGCTTTCTCGGCTATGGACCGGTATTCAACGTGCCGCATGTGCAGTTCGCCTCGAACTGGGAGCTCGGCTTCTACATCATTCTCGGGGTGCTGCTCGGCCACCTCGCGCCGCCGTTTCTGGCACTGCTCGATTTCACGAAGTCCCGCTTCGTGCGCCTCAACCTGCCGCTGTACTGGCAACTCGGGCTCGGCGGGTTGATCGTCGGCATCATCTCCATCTTCGTCCCGCAGGTCTGGGGAAACGGCTACAGCGTCATTACCGGCATCCTGCAGGGAGAGCTGGTGGGTCTATGGCTGCTGGCCATCCTGATCGCGAAGATGTTGGCCACTTCGGCGACCGTGGGGTCCGGAGCGGTCGGTGGTGTCCTTACCCCGACTCTGTTCATCGGCTGCGCGGTGGGCTCCCTGCTGGGCGGCGTGCTGCACGATCTCATGCCGACCATCGTGTCGGTGCCGGCAGCGTACGCACTGATCGGCATGGGTGGCTTTCTGTCCGCCACGACGCTTGCGCCGCTGACCTCGATTCTCCTGATTTTCGAGATGACGGCCGACTACGAGATCGTGCTGCCGCTCATGTTGGCTTGCGTCACCGCCCACTACACCGCGAAGGTGTATCGCCGCGGCAAGTCTGTTTACGACGCCTCGCTGCACAGCTCGATTGCGGCGGGTGGCGGCGACGATTGGCGGCTGCGGACCGTGGAAACACTGGTGAAGCCGGCGGCGGCCGTGGTATCCGATACCGCGACCCTGGCGCAGGTCTTCGAGCAGCTGCCGAAGCGGCCGCTCGAGCGCGTCTTCGTGATGAAAGGTGACGAGCTCGTCGCCTGGCTCAACCCGCGACACGTGCTCGAGGCGCTGCAGCAAGGGCAGCTCGAGGGCAGCCTGGCGGCCGGATCGGTGGCGAAGCCGGTGGAGTTTGCGCTCTCTCCCGACATGTCTCTCACGGCCGCACTCGAGGGCTTCCTGCGCGAGCAGGCCACCGTGCTGCCGGTCACTCCAGGCCAGTGGCATAACACTCTCCTGGGCGAGGTGGCCCGCAGCGATGTGCTGCTGGCGATTCAGGACCGGCTCACCTACCCCAAGTAGCGCGCGGCGCGCTGCCACAATCTGCCACGAATCATCACCAGCCTGACGTGTTTGCGTCACGGCCGGCGCCCGTACGCGCGATGAACTTGCTCTCAGGCCGGAACGACTTCGTTCCGCTTTCAACAGGCAAGCCAGAGGACGTAACTCATGAACACTTTGATCCACAAACTGCGCGCCGGTGCGCTCGGAATCACGCTGGTGTCGACCTGCGTGGCGGCTCTGCCCGCCTACGCTCAGGAGAGCGCGGCGAAACAACAGAGCGCCTCCAAGCAGGAGAACATCGGCGTGGCGACCGGATTCACGGTCGGCGCCGTGGCGGGCGGCCCGGTTGGCGCGATCGTCGGGGCGGCCGCGGGAGCCTGGCTCGGCGACCGCTATCACAAGCAGGCAACAACCAGCAAAGGGCTTGCGACGGACCTGGGCAGGAGTGAGGCTGAACGTACGCTGCTCGCTCGGAACGTAGCCCAGTTGCATGGCTCGCTGGCGGAAGCACAGGCGCGCGGCGAAAAGCTCGACCAGGCTCTGAAGAACACCGAGGAGCTGCAGACCGAGGTCACCTTTCGGACGAACGACGACGCGATCAATGCCCAGGCCATGCCGCCTCTGCTGAAGCTCGGTGCACTGGTCGCATCGATGCCGGACGTGAAAGTACGTGTCGCGGGTTTTGCCGACCCGCGGGGCCCGGATGACGTGAACGATGCTCTGTCACGTCGCCGCGCCGAAGCGGTGGCGGCCGTCCTCGCGAGCGCGGGAGTCACGAAGGACCGGATGATCGTAGAAGGACATGGCGCGGCGGAATCTACCAGCACGGAAGGTGACCTCGACGGCTACGCGTTCGATCGCAAAGTGACGGTGCGGCTCGAGGGGCCCGGCACTCAGGAAGTCGCGAATCGTGAATAGGCCGGTACAGCCGGGCGGCGGCGGTGAGCAGCGGCGGGCAGGGAGGCCCGCCGCAGGCCGGTTCGGCACGGCAGGCCGGCCGTTGGGATTCCGCGCTATATTCGCCGCCATGAACGCTTCAATCGTACGTTTGGATAGTGTCCTGGAGCCGGACGTCTGCGTCCCCGCTCCCGAGCGCCTACTCGCGGGCAATCCCGAGCATCGCGTGTGGAATCACTTCACCGATTCGACTCAGACATTCTTTGCCGGCCGCTGGTCGGCGACGCCCGGCAAGTGGCGCGTGCGTTATACCGAAAACGAGTTGTGCGTGCTGACCTCGGGCCGTGTCGTAATCACGAGCGAGTCCGGCGAGAGCGGTACCTTCGGGCCGGGCGACGCTTTCGTCATCCCGGCCGGTTTCGCGGGCACCTGGGAAGTGCTGGAGGAGTGTTCGAAGATTTACGCGATCTTCGAGCCGCGCACCTGACGCGCCGACTCGACATAACCCGGCTTGCGGGTGACGCGCGTCGCAGATCCGCGACGCTGCGCTTCACCGGGAAAGCGAAGCGTGGAACCCTGTTCACGCTGACCTCAATCCCCCTTGGTGCTGATCACAGAGGTTCGTCATGGAGACTGTTACCGTTGCGTCGACGCGAGGGTTTACGCTGTCGGAAATGGAAATTCTCGTTGGAAGCGCCATTGTCATCGCCCTGCTGGCGTGGATGGTGTTCTCGAGCGTGAAACATTTTCGCAATCGTCAAATGCCGCGAGTGTAGAAGTCCGACCGCTCAGAGCCGCGATTTGAACAACAAAGAGATGTAGGGCCGGGGCGCCCGCCGGGGCGCCCGCCGGGGCGCCCGCGGCGCCCTGGCGAACTTCGGGCGTTCCGCCGCGCTTGCCCTCAGAGTCCTCGCAACACTTCCGCGAGCGTCGTGAAGATCTGGTCGATCTGCGGGCGCTCGATGATGAGCGGCGGCGATAGCGCCAGGATGTCTCCCGTCTGCCGGATCAGCAGGCCACGCTCGAAGCACTTCGTAAAGACCTCGAACGCCCGTGAGCCCACCTTGCCCGGGATCGATTGCAACTCGAGCCCGAGAATCAGGCCGTAGTTGCGGATGTCGATCACGTGCGGCAGGCCTTTCAACGAGTGCGCGGCGTCTTCCCAATACCGCGCCAGGGTCTTCGCGCGTGTCAGCAGTCCCTCGCGCTCGTATATCGCCAACGTCGCAAGTCCCGCGGCGCAAGCCGTCGGATGACCGGAGTAGGTGTAGCCGTGGAACAGCTCGACCGCGCCTTCGGGACCCTGCATGAAGGCTTCATAGATCCCCTTTTTGACGAGCACGGCACCCATCGGCACGCAGCCGTTGGTGAGACCTTTCGCGGCGGTGAGGATGTCCGGCGTGACGCCAAATTCCTGAGCGGCGAACGGCGAACCCGTGCGGCCGAAGCCGGTGATCACTTCGTCGAAAATGAGCACGATACCGTGGCGATCGCAAATTTCCCGGATGCGCTTCAGATAGCCCTGCGGCGAGAGCAGCACGCCGGTCGAGCCTGCGATCGGCTCGATGATCACCGCCGCAATGGTCGAGGGGTCGTGCAGAGCCACCAGCCGCTCGAGCTCTTCCGCGAGGTTCGCTCCGTGGGCCGGCTCGCCGCGCGAGAAGGCATTCTTCGCGAGATCGTGCGTGTGCGAGAGATGATCGACTCCGGGCAGCAGGGAGGCCGACCACATCTTGCGGTTCGGCGAAATGCCGCCGACCGAGATGCCGCCGAAGCCGACACCGTGGTAGCCACGCTCGCGGCCGATGAGCTTCGTGCGTGAGCCTTCGCCGCGCACCCGCTGATACGCGAGCGCGATCTTCAGAGCAGTGTCGACCGATTCAGAGCCGGAGTTCGTGAAGAACACATGGTCCAGTCCGGCCGGTGCGATCTTCACGAGCGCGTTGGCCAGCTCGAACGCGGGCGGGTGCCCCATCTGGAATGGCGGGGCATAGTCCATTGTTTCCAGCTGGGCCGCGACCGCCTGGGTGATCTCCTTGCGCCCATGACCGGCGTTCACGCACCACAGGCCCGCGACCCCATCCAAAATCTGCCGCCCGTCCTGCGTCCAGTAGTGCATGCCGCTGGCCTTGGCGAGGATGCGCGGCTGCGACTTGAACTGACGATTGGCCGTGAAGGGCATCCAATAGGCTTCGAGCTCGCCGCGGGTGAACGACTCGGGGGTGGCGGTGGGCATGGTTGGCGCTCGGGTGTGGGTGGGGGAGGCCCGATATGATAAATAAAGTGGACAGTCGGGGCCATCCCAGCCGATATTTGGCCCTTCTTGTCTAGAATATTAAACGCTATGACCATCGACGTGGGAGCGCGCCTGCGCGGCGTCCGCACCAGTTTTGGGCTCTCCCAGCGGGAGCTGGCACGCCGGGCGGGCGTCACGAACGGCCTCATTTCGCTCATCGAGCAGAATCGCGTGAGCCCTTCGGTCAGTTCCCTGAAGAAAGTACTCGATGGGGTGCCCATGTCCCTGGCCGAGTTCTTCACGCTCGACCTCAGCATCGCACCCCAGGCATTCTTCGGCACCGACGAGCTCGTCGAGCTCGGGAACGAAGCGGTCTCGTTGCGTCTGGTTGCCGCCAAACGTCCGGGACGGCAGCTCACCATCCTGCAGGAGCGGTACGCGGCCGGAGCCGCGACCGGCGAAGAAATGCTCGCCCACCGGGGAGAGGAGGGCGGTGTAGTCGTTCGCGGCCGCATCGAGCTCATGGTCGGCGGCACCACGCGTGTGCTGGGCCCCGGTGAGGCTTACTATTTCTCGAGTCAACTCCCGCACCGTTTCCGCAATGTCGGACGCGAGGTGTGTGAGATCATCAGCGCCAGCACTCCAGCGACCTTCTGAAGCTCCGGGACCCGTTATGAACGCAAAACCCGATACGACCTCATGGCACGAGCGCGCCCGCGCGCTGCGGATCCGTAATCAGGCCTTCATCGGCGGACGTTATGTCGATGCCGCCTCCGGCGCGACGTTCGACAGCTTCAATCCGGCGACCGGGGAGTTGCTCGCCCGCGTCGCGGCGTGCGACGAAGAGGATGTGAACCGCGCGGTTGCAGCCGCGCGCGCGGCGTTTCGCGCCGGTAGTTGGGCGAACCTGCCGCCGGCCAAGCGCAAGAAAGTCCTGCAACGCTTCGCGGAGCTCATCAAGCGCAACGGCGAGGAGCTCGCGCTGCTCGAGACGCTGGATATGGGCAAGCCTATCCGGGACAGCCTCGGCGTCGATATCCCGGCATCCGTGAATTGCATTCAGTGGTACGCGGAAGCCATCGATAAGGTGTATGACGAGGTTGCCCCCACTGGCCCGGGCACCCTTGCGTTGATAACGCGTGAACCCATGGGCGTAGTCGGTGCCATCGTGCCGTGGAACTTCCCGTTGCTGATGGCCGCGTGGAAGATCGGCCCGGTGCTCGCGGCCGGTAATTCGTTGATCCTCAAGCCCTCGGAAAAATCACCGCTGACGGCCATCCGGGTTGCGGAGCTTGCGATCGAGGCGGGCCTGCCAGCAGGCGTGCTGAACGTGGTGCCGGGTCTTGGCGCTACGGCGGGCAAGGCGCTCGCCCTGCACATGGACGTCGATTGCATCACGTTCACCGGCTCGACGGCGACCGGCCGCGCGATCATGCAGTACGCCGGGCAGTCGAATATGAAACGCGTCTCGGTCGAGTGCGGGGGCAAGTCGCCCAACATCGTGCTCGCGGATTACCCGGATCTGGACAAAGCCGCCGCGGCCGCCGCAGCCGCCATCTTCTTCAATCAGGGAGAGGTCTGCTCTGCGGGATCGCGCCTGCTCGTACAGGACAGCATCAAGGATGCGGTGTTGGAAAAAGTCCAGGCGATCAGCCGCACCATGCAGCCCGGCGATCCGCTCGACCCCGCGACAAGGCTCGGCGCGATCGTCGATGAGATCCAGATGAAGCGCGTGTTGAGCTTTGTCGATGCGGGCCACCGTGACGGGGCGAAGCTGCGTTTCGGCGGCCAGCGTGTCCGTCAGGAAAGCGGCGGCTACTTCGTCGAGCCGACGGTGTTCGAGGGTGTACATTCGAGCATGACGATCGCCCGCGAGGAGATTTTCGGGCCGGTGCTGTCGGCGATCACGTTCAAGACGGTGGACGAGGCGATCGAGATCGCCAACGACGTGATTTACGGTCTCGTCGCGGCGGTGTGGACGCGCGATATCACCACGGCCCATCGTGTTTCGCGGGCCCTGCGCGCGGGGACGGTTTTCATCAATTGTTATGATGCCGACGACATCACCGTACCGTTCGGGGGCTTCAAGCAATCGGGGATCGGCCGCGACAAATCGTTGCACGCCCTGGAGAAGTACACCGAGCTGAAGACGACCTGGATCGATCTGTCGTGAGGTCGACGGGCTGCCTGGCCCGCAATTGAATGTGAGCGCGGATTCTCTGCAGTTTCTGGTCAGCGCGCCGCGGGGGTTGTCTGACCTGCTCGCTCGCGAGCTGATCGCGTTGGGCGCGGACGACGCCCGTGAGCGGTCCACCGGCGTTACCTTTTCGGGGACCCTGGCGACTGCGTATCGCGCTTGCCTGTGGTCACGGCTGGCGAACCGTGTATTTCTCGAGTTGGCGCGTTTCAACGTGCCGGATACCGAGGGGTTTTACGCCGCGGTTCGCGAGATCGACTGGGCCGCCCATCTGGGCCCCGGCGCCACTCTCGCCTGCGACTTCACCGGACAACATCCGGCCATCACCCACACCCATTTTGGTGCGCTCAAACTGAAGGATGCCATCGTCGACTCGCTGCGGGCCGAGCGCGCATGGCGTCCGAACGTGGAGCTCGAACGCCCCAGTGTCCGGGTGCACGCGCATGCGCACGGGACCAACTTTACGATTTCTCTCGACCTGTCCGGAGAAAGCCTGCATCGGCGCGGTTATCGAGGCGCCGCGGGCGAGGCGCCGCTGAAGGAGAATGTCGCAGCGGGCGTTCTCATTCGTTCGGGATGGCCGGACCTCGCTAAACAGGGAGCGGAGTTTCTCGATCCGATGTGTGGGTCGGGCACGTTCGCCATCGAAGCGGCGCTGATCGCGGCCGATCGCGCCCCCGGGCTCAGTCGCGACTACTTTGGATTTCTGGGATGGGCCGGTCATGACGCCGCGGTCTGGAGCCAGCTACTCGAGGAAGCGCGGGCGCGCAGTCGGGCGGGCGAGGCGATCAAGCTCGTCATGCGCGGACAGGATCGGGATGCGGGGGCCATCCGTAATGCTCGCGCCAATGCGCAGCGGGCGGGGATCCAGGGGCTCGTGCAGTTCGAGGTGAACGGTCTGTCCGAGGCGGCACCGGCTAATCAGCCCGACGCGGGCGCCGCTACGGGGCCGGTTCCCGGCCTTTTGTGCACCAACCCGCCCTACGGCGTACGCATGGAGGATCGCGAGACGGCACGCGCGGTTCACCGCGAGTTGGGTGCGGTGCTGCGGGAGCGTTTCCATGGCTGGCATGCCGCCGTGTTGACGGGGGCGCCGGAGTTGGGACTGGAGCTCGGCATCCGCGCTCATCGCACGCATACCGTCTGGAACGGAGCGATCGAGTGTCGCCTGCTGCGAATGAAAGTGGATCCGGGGAGCGAGCGCGAGCCCGGCAGGCTCGGCAAGGGCGACACGAATCTGCGCGACACGCCCGGTGCGCGCATGTTCGCGAACCGCCTGGCGAAAAATCTGAAAAGGCTGCAGAGCTGGGCCGAGCGGGCCGGCATTTCATGCTATCGGCTCTACGACGCCGACATGCCGGAATACGCATTCGCCATCGACGTGTATCGCACGATCGAGCCTGATGCGTCCGGGCCGGAGCTCACCTGGTTGTATGTGCAGGAGTATGCGGCGCCCGCGGAGATCGAGCTCGACGCGGTCCGTAAGCGCAGAGGGGAGGCGCTGTCGACACTGTCCGACGTGACGGGGGTTCCCGAGGAGCGCATCCGTGTTCGGACCCGTCGTATCACCAAGCGGGGTGATCAGTATGGCAAGGTACAGAACCAGGCCAACTACCATGTCGTTCTCGAGGATGGGCTGAAGTTCCTGGTGAACTTTGACGACTATCTGGATACCGGGCTCTTTCTCGACCACCGCGACACGCGTGCGCGCCTGCGAGCCGCGGCGGCCGGAAAACGCTTTCTGAATCTCTTCGCCTATACGTGCACGGCCACCGTCCACGCGGCCGCGGGCGGCGCGGTAGCGACCACTTCGGTCGACCTGTCGAACACCTACCTCAACTGGGCACAGCGCAATTTCGAATTGAACGGGCTCACGCCCGACCGGCATGGCCTCATCCAGGCTGACTGCCGGGTCTGGCTGCAGGATGCGGCGCGCGGCCGCGAGCGTTACGACCTCATCTTCGTCGATCCGCCAACCTTCTCGAACTCGAAGCGCATGGAGGGGGTGCTCGACGTCGAACGCGACCATCCCGAGCTCATCGATGGGTGCGCGCGGTTGCTGGCTCCCGGCGGGCTGATCGTCTTTTCCACGAACTCGCAGCGGTTCCGGCTGGATGAGTCGCTGTCAGAGCGTTACGACATCCGCGACATCTCGGCAAAGACCCTGCCGCGGGATTTTGAGCGCAATCCGCGGATCCACCGCTGTTTCGAGGTACGCCGCAAAGAACCTCCAAACCCGCTTTACAGGCCGCCCGGCGTACGGTAGCGTTGAGTTCATGTTCGATTCGATGAAAACGCGCACGATCATCCTCAAGAAGCCCAACGGTGGGGCTCTGGAGGATTTCGCGCGCTGATCGTCGGTCGAGAAGCAGCGAATCCAAAAGGCCCTGCCGGTAACCGGCGGGGCCTTTTCGTTATGGGGGTCCGTTCCTGGGGACGAGTCCGGCCCTGGGTATTCAGGTCGTATTTTGGGGAGATAAGCATGCAATCTGGTCGTCCTTCCTCGTCGGCGCCCGTCGTGGCGGTCGTTGGGGCCACCGGCGCGGTCGGCGTCGAATTGATGCAGTGTCTGGAACAGCGGCGCTTCCCGCTCTCCAACTTGCGATTGTTCGCATCGGCCCGCTCGGCGGGGAAGTCGCTCCCGTTCCGCGGCAAGCCGCTGGCTGTCGAGGAGTTGACGGAGGACAGTTTCCGTGGCGTCGACATCGCGCTGTTCTCCGCGGGCGGCAGCCAGTCCAAGCGCTTTGCCCCCATCGCGGTTCGCCAGGGCGCCGTCGTCGTCGACAACTCGTCCGCCTTCCGCATGGATGCCGACGTTCCGCTCGTGGTGCCGGAGATCAATCCGCAAGCCGTGCGCCTCCACAAGGGAATTATCGCCAACCCCAACTGTTCGACGATCATTTCCATCACACCGCTGTGGCCGATCTACCAGGTGAATCGCATACAGCGGCTGATCGTGGCGACCTATCAGGCGGCCTCGGGCGCAGGGGCCGCCGCCATGGAGGAACTGCGCGAGTCCACGCGTGCGCACCTCGAAGGCCGGCCGTACCAGAATACGGTTCTACCGCACCCCTATGCGTTCAATCTCTTCAGCCACAATTCGAAGGTCGATCCGTCGAACGGCTACAACGAGGAAGAGATCAAGGTCATGCGGGAGACGCACAAGATTTTCGGCGATTCGACCCTCCGCGTGACCGCCACGTGCGTGCGTGTACCGGTGCTCCGAGCTCACAGCATTGCCATCAACTTTGAGTGCGAGCGGCCCATCACTCCGGGACAGGTCAGCGACCTGCTGAAGACCGCTCCCGGAGTGAAGATCGTCGACGATGCCGAGCGCAACTACTTCCCCATGCCGAAAGACGCCTCCGGCCAGGACCCCATTCTCGTCGGCCGTATTCGGCAGGACGTGAGCGATCCGACCGGCCGTTCCATTGCCCTGTTCGTCGCGGGCGACCAGCTCCTCAAGGGCGCAGCGCTCAACGCCGTGCAGATTGCGGAGCTGCTGCTGCGCTGAGGGCGGCTTCGCTACAGCAGGTCCTTGAGCCGGTAATTGAGCATCGCAAGGACCAACGCCGTGCGGCGCAGGGCGGGGCCGCTCGGGAAGTTTCGGTGCGGGATCTTCGCGAAGACGTCGAAGCGTTCGGCCGTGCCGGCAATGGCGAGTGCCACGAGTTTGCCGGCGATTCCGGTGAGGGCGATGCCGTGGCCGGAGAAACCCTGCAGGAAGTAGATGTCGGGCGCGAGGCGGCCGAAGTGCGGAGCGCGGTTCATGGTGATGTCGACGTGGCCGCCCCACGAGTAGTCGATCCGCACGTCGGCGAGTTGCGGAAAGACCTTGAGCATGCGCTCGTGGGTCGCCTTCGCCGCATCGAACGAAGCGAAGGAGTAGTTCACACGCCCGCCGAAGAGCAGGCGGTGGTCGGCCGAGAGCCTGAAATAATCCAACACCCAGTTCATGTCGCTCACGGCGGCTCTGTTGGCAATCAGCCGGCGGGCACGCTCTTCGCCAAGGGGTTCGGTCGCAACGATGTACGTGCTTACCGCCATGATCCTCGAGGCGAGCGCCGGAGCGATGGCGCCGAGATACACGTTGCCGCACAGAACGAGATGACGGGCGCGCACCTCCCCCCGGGGAGTGCGAATACGGACCGGGCCGGACCCGCCATGCCCATGCAGGGTGTCGGAATCACTCGCCGCACCGGCCGCACGCCGGAAGCCGATCGCACGCGTTCCCTCGAAAATGTGCGCGCCGCTGAGTTCGGCGGCGGCGGCCAGCCCGAACGTGTAATTGAGCGGATGGAGGTGGCCGCTATTCGAATCATGCAGGGCGCCGATGTAACGGTCCGTTCCCAGCACCGAACGCACTTCCTCCCGTGACATGTAACGCACGCTCGCATAACCCAGCTTCTCCTGCAGCTCCGCCAGCTCGGCATGCAGCTCGCGCGCGTGGCGTTCCTTGATTGCCGCGAGCATGTAACCATCCACCCAGTCGCAATCGATGCGATGACGGGCGATGAGCTCTTTCATGAGGGTCAGGCCGTCAACGGAGACATCCCATACCGTGCGCGCCGCCGCCATCCCGATCAGACGCTCGAGTTTGACCTGGCCCGCCGCGACGCCATGGATCGCCTGTGCTCCGCTGCGCCCGGACGCTCCCCAGCCAACGCGGTGCTGTTCGAGCAGCACGACTTTGTAGCCCCTCTCGGCGAGATGGAGTGCTGCCGAGCAACCAGCGATACCTCCGCCGACCACGCATACGTCGCAGTCGACCGAGCTCTCGAGCTCCGGGCGATCCGGAGCGGCGGTGGCGGAGGCCGCGTAGTAGGAATTGATCTGTGCGAGGCGTCCCATGGCTTGAGTCCTGGGATCGGGTGTTTAGGATATTTTGACGCTGCCCGCGGTTCGAGCCTGGCGTGGAGAATAGCGACCAGCGCACAGGATCGGCAATTCCCAGCCTCTCAGCGGCTCCGCGCAGGGCTTTGCAGCAGCCGTTAACGGCGCCCTGAGCCGTGCGCGACAGGCAGATTCCCACCCCCGAGCTGTGGTCTAATAGGGCCCTCTTTGGAGAATTCGCCAGCGGCGTTGTTTAAAATACTAAACACCGTCCGATAGCAGCCGTCATGGCATCCGTCCGCCCAGTCATTGGAATTCCCACCGATCGCCGCATGGTCGGTCCGCACCCGTTTCACATGGTCGGGGAGAAGTACGCCCGTGCGGTGCTCGATGCCGCCGATGCGCTTCCGCTGCTCATCCCGTCGCTGGCTGAAGAGCTGCGGCTCGATGACCTGCTGGCGCGGCTGGACGGCATCCTCTTTCCGGGCAGCCCTTCGAATGTCGAGCCGCATCACTATGAGGGGACGCCAAGCGAGCCCGGTACTCTTCACGATCCCGCGCGGGACGCCACGACGTTGCCGCTCATTCGCAAGGCTGTGCAGGCGGGCATCCCCGTGCTGGGCGTTTGCCGCGGCTTCCAGGAATTGAATGTGGCTTTCGGGGGCACCCTGCACCAGAAGGTGCATGAAGTCCCCGGCCACATAGACCACAGAGACGATACGACGCTGCCGCTGGACGTGCAGTACGGCCCGGCGCATGACGTGATCTTGGAGCCGGGAGGGCTGTTACGCGCCATGGCGGGCGCTGACCGCATCCAGGTGAATTCGCTCCACTGGCAGGGAATCGCGCGCCTCGGTCCCAGCCTCGCGGTCGAAGCGCGGGCTCCCGATGGACTTATCGAGGCCTTCCGGGTGAAGGATGCGGCGCGCTTTGCGGTCGCCGTGCAATGGCATCCCGAGTGGAAAGTAATGAGTAATCCGTTCTCCCGAGGGCTGTTCGCGGCGTTCGGGGCGGCGAGCCGCGAGCGAGCGCAGGCGAAGTGAAAGGTATTGTATGGTGAGTGAGATCCGGCAGTTTTTCCGCGACCATGGCATCTCCGAGGTCGAGGCAATCATCCCCGACATGGCCGGGATCGCCCGCGGCAAGATCATGCCCGCGGAGAAGTTCGCGGAGGACGGGGGCATGCGCCTGCCCGAGAGTGTCTTCCTCCAGACCGTCACCGGCGATTATCCGCCGGAGCCCGGCGATGCAATGAGCCCGGCCGAGATCGACATCGTCCTCAAGGCGGATCCGAAGACCGTGCGCCGGGTTCCCTGGGCGGCCGAGCCCACGGCGCAGGTCATCCATGACTGCTTCTATTCGGATGGCCGGCGGGTCGCGATGGCCCCGCGTCACGTGCTGCGCAATGTGCTCGAGCTCTACGCGCAGCGCGGCTGGGAGCCCGTGGTCGCGCCCGAGCTCGAGTTCTATCTCATCGAGCAGAACAAGGACGCCGACTATCCACTGAAGCCTCCGGTCGGCCGCTCCGGTCGTGCCGAGCCCGGGCGGCAGTCGTACAGCATTGCGGCCGTCAACGAGTTCGATCCGCTGTTCGACGACATCTACCAGTTCTGCGAGGACCAGGAGATCGAGATCGACACGCTGATCCACGAGGACGGCCCGGCGCAGATGGAGATCAATCTCATCCACGGCTATCCGCTCGATCTCGCGGACCAGGCCTTCCTCTTCAAGCGCACGGCCCGCGAAGCGGCGCTGCGCCACAAGATCTATGCGACGTTCATGGCG
>JAQGOC010000196.1 GCA_028293805.1 Gammaproteobacteria bacterium
CGCGTCCGAACCGGAGATGGAAGACGCGCCACCGGTCAATACATCGACTCGCTTCACCAACGCGGTCGGAATCGCGTTCAGATCGGGCGATGGATTGATCGAATCGCCGGGCTGCAGGCGGCGACCGTTCATCAATACCAGCGTGTTGAAAGAGCCGATGCCGCGTAGGTCGGCCGTGGCGGTGCCGGTGATCGGCGCAACGCCCGCACCGTTCGCGGAATCCGTAAGTCCGGCATTCAGCTGGGGCAAGCTGTTCAGCAGGTCCTCGGCACGCGCCGTGCCCTGGTGACTGAGTTCACTCGCGTCGACCGTGACGACGGGGCTCACAGTGCTGGTCTTCGAGGTCACGAAGCGCGAGCCGACGATAACCAGCTCTTGCAACTTCTCTTCGCCCTTCTCCTCGTCCTTCTCTCCGGCGCGAGCGGCGGGGGAGTCGCCTCCGCCAGGGCCGGTGGCAGCGGCAGGGACCCCGGCTGCGGGAGGGCCGCCTGCGGCGGCAGCATCGGTTGCGACTGGTCTCGGGTCGCCCCACACGGCAGTGGTGCATAGGCCGAGCAGCGCGATTGCCCCCCAGAGGCCGCCAACCGAGGAGCGTGCCCGACCGCTGCTGGACTGTGAATGCGGCCCTGATAGTTCTTCGTCGATCGATCTGTCCATGTCGCTCCCCCCCCAAATTGTAGGTCGAAAGTCTTTCTACCCGGACTCACTCACCCCAGCGCCGTAGGTCTGCACGACAGGCGGGCCTGCGCGCCACGCCGTCCGTTACAGCAGCACCTGAAAGATGAACAGCGTCGCCGGAACCTTGCCCTTGCGTGCGGAGACCGCGTAGTAGCGCTGCAACTGGGGCACCAACACGCCTGTTTTCGCGCCCGGCAGTGTCTTTACCCGGCCGAGCTCCTCGTAATGATCGCCATCCGTTTGATGAAAGACATCGATGAATCCTTCCCCGCACGCGAGATAGATCCGCTTCGTGGCAACGTCATAGGCCATATCGTCGACGTCGTCAGCGGCCGGAAGGGCCACGATCTCCTTGCCCGTATCGCTGTCCACCGCGCCGAAGCGTCCCGGCTTGCGGCCAGCCACCAGCAGGCGGTGATTCGCCTCGTCCAGAAGCAACGGCGTGTTGTGCTGAATGAGCTTCAACTGCCACATTGTCTTGACCTTGCCGGCGGCGCGGTCGAAGACGGCGATCTGGTTCTTGTCGCGGGCATTGATGTACATCAACGGACCGCTCTTCTCCAGCGTGAGCGCCTCCAGATTCGCCGATTGCAGGCGGAAGTCGGTCACACGCTCGCCCTTCTGGGTATCGATCACCGTCACGAACGAATAGTCGTTGTGCGCCTCCGTGCCGCCGTTGGTCACGTACAGGAGGTGCTTGGCGGCGTCATAGGACATCGCATCCGCGTCTTCGGTGAGCTTGATCGAATTCCCGATTTTATAAGTCGTGGCATCCAGGATCTTGGCGGCCCCGCCCTCGCCACCGTCGATGACGTAAATCTGATTTTGCTCCGGCAGCAGAACCATGCTGTGCGGCGTGTCGAAGCCGCCAATGCTGCGGATCGGCTTGCCGGATTGCAGATCGAACAACTCGACCGAGTGATGTTCCTCCGCGGCGAGAAACAATCGGTTGCCTTTGAGATCGACGATGAAGTGGTCGAAGTCCCCGTCGATCTCCGGCAATGTAATCGTACGGATCAGGCGCAGCGGCGCCTTGGTTGGAGCGGAGTCCGCGAACGCCGGACCGGCCGACAAAAACGTCGCCACTGCGACACCCAATGCTGCGATAGAGAATCTCATCGAATAGAACCCCGCTGCTGTGTTGCTCATTCCAATCAAATCTGCGGCGTCGCCTGCAGACTGCCGTGCCCGCCGCCGGCATGTGCGCCGACCTGCGCGCGAACTGCCCCCGGGCTACCGCTCGCAAGCTCCTCGACGTGCGCGCCGCTCAGCACCAGGCGCATGCGGTCGCGGTCCAGCTCGCCCTCGATGCTCGACATCACGACGGTGGCCACCGCGTTACCGGTGATGTTGACGATGGCCCGGCCGGCGCTCATGAATCGGTCGATGCCGAGAATCAGCGCCATGCCCGAGAGCGGTATGCTCGGGATGACCGAGAGGGTGCCAACCAAGGCGATGAAGCCGGCGCCCGAGATGCCACTGGCGCCCTTCGAGGTCGCCATCGAGACCGCGAAGATTGCGACTTGCTGCAGCACCGTCAGATGAATGTTCATGGCCTGCGCGACGAACAACGCGGCGAGCGTCATGTAAAGACTCGTGCCGTCCGCGTTGAATACGTATCCGGTGGGCACCACGAGCCCGACCACCGATTTGGAGCAGCCGAGATGTTCGAGCTTCTGCATCAGGGACGGCAGCGCGACGTCGGAAGACGCAGCGCCCAGCGTCACCAGCAGCTCTTCCTTGAGAAAACGCATGAGCTTGAAGATGTTGACGCCGGCCCACTGGGAAACCGCACCCAGAACGATACAGACGAATATCGTGCCCGTGACGGCAAAGGTCGCAACCAGCCCGAGCAGAGGCCGCAGTGCGCCGATGCCGAATCGCCCGATCGTGTAGGCCATCGCGCCGAAGGCGCCAATAGGTGCGAAGCGCATCAATACGCTGATCACGCCGAAGACCATCTGACCGGTGGACTCTACCAACACTGCGACCGGCTTGGCCCGCTCGCCGAGGCGCGAAACGACGTAGCCGAACAGTACCGAGATGAACACGATCGGCAGGATCTCGCCCTTCGCAAAGGCGTCGAAGACGGTTGTAGGAACGATCCCGAGCAGGAATGACACCGCGTTATTGGCCTGCGCGTGGCCAACGTAGGTTGCGACGGCGGCCGCATCGAGACTTGCAGGGTCGACGTTGAACCCGTCGCCCGGCCGCACGATGTTCGCGGCCACCGCGCCCATCAGCAATGCGAGTGTCGACAGGACTTCGAAGTACAGCAGCGCCTTGGCGCCGACACGGCCGACCTTTTTCAGGTCGCTCATGCCGCCAATCCCCGCAACGACCGTGCAGAAGATGACCAGGCCGATGACCATTTTGATCATCTTCAGGAATACGTCGCCGAGCGGGCCGAGCGAGGTACCGGTGTGCGGCGCGAGCCAACCCACCACGACTCCCGCGACGATACCGAACAGCACCTGCACGTACAGCTCGGTATACCAGCGGCGGCGCGTTGCGTCGGCTTTAGTCTCCATTATGCGTTCATCGCGTCATTTCTTCATACGTCGATGCTACCCACCAGCTCGGCGATCGCATTGCCCACCTCCTGAGTTGCGGCAGAACCGCCGAGGTCGCGCGTACGAGGGCCAGTGGTGAGCACCGACTCGATCGCGGCGACGATGGCCCGCGCGGCATCGGCATGCCCCAGGTGATCGAGCATCATCGCGCCCGACCAGATCTGCCCGATCGGGTTCGCGATGTTGCGGCCGAATATGTCGGGTGCCGATCCGTGCACGGGCTCGAACATCGAGGGAAATTCACGCTCGGGGTTCAGGTTCGCCGAGGGTGCGATTCCTATGGTTCCCGTGCATGCCGACCCCAGGTCCGACAATATGTCGCCGAATAGATTGGAGGCGACCACCACGTCGAAACGCTCGGGGCGCTGCACGAAATGCGCCGCGAGAATATCGATGTGATATTGATCCATCTTGATGTCGGTATACTGTTGGGCCATGAGCGCGGCGCGCGCATCCCAGTACGGCATGGTGAGCGAGATCCCGTTCGATTTGGTCGCGGAAGTGAGCCTCTTCTTGTCGCGCTTGCGGGCCAGCTCGAACGCGTACCGCAATATCCTGTCCACGCCCTTGCGCGTGAAGACGTTCTCCTGGACGACCACCTCCGCGTCAGTGCCCTCGTGCTGTTTGCTACCGCGGTCCGAGTACTCGCCTTCCGTATTCTCCCGGACCAGCATCATGTCGATATCGCCGGCGACGCGATCGCGCAGCGGCGACTTGACGTTGGGCATCAATCTGATCGGGCGCAGACACACGTACTGCTCGAAGCGCCGCCGGATCTGTAGCAACAGTCCCCACAGCGATACATGGTCCGGCACGCCCGGGAAACCCACGGCGCCGAGAAAAATTGCGTCGTGATGACGAATGCCGTCGAGCCCGTCGCGCGGCATCATGCTGCCGGTTTGCAGATAATATTCGCAGCCCCAGGGGCGCGTGTCCCAGTCGAAAGAGACGCCGAACCGGCGGCCCGCTGCGGCGAGCACCTTGACGCCCTCCGGTACGACCTCCGCGCCGATCCCATCGCCGGGGATCAGTGCTATCTTATATTTCTTGATGTTCTGCTCCCATACGACATCGGGGTTTGAGCCGAAGTTCGTTCCATGACCCGTTGAATGATGTCAACCGCCAACCGCTGGCGCAGAATAGGCCCTTCAGGTCCCGGACGCACCCGATGCGATGTGAATTCGGAGAACACACTTCGTGAATAATGTCCTACCGCAGGATCTGCAGGTCTTCATCAACGCGGCACGCCTCGCAAGCTTTGCCGCGGCTGCGCAGGAGCTCGGGGCTTCGGCGGCCTACATCAGCAAACGCATCGCCATCCTCGAGGACGCCCTCAGGGTGAAGTTGTTTCACCGCACCACCCGGCACGTATCGCTGACCGAACGTGGTGAGGTGATGCTGTCCTGGGCGCAGCGCGTACTCGACGTATACGCGCAATTGGACGGCGCTCTCGAGAACGTGCAGAGCGACGTGCGCGGCGGACTGCGCATTGCCGCAAGCTCCGGGTTGGGGCGCAATCACATCGCCCCGGTGCTGTCCGAACTGGTGAAAATGCATCCGGGCCTGGAGATCGATCTGGAAATCCTGGACCGTTCAGTCGAACTGGTGCAGGAAGAGATCGACATCGACGTTCGCGTCGGCGATGTTCGCGAGCCCCACCTCGTACCGCATCACCTGGCGCACGGACGGCGGATACTGTGCGCGTCGCCCGAATACCTGCGGTTGCATCGCGAACCGCAAACGCTCCCCGAGCTCTCCCGGCATTCCTGCCTGCTGATCCGCGAGCGCGGCGAGACGTTCGGGCGCTGGTCTCTGCGCTCACTCGGTGGGACCCGCAATGTGCGGGTTAATGCTGCACTTGCGTCAAATCACGGCGATGTAATCCGTCGCTGGGCTCAGGAGGGACACGGGATCATGCTCAGGTCCTATTGGGACGTCGCCGAAAGCTTGCAGCGCGGAGACCTCGTGCATGTGCTGCGCGAGTTCTGGCAGCCGGCGGACGTGTGGGCCGTCACCAAAATCCGCTCGGAGAATTCGGCTAAGACGCGGCTCTGCATCCGGCATCTACGCATGCGGCTACGTACAGGACCTTTCGCATTAGCTGCGCCCAGTACGGAGCGGACTCGGCGCAGTTGACTTCTGGCGCTAGTCGCCGCCATTCATCCCGATGCGCTTGCGCCGTGCGGGAGCAGCGGGCGGCACCGTCGTCGGCAACGTCAGGACGACGTGGCCCCGGCCCGCCACGAAACGTGCATCACCGATGTGGGTGCGCGCCACCTGCCTGACGATGGCAAGTCCGAGGCCCGATCCGGGTGACTCCGCGTTCAGTTTACGAAAGCGCTCGAAGACGAGTTCCTCCTGTCCCGACGGAACCCCGGGGCCCTCGTCGATCACTTCGATCGTGACCCCGCCGTCACCGTGATGAATTCGCGCGATCACCGTGCCGCGGCCATGGATCAACGCGTTGTCGAGAAGATTGCGGATCATGTCGCGAAGATCGTCGGCGCTGCCGCGCAGCAGCACGACGTCCGGCACATCGACGATCAGCGGACGCTCCTGCGCCTCCATCAGCGGCACGACCATCGCCGCAGCCTCCCGAACGGTTCTCGACAGATTGACGACCGGCGCTTGCTCGATATCGCCTTCGCGCGACACGGATTCCTTGCGCGCCAGGTCCAGCAACTGATCGACGAGCCGGGTCATCTGGGCGAGCTCGCCTTCGACCACGGGCCAATCGATCGTCCCGGTCAGCCGCGCACGCTGCAGCCGCAAATTCAACACCGCGAGCGGTGTTCGCAGCTCATGCGCCGCGTTGGCCGTCAGCCGCCGTTCGGTCGAATACGCGGACGAAAGGCGGTCGAGAGCGCCGTTGGCGGCTTCGACCAGCGGCTGGATCTCCCGCGGCAGACCGTCGAGGGAAATGCGAATGTCAGGTCTTCCCGGGCCGACGAGCGCCGCCTCACGCGACTTGCGCGCGATTGGCCGCAGGCTCCAGCCGCTGATCATCCAGATCAGCAATGGCGCCAGGACCGCGAGGGGCGCGAGCACGAGCAGACGTTCGCTGTCCTCCTCGAACAGGCTATCGATCAAGATGTCGGGATCGGAACCGGCTCGCGCAACCACGAGGACGTAGCCCTCGGGACTCTTAGCTGCCAGAACCGTCTTACGCTTCGCGCCGACGCCGACGAATTCAACCGGCCCCAACGGACTCGTGCCGGCAACCGGCACGTACGGCAACGGTGTGGCCAGATTGCGTGACCGGGCGAGCGGCCGGTGCGCCTGGTCGAAGATTGTGTAAGAGAACTGGCGGGACGGCTCGGCATAGACTTGCTGCCAGCTCTCCGATAATCCGAGCTCGATGTGTCCGTCGGCACTGACTTGCAGCGCCGCCAACAGCTCGCGCGCCTGCGCCTCCAACGTGCGGCCACGGACGTCTTTGACGATGTTGTCCACCTGGTAGCGGTAGGAAGCCAGCGAGGCGGCAAGTCCGAGCGTGAACACGACCAGCATCCCGCCAAGGAGGCGAACGCGCAGGCTATGAGTGCCGCGCATTCGGCGTTGCCTCCACCAGACGATATCCAATACCCCCTTTCGTCTCGATCAGCAGCGCCGCGTGCGCAGCGGCGAGCTTGCGGCGCAGCCGCGAAACCGCTGCTTCGAGAGCATTGCTACTGCCCGAGTCATCGAGCGCGTAGAGGCGATCTTCGAGTAAATCCTTGGTGATTACCTGTCCCGGGACGCGCAGAAACTCTTCCAGTAACGCCGCTTCACGGCGCGTCAAATCGATGCGCCGGCCGCGGGCGAAGGCCTCCCGAGTCAAGGTGTCGAAGACAATCTCGCCGAGAGAATAGGTGGTGCCGCGGCGATTGCCGGTACGGCGCAGGACCGCGCGCAGGCGAGCCTCGAGCTCGAGAAGATTGAAGGGTTTGACGATGTAATCGTCGGCGCCCGCATTGAGACCGCGCAGTCGATCCTCGACGCCGTCGCGTGCGGTCAGCAGGATCGCCGGAAGCTCCGGTCGCGAGCAACGCAGCAAGGCCAGAACCTCCATACCGTCGAGATCCGGCAATCCCAGATCGAGAATGACCGCATCCAAGTGCGTGATCGCGGCGGCGGCCAGCGCATCTTGTCCGCGGCTGACCGCATCCACCGCGAAGCCCCGCTCCCTGAGGTGATCCACGATGAGCTCGCGCATCGCCCGATGATCTTCGACCAACAATACCCTCATGCAAGGACTCCGACGCGCAACGGATAAACGCGATCGACCGGGTCGCGCTCGACCGGGTCGCGCTCGACTACATCGCGTCCGCGACCGAGTACCGGGGCCGCTGCAGCCCCCGTCAGGACTTGGTCAGGTTTAACTGCCATCGTGTGGCTTGATCTCGAACAGGAGAATAACTCTCGTGCGTAAACATATCTCATCTCTTTCGCTGCTGGCCTCGACCGTCGCGGCACTGCTGCTCAGCTCCGGCCCTGCCGATGCCGCAACTGTCAAGCGCGTCGATACCATCCGCGTGCCCGGCGAGCCGCTGGCCAGTTTCGACATCGGCATAGTCACCGACACCGGGATTTACGTTCTTACTGACCGCTCGAACAAGAGCGTCGACCTGATAGATGCCGCAACGGGCAAGTTCCTGGGCCGTGTCGGCGGCTTCACCGGCTTCAATAAGGCCGCCGGATCTTCGGTCTCCGGTCCGGATGGCGTAATCGCAGTCGGCAACGACCAGCTGTGGGCCGGCGATGGCGACAGCACCGTCAAGATCATCGACCTCAAGTCACGGTCGATCGTCGACACGATCGCTACTGGCGGCCAGAAGCGCGTAGATGAGATGGCCTACGATCCGCGCGACCACCTCGTCGTCGTCGTCAACAACGCCGACAAGCCGCCGTTCGTCACATTCATCTCGAGCGAGACGCACAAAGTTCTTGGCAAAATCGTCCTCGATCATGCCTCTGACGGCGCGGAACAGCCCGCCTGGGATCCGGTCACGGGCAAGATCTATCTGACGGTCCCGGTCATCGACGGCGTAGAGGCCAATGGCGCAGTCGCGGTGATCGATCCGCGCACGCTCAAACTCGAGAAAATGCTCCCGGTGACGAAGTGCATGCCGGCCGGCCTCGCAGTGGGCCCGGATGCGCATCTGTTGATCGGCTGTAGCGATGACGCTGTCGACTCCGGCTTCCCGGCGCAATCATTGGTCATGGACGCGCGCACCGGTAAGATTGTCGCGACCATCGACAAGACCGGTGGATCGGACGAGGTCTGGTACGACAATAAGTCCGGAAACTATTACCTGGCGGCTGCCAAGAATCCGGGCGGCCCGGTGCTCGGCGTGGTCGATGCGCGCACCAATCGCTGGATTGCCAATCTGCCGAGCGGCCCGCGCGCCCATTCGGTCGCGGCGGATCCGAAGTCCGGGAGAGTATTCGTGCCGATCGAAGCAAGGAAGGAAAGCGCTGATTGCGCTTCAGGCTGCATCGCCGTCTACGCACCGCAAGGCGAGTGAGTCGAACGCAATTTCGATCTAACCACTGGATCGAATGATGGATGGCGCGACCTGCGCCCGGCCATCGCCGCGAGAGTGCGGCGATGGCCGGATCCGTCAGGCGTTCGCGCGCGAGACAGCGGCGCAATGGAAGCAATAGCAGGCAAGCACAACGTCGACACCGCAAGCTTCTGCGGCAGTGGACCTGGTCCGCACGAGTATTTCCACCAAGCGCCGGCCGGATGGCCTCACGTTCGGGCGCTCAATGGCTCTCCACGAGCGACAGGCGCTCGTCGGCAGCCAGGCAGAGAGCCTCGGGAACTCCGAGCTCGCGGCGCACGAGATTCGTCCCCTGAACGATCGAGACCATTTTGTGGAAGGCATGCCGCCGGCTCATGCCTTCGCGCCCCATGCCGCAGTCGGTAGTGAGTACCAGCTGCTCCTTGGGGATGTGCTGCAGCGCGCGGCGCACCATGTCGGCAACCTGATCGGGCGTTTCGACCTGCAGCGTATGGTGATCGACGACGCCGATCGCCACTTTCTTATCCTTGATGCCGCGACCGATGGCCTCCAGATCCATCCCTCCACTGCTGCATGTCTCGAACGTGATCACGTCCGCATCAACGCGATTGAGCGCTTCGATTGCCGGCGCGTAGCTTGGCTGTGTGTTGAAGATGCGCTGCGCACCGGGGTTTCCCCAGCATGTGTGACACCAGATTTCGGCCTTGCTGCGCAGCCCGCGCACGGTGTTGTTGAAGACCTCCACCATGAAATCGGGATTCAGGACATTGTCCGTGAGCCCCTTGGCCGCCACCAGATGGATCTGCGGCTCTTCCATCTGAATGACCTGGCACCCGGCTTCGACCAGCTCGACCAATTCCTCGTGGAGCGCCTCGCTGATGGCGAGTATCGCCGTGCGCAGGTCCTTGTAGTGCAGATCGCGTACCGCCATTGCGATCAGCTCGGGCGTAATGGTGCCGAATTTGACCGGTCGCGTGGTCAGCCGCTGCGCCGCCTTCCAGATCGCCGTGTACTGCAGCGTTCCCCGTCCGACCGGGCCGACCAGATCGGGCATGACGCGCGCTTCCAGGATATCGTGCAGGATATGCCCACGCGGATGCACGAAGCCGGCGCGCCCTCCTTCCTTCTTGTAAGCAAAGGCGCCGGAGAACCCGTCCATCCTGATCGGCGCGAAGGAGAACCAGTTGTGGCCGCCGACATCGGCGTCGAAGCGGCAGTCGCCGTCGGTCAGGATGTCGAGCCCGGCAACCTCCTGATCGCGCAGATGCACCGAGGCCGCATCGAGGTATTGCTCGCGATAGGAGCGATCGACCATGGCCTCGCGAAAGCTGCGTCGGCCGAGGTTTTCGGTGTACCAACCCGGCCGCGGCAGCGAGCCGACGGTCGTCGTAGGCAGTACTATTGCCGAAGTCGCTGTGTACATTGTGAACCTACCCGGGCTCGAAAGTGTCGCCGCTGACGATTCTACGTTGGCAGCCTGCCTGAAGGCTGAAATCCTGCCGCCGTCATGATCCGCCTGCCGATCTGCGTCGCTTGATGACGCTCAGTGAGCTCTGACCTGAGCAGACGATGCCTGAATTTCTGCACTCGGCCGGCGATCATGACCGTGTCCACATTGGCGAGGCTGGCATGGAAAACGACAGCTTGAACCGGATCCGCCAGCGGCGAGGAGTGATGGGACGGCCACGACAGGATTGTGAGGTCGGCATCCTTGGCCGGCGTAATGGAGCCGATCCGAGACGCCAACCCCAGCGCCTTGGCGCCTTGCAAGGTCGCGTAATTCAAAACATCGCGCGCGCTGAGCGGTAATCGTTCGAGCATGCAACCCAATGCATGAGACTTGGAGTTCTCGAGCATTCGTTGCGCCTGAACGGCGAAGCGCATCTGCGAAAACATGTCCGCGCTGACGCTGGAGACAACGTCCGTACCCAGGGTAACCCGTCCGCCAGCTGCCTTGACGCGCCCGGTGACCGGCAGACCGTGACCCATTTGCATCTCCACTTCCGGCGTCACCGAGATGCTCGCGCCCATGTCGACGGCCATCGCAATCTCATCGTCCGTCAAGCGGTTACAGTGAGTTAGATTGACGTCCGGGCCAAGCAGGCCCGCCTCCCCCATCGCACGACAGTGAGGCATGTATTCGCCGAATACGCCGGCCGCCAGGTGCATGCTCGACATGATCCCCAGTGAACGCGCCAGCTCGATATCCGCGCGGTTGATTTCAGGCACCGCGTAATCTGGACCTCGTAGCGACAGGCCGAGCGTGACGAGGGCCTCATCCGAGGCGAGCCGCGTCCTGCGGATCCGAACGATGTCCTGCGGATGAGGCTCGCGGCTCTGGTACCACCATCTGGCGATATCATCGCCGGGCGTGCCATGACCGAATACCGCGCGGATCCCCGACTGTTCGAGCGCATCTATTGCGCCATCAGCATGGTCTGGCGTGTTGAGAATGTGCGACCAGTCATAGACGGTGGTGACACCGGCGTCTATCTGCTCGAGCGCGCCCAACAAGGTCGCCACGCGCACATCTTCCGGACCGTAGTGTTTGCCGGCCGCTCCCAATATGTACTGCAGGTATTCGCCGAACGACCAGTCTCCGGCGCAGCCTTTGATCACGGTCTGCCATAGATGGATATGACTGTTGACGAAGCCCGGGATGACAACCCGGTCCGTGCCGTCGATCACCGCTGCACCCTCGCAGCTCAGGTCGCGGCCGACCGCGGCTATCTTGCCGTCCTTCACCAGAATGTCGCCGAGCAAGTCCCCGACCCGCTCATCCATGGTGATGAGGTGCGCGTTGCGAATCAGAATCGGCCTGCCCCGATCCAGCAGCCCCGCCCCCTGCGCCGTCTCAGAACTCATGTCGGACATGTCGCGTGCTCCGCAAGCTAAGTGATATCCGTCGGGTGTAGGCCGACCGCCTCGCGAATCCTGCGTCCGGACTCGCCGAGCTCGTCGAGCGCCGGCTGCAGGTCCGCGCACAGCAGCCGGCCGTGGCGCTTGCGCCATACGCCTGCAACCATCACAGAGTCGATGTTCGAGGGATTGGCCTGCATCACTACAGCGGAGATCGGGTCGTGAATGGGCTGCAAATTGATTGCATCGGTGCGCAGTATGAGGAGGTCCGCCTGTTTTCCGGGCGCGATGGATCCGATGCGGTCTTGCTGACCCAACATTCGGGCACCTTCCAGGGTCACCCAATTCAAGGCGTCGCGTGCGCGCAGGCGGCTCTTGCCACCGAACTCGCCGCGAGCGCGCGCATCGATGTTGTCCAGCGAACGCTGGCACGTAAGTGCAGTGCGCGCCGCGGTGAGCATATCTCCCGAGTGGGCGCTCTCGATATCCGCGCCAATGGACGGCCATGTCCCCAGATCGCGCAATCGCCCCAGAATGGGATGTCCGTGGCCGCAGATCAGCTCCGACTCCGGCGTGATGGTAAACTGCACGCCGCGGTCCACGAGACGGCGAAGCCGGTCATCGCTCAGCTCATTGCCGTGGACGACATTCACGAGCCCGTTCAACAGCCCCTCTGACTCCAGACACGCCCAACCTTCGGGACAGCGGGAGGGACCATAGCCCTCGTGCACGGAGGCAATCAAGCCGAATTCCTGCGCCAGCCGGAAGTCTTGAAGCGTGACCTCGAGAGTGGCGTAGTGGGGACCGAGCACCGCAAGCCCCAGCGAGATCAAGCCCGCGTCGGGCTTCAGCGCCTGGCGCAACCGCACGACCTCATCGCGAGGATGTGCTATTTCCCAATAAGGCGGCTCCCCTGGACGTGGATCGGGCTTGGGCGTTCCGTGGAGGAACGCGGCACGGATACCCGAACGGCGCAACGCCTCGAGTGCCGCGTCCGTGTGAGCCGGTGTTGGATTGTTGTGGCACCAGTCGACGAGAGTCGTCGTACCGCAGTCGAGCTGGTTCAGCGCCCCCACCAGCGTTGATATATAAATATCCCGCGGGCCGAAGTGGGTTGCGAGCCCGGCATGCACCCACCGCAAGTATTCCGGAAAGGTCCAGTTGGAAGCAATGGAACGCAGCGCGGTCTGCCACGTATGCATGTGCGCGTTGACAAGCCCCGGCATTACGATGAGGTTGCGGCCAGCCACCACATCGGCCTCTGCGGCAGTGAGTCCGGGCCCCACTGCCGCAATGATATCGTCACGGATCAGCACATCGCCCCGCAGCACATCCTCGGAGCCGCCGCGCATCGTCAGAATAGTTGCGTCCTTGATCAGCATCGATGTCATCCGCAGCCACCCCCTCGATCACTGCGGGCTCGTCGCGGCAACGAGCCCACAGACTTCCAGTGCACCTTCAAAAATGAGCGCCGAATTGGATGCCAAAGGTGCGCGGATCGCTGGCGGCTCGCTGAATGGCCAACGCTGCCTCAGAGATGAACGCATCGTGGTATTTGTTGGTGCAGTTCTTGAACCACAGCTGCACGTCGTACTTGCTCGACGGCGCCGTCCAGGTCACGGAAGTATCGAGCAAGCCATAGGCGGGCTCGGGGTACTGGCCGGAGGGATCCCAGCTGAAGGACGATGTGCGAAAGTAGCTCGCGACCAGATCCACATTGCCGCCGGCGGTGCGGATCACATAGTCGCCGCTCACGTTTCCCGTAAACGTCGGTGAGCGGACTGTTTGCAGGCCGGCAGCGTCGATTGAGCACAACAGGTCGCCGCCGGTGAGGGGCCCCGGCAGGCGCATCGGCGTCGGCGCACAGGTTGCCGGGTTCTGCAGGTAGATGGGTGCAGCGGGAAAGCTCTCATAGCGGCTGTGCAGATAGCCGAAGTTGCCGCGCAGGGTGAGATTTGCGCTCGGTATGGCTACCACGCTCAACTCGGCCCCCGACATGCGCGAGGCCGCCGCATTGACCTCGGCAGCGCCATTGGCGATGAAGATCTCGACCTGCTGGTTTTTGTAGTTGTAATGATACGCCTCCACATTGACCTGCAGATGGTGCTCGAGCCATTCGGATTTCAGGCCCAGTGCGTAGGCATCCAGCGTCTCCGGCTGCACTGGCGCGCTGCCCCCGGCAAATAGCGCAAATCCGCCGCTCTTGAAACCGCGCGAAACCGATCCATACGCCATCAGATCGCGCGTGAATTTATGGTCCAGCACCGCCCGAAACGTGGGCTTGGAAGCGTTTGCGTGCTGCTCGGGCGCGGGGATGATCAGGTTCGTGCCGCCGGGAAAGCCCAGATTCGTGTAACCGGTATTTTTGATGCGATCGGAGGTTTCGCGAATGCCCAGAGTCAGGCTCGTGGCGGGCGTGAAGTCATATGTCGTATCGACGAACGCCGCGTACGAGTGAGTGTCGGAGATGCTGGCGATGCCCAGAGAGGCCAAGTTGCCAATCGCACCGGCAATCTGCAAGGGTAGGAGCGCATCGCTCATCTTGAGCACGTA
>JAQGOC010000017.1 GCA_028293805.1 Gammaproteobacteria bacterium
ACCTATTCCGTCAGCACGACCGGGCTGGACTCGTGCCAGGAGAGATATACCGTCTCGTCCCGCATAATACGCTGCCCGGCATCCCGCATGATGTTGGGAAGAGTCACCCGCACCATCTTCCCCGAGCCGATCTGCACGTGGTAGATCGAGACATCCCCCATGTAGGCGATCTCTTTCACCGTGCCACGCACGAGGTTCTCTTGCGAGCCCTGGCCGGGATCCCGCCTGATGTTGATCTTCTCGGGCCTAACGGCTGTCCACACCGTCGCGCCGCGAGCGCAATCGATGCTGCGGTCGACTGCAACGACGCAGCCGAGCTCCTCGGAGTCGATGCGCAGAGCCCCCGATCCTGCATCGGTCACGCGACCTTCGAACATGTTGACGGAACCGATGAAGTCGGCGACGAATTTCGTCGCGGGGGACTCATAGATGGCGGCGGGGCTACCCACCTGAGCGATCCTGCCATGGTTCATGACGCCCATGCGTGAGGACAGCGTCATGGCCTCCTCCTGATCATGCGTGACCACGATGAACGTCACGCCGAGCCGCTTTTGGATATTGATGAGCTCGAACTGCGTATTCTCGCGCAGCTTTCTATCGAGCGCGGCCAGCGGCTCATCGAGCAGCAGCAGCTTCGGGCGCTTCACCAGCGCGCGTGCCAGCGCCACACGCTGGCGCTGGCCGCCCGAGAGCTGATGGGGCTTGCGCGCCACGAACGCAGTCATCTTCACGATCTCGAGGATCTCGCCCACCCGGCTCCTGATCTCCTGCCGGCCGAGCTTCTCCTGCTCGAGCCCGAAGGCCACGTTCTTCTCGACGGTCATGTGCGGAAACAGCGCGTACGACTGGAACATCATGTTGACGCGCCGCTCGTACGGCGGGATGGCGCTCATGTCCTGGCCGTCGATGTAGATTTTGCCGGCCGACGGCGTCTCGAACCCGGCGAGCATTCTCAACAGGGTTGTCTTGCCGGAACCGGACCCGCCCAGCAGACAGAAGATCTCGCCGCGATAAACCTCGAGCGAGACCGAATCCACGGCGGCGAAGTCACCGAACTTCTTGGTGACGTTCTCGATGCGAACATAGGCTTCGCCCTGTTCGCGGCTCGTCGGTAGTGTTCTGTCCACCTGCAGCTGTGCGTTCACTTGCCCGTCTTGAACCGGGTCCACGTCCGCGTGAGCAGGCGAGTGTATTCCGGCGACCTCGTGGGCTCAGGGTGGAGCTTCGCCTGCACTTCGGGAGGCGGATAGATGCCGGGATCGTTCTTGACGGCATCGCTGAGCTGCGCGGACGGCACGTCGCCGTTCGCATATTTGATGAAGTTCGAGTTCCTCGCGGCGACCTCCGGCCGCAGCAGGTAGTCGATGAGCAAGTGGCCATTCTTCGGATGCGGCGCATCCGCCGGTATGGCCAGCGTGTCGAAGTTGCTTACGCCGCCTTCCCGGGGAATGTTGTAGGCGATATCGACACCTTTGCCGGCATCTTTGGCGCGATCGCGCGCCTGCTTGACGTCGCCTGACCAGCCGAGCGCGAGACAGATCTCGCCATTCGCGAGGTCATCGATGTAGCGCGAGGAGTGCACGTAGCGAACGTACGGACGGATCGCCATCAGGACTTTCTCCGCCGCCTGCAGGTCGGCGGGAGAGTCGCTGTTGGGGTCCTTGCCCAGGAAGACCATGACCGTGGCGACGACCTCGGAAGGCGCATCGAGCAGCGACACGCCGCAGTCGGCAAACTTCGCGATCACGGCGGGGTCATAGAACATCCGCCAGCTATCGACGGGCGCGTTCGGCAGGCGTTGCCGGATCTTCGCGACGTCATAACCGGGCCCGGAGGTGATCCACATGTAGGTCACGCTGTACGCGTTGCCCGGATCGTACTGCGCCTCATTGCGGGCGATCCCGGGATCGAGGTATCTGAGATTAGACAGCAGCGACTTGTCGAGCTTCTGGTAGACGCCCGCCTGGATCTGCCGCGCGAGGAAGGGCCCCGATGGCGCCACGACGTCGTAGTTCGTGTGCCCCGTGAGGAGCTTCGTCTCGAGCACCTCGTTCGAGTCGAAGACGTCGTAGTTGACCTTGATGCCGTATTCCTTGCGGAAATCGGCGATCACGGCCGGGTCGATGTAGTCCGACCAGTTATAGACATTGACGAGTTTTTCCCCATCCAGCGGCGCACCAGAGGCCGTCGTGCCCCCGCTCGCCGGCCTGGCGTTCTCATCGGTGGTGGGTTTCGAGCTGCCGGAACATCCGGCGCACAGCGCGGCGAATGCCGCGCCAAGACAAAAGGAGCGCAGAGCAATACTCATGAAGCCTCTTTGACGAACGCGCAAACCCCGTCGGCGCAAGCGATGCGAGCCCCACCGGACGGCAGGCTTTAATATAACAGCCCAGGTGGCCTGGGAAGGACGCTCGCTCAAAGGAGAGGGCACGGCTAAAGGAGCGGCCCCCGCCGCGGCAGCGCCGGCAGGCCAGCGCGGTGTGGCACGGACCTTCTGGACCGGCCGGCGATCGCCCAACCCGCATGTCCCGAGAACCGACCCACTCGCGGGTCGAAAGGGCCGCTAGGCCGCCTGCTGAAACGGCCGCAGGCCCATTTCAGCCCGTGCGCTACACATTGAGCAGTAAATGCTCGCGCTCCCAGGAACTGATCACCTGCAGGAACACCTCGTACTCGGCCTCTTTGACGATCGTGAACGCCGAGACGAACTGGTCGCCCAGCAGCTTCACCAGCGGCTCGCTCTCCTTGAGCTTGCGGAGCGCCTCGTCCAGCGAGCGCGGCAGCCCGAACGGAAGATCGTGCGCGCTGCCGGTAATGGGGTCGCTCGGCTGCAGGCCCTCGATCATGCCCAGGTAGCCGCACGCAAGGGAGGCAGCGATGGCGATATACGGATTGGCGTCCGCCCCGCCCACGCGGTTCTCCACGCGGCGTGCTTCCGGATCCGACATCGGCACGCGCAGGCCCGCCGTGCGATTGTCGTAGCCCCAATGCACGTTGATCGGCGCGGACAGATACCGCGTTAGCCGGCGATAGGAATTCACGTTCGCGCAGAACAGCGCCATCGCGGCTGGCATGTACTTCTGCAGACCGCCGATATGGGAAAAGAACAGCTGCGAAGGCGTGCCGTCCGGATTGCTGAAGATGTTCTTGCGCGTCTTGATGTCGACGACGCTCTGGTGGATGTGCATGGCGCTGCCCGGCTCCTTGGCATGGGGCTTCGCCATGAA
>JAQGOC010000237.1 GCA_028293805.1 Gammaproteobacteria bacterium
GGAATGCTTCGTGGTGACGCGGCGCGGCCGTTATCTGGGCGTCGGCACCGGCGAGGCGCTGTTGCAGGGTAAGGTGCGCCTTCTGCAGGCGCGCGAAGGCGAGCTGTCGCGGGCACTGACGGCGGAAACCAGTGCCAATGCCGCCAAGAGCGACTTTCTTGCGCTGATGAGCCACGAATTGCGTACACCGCTGAACGCCATTATCGGCTTTTCCGAATTGCTGGGCACCGAGATGCTGGGGCCGCTGGGCCATCCGCGCTACCGCGAATATGCCAATGACGTGCATGGCGCGGGGCGTCACCTGCTGGCGTTGATCAACGATATTCTCGATCTTTCGAAAGCGGCGGCGGGCAAGTTTGAACTGTCCTGCGAAGAAATCGTGCCCGCCGATGTCATCACAGAATGCCTGAAGCTGACGCGCGGCAAGGCGCACGAAGGCGGCCTGCGCCTGACGCAGGATCTGGCGCCGGGCCTGCCCAACCTGTTTGCCGACCGGCTTCGCTTCAAGCAGGTGCTGCTGAACCTCTGCTCCAACGCCATCAAGTTCACGCCGCCGGGCGGCAGTGTGCATGTGACGGCGAATTACGGGGAGGATGGCAGCTTTGTGCTGGCGGTACGCGATACCGGCATCGGCATGGCGCCGGAACAGATTCCCATGGCGCTGGAACCGTTCCGCCAGATCGCCTCGCCCTTGGCCCGCAACACCGAAGGCACCGGGCTGGGCCTGGCGCTGGTGAAGTCGCTGGTCGAATGCCATGACGGCACGCTGGAAATCGAAAGCGCCCTCAACCGGGGCACCACCGTGCGACTGGTGCTGCCGCCGTCCCGCACGGTACGGCGCAGGACGGCACTGAGTGCCTAGCTAGGCGCGCTGGCCTTTTGCGTCGTGGGTTCGTCGCGCGTGCTCAAGTACTATCGTACGCTCCGCGCGACGCTCCTGCTCACGCCACAAAATGCGGCGCGCCGGAATTGCGTAATTAAGTCGGATTTTCCAGACTGAATAGCGCCGCATCGTCGTCGTACGAGAATAATTCTGCGAAACGGGCCCAGGACACGATCGTCTTCAGCGATTCTTCCGCCGCATCCTCGGCCATATGGTCTTCCAGCTCGTCCAGGAAGCGTGTCTTGGGCGCCGAATGGCTGGCGCGTTCGTCCAGGATTTTGCGGATATGCGCCGACAGCGGCACATGCGCCATCAGCGCGCGCGAGAAGATTTCTTTGCGTTCGTTCAGCTCGCCATCGGCGAAGCGCTTGCCCATGTGCGTCAGCTTGATGTCGCCGCCTTCGACCTCCGCCAACCGCAGCAACTGCATGGCTTCCGCCACCGGAAACAGTTCATCGACTTCCAGTTCCTGCTCATAGGCGATGTCGGGAAGGTCGGCCTTGCCGTTATAGGGCGCGGCGGCCAACGCCTCGATCAGACCGGAAATCTGGTTGGGGGAAACATGCATCAGTGGCATGGCGATGCCGGGGCCGCCCTGCGCCTGGGCTTGGCGCATGCGCTCGACGCGCCGGGCAGTCATTTCGACATAGATCTGGTCGACATAATCTTCGAAGGCGGGACTGGTGCGGTCGCGCGGCTGAGGCAGGTCAATCTTGATTTCGGATGCGACGCGGCCTGGGTTGGACGAGAACAACAGCACACGGTCGCACATCAGCACCGCTTCCTCGATATTGTGCGTGACCAGGATGATACCCTTGATCGGCAGCTTGCCGTTGCCCCACAGCTCCACCAGGTCGGTACGCAGGTTTTCGGCGGTGAGCACGTCCAGCGCGCTGAAAGGCTCGTCCATCAGCAGGATGTTGGGATGTACCACCAGGGCCCGGGCGAAGCCGACCCGTTGCCGCATTCCGCCCGATAGCTCGCGCGGGTAAGCGGACTCGAAGCCGTCGAGGCCGATGAGATCGATGGCCTTGAGCGAGCGGCTGCGGGTCTCGGCTTCCGGATGCCCGAGCGCCTCCAGACCGAGCTTCACGTTCTCGAGGACCGTCAGCCAGGGAAACAGCGCGAAACTCTGGAATACCATCGCGATGCCCGCGGCTGGTCCGTCGACCGGTGCGCCGAGGTAATTGACCGTGCCGTTCGAGGGGAGCTCGAGGCCCGCAATCGTGCGCAGCAGCGTCGATTTCCCGGAGCCCGAGCGACCGAGAAGGCCCACGATCTCACCCGGGCGCAACGTGAGATTCACGTTCTCCAGCACCACGAGCTCATCGCCGTCCGGCTTGCGGAACGATTTGCAGACGCCTTGCACGTCGAGGAGCGGCGCCAGATTCATGGCAAGAGCGTTTGCGTTCAATGACCTCTCCCGTTGTGCTGGCGTTGCCTGCATGGCTCGCACGCCGTTCCAAGTCTCAAGTCAGGCGGAACTTGCGCTCTGCGCGAGCGTACAGCGGCCGCCAGAACAGCCGGTTGAGCACGACCACGAAGAGCGCCATCACCACGACGCCGAGCACCGTGCGCCGGAAGTCACCGGCACTGGTGGCTTCGAATATGTATGCGCCAAGGCCGTTGGCCGCAAGCCTCTCCTTGCCCCACGTCGCGACCTCCGAGACGACGCTTGCATTCCAGGAGCCGCCCGACGCCGTTATTGCTCCGGTCACGTAGAACGGAAATACCGCTGGCAGCGCGACCCGCTTCCACCAAAGCCAGCCGCGAACGTGCAGGTTCTCGCCGACATAGCGCAAGTCCGTTGGAATAGCGGACGCGCCGACGATGACATTGAAAAGAATGTACCACTGCGTGCCGAGAATCATGAGAGGGCTGAGCCAGATATCCGGATTCAGCTTGAGCAGTACGATGCCGGACACCACGATGGGAAACAGCAGAATCGCCGGGAATGCCGCCAGAAACTGCGCGATCGGCTGCACCACCCTGGCAACTCGCGGGCGCAGCCCGACGAACACGCCAATCGGCACCCAGATCATGCTGGCCAATGCGATCAGCACACCCACGCGCAGAAGCGTCAAAAACCCGAGTACCACCACGTGTCTGATCTCGGACGGGCGGATGCCCTCGAGGACGAACCACACCGCCTTCCACACCGCCACGATCCCGATCAACGCGATCAGTACATACCAGAGAAAGTCGCCCAAACGCAGCTTCCGATCTTCGAAAGCGCGCTTCGGCGGCACCACTGCCAGGTGACGAGACTTGGACCGGATGTTGAGGATCCCGGCAAAAATCCGTGCGACAAACCCGAGAAAACGCGACCGCCGCATCATCGTGAGCGCCCACGAGTGCGACGGCGCGAGCCCGGCTTCCTGTTCGAGGCGAAACCAGTCCGCACCGGCGATCAACGGGCGGAAGAGCAACTGGTCGTAGATGAGGATGACCACGAACATCGCGGCGATCGCCCAACCGATGGCCGCGAGGTTGCGCTGCTGGACCGCGAGCGCAACGTAGGAGCCCACGCCGGGAAGTGTGACAGTCGTATTACCTACGCTGATCGCTTCGGATGCCACGACGAAGAACCACCCGCCGGACATCGACATCATCATGTTCCAGATGAGCGGTGGCGTCGCGAACGGCACCTCGAGGCGCCAGAACCGCATCCAGGGTCCCAGACGAAAACTACGCGCCACCTCATCCAGCTCTTCCGGGATGCTGCGCAGCGAGTGATAGAAGCTGAACGCCATGTTCCACGCCTGGCTGGTGAAGATGAGAAAAATGGCGGCCATTTCCGCACCCGCCACACGCCCGGGCGTGAGCGACAGGAAGAACACGATCGTGATCGAGAAGCTCAGAATGGGCAGGGACTGCAGGATGTCGAGCAGCGGGACCAGCACCACTTCCGCGCGGCGGCTCTTCGCGGCAAGCGTCGCATACGTGAACGTGAAGATCAGGGAGGCGATCATTGCGATCAGCATCCGTAACCCCGTGCGCGCGGCATAGCCTGCGAGAGCCGACGGCGCGAGCGAGATCGGCGTCGCCTCGAGTCCCGCGAGCGATCCGGTAAGCCCGTGCGCCGCTTCCGCGACGTAGATGAAGAATGCGAACACCAGCACAAACGCGAGCACGTCCCAGCCGCCCGGAACGAAGCGGGTCTTGAGAACCGAGATGGGGAGACGGTCGAGACGCATCCGCCGAAGTTTGCACGAATAGGGTGACGATTTGCACCGCAATGGCAACCGCCATGCCAGCCACGCGTTGCTCGTTACGGTTTAGAATGTATCGGCACGCGAACTTCAGGCTGTAATCCATGGGGCTTTGGCTATGCGCCTTCTGATCGTCGAGGATGATCGTGAGTTGCGCGAAGCACTCACCGCGTTGCTGCGGCAAGCCGGCTACGAAGTGGACGCTTACGCGGACGGGCGTGACGCGTTCAACAGCCTGCTCGCGAGCGAATACGACCTGGCCATCATCGACCTGATGCTGCCCGGAATGAACGGGCTGGCGCTGGTGCGCAGCTTGCGGCGGCAGCTCGTCGGACTGCCGATTCTCATCGTCACGGCGCGCGATGCGCTCGAGGATCGTGTGTCGGGGCTCGATGCCGGCGCCGATGACTACCTCGTGAAGCCGTTCGAGATGCCCGAGCTGGAGGCGCGCGTTCGAGCCTTGTTACGGCGGCAGCGCGCGGACCGGGATGAGGAAATTCGCGTCGGTCCCCTGGTGCTGATCGCGGGCCAGCCGCGTGTCACCGTCGGCGAGACGAGCTTCGACCTCCCCGCCAGCGAGATGGCCCTGCTCGAGACGCTGGCGATACGTGCCGGCCGAGTCGTCAGCAAGCAGGCGATCGCGGACCGCTTGAGCCGCGGTGGCAATGCTCCCTCCGATACCGCGATCGAAATCTGCATGCATCGCCTTCGCCGTCGCCTCGGGCCGTTCGGACTGAAGGTTCGCACGCTGCGAGGATTCGGCTACATACTGGAAACCGATGAGCCGCCCCCGCCGTCATCGAACATGACGTGACACCGAGGTGATCGCGCGCCTTCAAAGTGATATGCAGGGTCTGATGCAGACCCCTTTCAGTCTGCGCGCCGGCCTGCTGCTGCGGCTCGGCGTCGTGTTGGTTCTGCTGCTGGCGCTCGATGCCCTGGCGTCCTATTTTACGGCGCTGCACTTCGCCAATCTCGTCTATGACCGGTGGCTCATCGATTCGACGCGCTCGCTCGCGCAAGCTGTCCGCTCCGAGCACGGGCTCATCCAATTCGACCTGCCGCGCGTCGCCCTCCAGGTTTTTCAGTTCGACGAGGTCGACAAAACCTACTTCAAAGTCTCGTCCGCACGACAGGGTTTCATCGCCGGGGATAGGGAACTGCCGGACAACGCGCCAATTCAGGTCGGCGGTCTGCGCCTTTCCTTCGCGGCCATACACGGCCAGCGCGTCCGACTCGTCTCGACCCGCATCGTGCCTGGCCAGGTGGGAGACGCGGTGACGGTCTCGGTCGCCGAAACGCTGATCAAAAGATCCACGCTGACGCGCGAGATCCTGCTCGGGATGGCTGCACCGCAGATAGGCCTCCTCGGCACCGCTCTCGTGCTCGCGTGGATCGGCGTGTTCCGCGGGCTGAAGCCATTGACGGATCTGGCCACGCAGATCGAAGCGCGCGATCAGAACAATCTCTCCCCGGTGCCGCAGAGCGGCCTGCCCCGTGAAACGCGTGTGCTCGTGGCACGCATCAATGACTTGCTCGCCCGCCTGAGCCAGGCGATGCGTGCGCAGAAGCGATTCGTGGCGGACGCTGCGCATCAGCTCAGAACCCCCCTCGCAGCGGTGCTGCTGCATGCTGAGCGCGCCGAGCGCGCGCCGGATACACCGACCGAGCGAGAGGCGCTGCGAGCGCTGCATCGTTCGGTGGAGCGCGCTGCACGGCTGAGCCACCAACTTCTGGCTCTCGCACGAACGGACCCGGAAGCCATCTCGGCAATCGAGCTCAAACCGGTCGACCTCACGTCCCTCGCACGTCGGGTAGGCGAAGAATGGATTCCTCGCGCGCTCCAGCGCGACATCGATTTCGGTCTCGCGGTGCCGGACGAACCAGCCATCGTTATCGGCGACGAGCGGCTGCTCAGCGAGATGCTCTCGAACCTCATCGACAATGCCCTGCGCTACGGAAACGCACACGGCCACGTGACGCTAATGGTAGAGCCAGGCCGACAACCGCGGCTGTCCGTCCAGGACGACGGCCCCGGCATCCCCGTTAACGAGCGCGCACGCATTTTCGAACGCTTTTACCGCCTCCCGGGCGGAACCGCCGAAGGCTGCGGCCTCGGGCTCGCGATAGTCGAAGAGCTCGCCCGCCTCCACAACGCCACTGTCGAAGTCACCAGCGGCGACGATAACCGCGGCAGCCGGTTCACCGTGGTGTTCGGGAATGTTGGTTCCAGTTTGCCAACATAGCCGAAAAACTGTCCTCGATCGGCGACGCTGATTGATCGCGGGCCCGGATCCCGGTACAAGGCGCGCATGAAAAATTTCGCATCGCTCGCTACGCTGTGTCTCGCGGTCTGTTTCGCGCCGGCTGCGTTCGGCTGGAACGCCTTCGGGCACATGATGGTCGCCGCGGTGGCGTACGACGACCTCACACCCGCGGCGCATGCAAAAGTGACGCGGCTGCTGCAGCTCAACCCCGACTACCCGAAGTGGGTTTCACGCGCGGGAGGAGCCGATCGCGATGAAGTCGCGTTCGTGATGGCGGCCACCTGGGCTGATGCGATCAAGTCCGAAACCGGTTACCAGAACGATGGCGACCGCCCGTCAGTCCCGGGTGCAGCGCGCAACATCGGCTACGCGGACCGGCTGCAGCATCGTTATTGGCACTACATCGATCTCCCGTTTTCGCCCGACCACACCCCACTCATCGGGCCCGTCGCACCCAACGTGCAGACGCAGATCGCGGCCTTCCGAAAAACGCTGTCCGCCGCAGGGGCGAGCGACGCGTTGAAGTCATACGACCTGGTGTGGTTGCTCCATCTGGTTGGCGATGTGCACCAGCCGCTTCATGCAACTTCACGCTTCACGCGCACACAGCCAACCGGGGATGCGGGCGGCAACCGGGTAGCGCTGTGCCAGCGGCCCTGCCGAAATGAGCTGCACGCGTTCTGGGACGATCTTCCCGGGACCGGCAAGAAACCGGCGGTGGCCATTCGCAGAGCCAACCGCCTGCCGCGCCCTGACCGCGCAGTCGCGGCCATCGACGACGAGTCGAAATGGGTGCAGGAGAGCTTCGAAATCGCCCAGAACTCGGTCTACATGCCGCCCATAGGCATCGGCCCCGGCCCGTTCTCGGTCGATGGTCCTTACCGGAACGTTGCCCACAGGGTGGCGCGCCAGCGCCTCGCGCTGGCCGGCGCGCGGCTGGCACATATCCTCAACGAGGCTTTTCGCTAGCTTCCGCACACAACGCCGTGTCTGGCGAGCGTAAGCTGCCGGTCTCGTGAGCGGGTGCCAACCCGCGCAACAGGAGCGAATGATGAGAGCAGTGTTTCCACTGGCGGTGCTTGCCACAATGGCCATGGCGCAGGGGCCGACGGCATTCGCCGGCGAGAAGCTCGAAGAGGCCAAGACGACGATCAAAGAGGATGCCCGGGAGGTCGGACACGCGGTGGCCCGCGATTCCAAGGCCGTGGGACATGCTGTGGCCGCCAAGTCGAAAGAAGTGGGGCACGCCATCGCCAAGGATTCGAGGGAGGCTGGCCATGTGATCGCTGAGGATTCGAGAAAGGCAGGCGCCGCCGTGGCTCACGGTGCCAAGGCCGTCGGCGCCACCGTGAAGGAGGACAGTAAAAAAGTCGAAGCCGCCGTGACAGCTCACCGGACGGATGACGCGAAGCCAAAGCGCTGACCGCCGCCGGGGGCGGTAGACCGCCACGCCACGGCACGATAAAGTTCCGGCGCGGCGCGGAGGTGACGCCAGCAGCTACCCATTCCGCATGAAGCGTGCGAACAGTTTCGGAGCCGCTATGAATTTTGACAGGGGGCTGCCAGCCACGCTTCCGAACGAGAGCCGCGGGCTCACTATCGGCGGCCGTCCGGCGGGTACCGCGGCCTGATGGGCTCAAGAACCGGACTGCATCTCGATTATCTGTCACTTGCCGAATTCGAAGCGGCACGGTGGGCGGGCGTCATGGGTGTCGCAACATTCGACGGATCGCGCGACGGACTGCGCGAAACGGGCGCTCCCGTAGTCGAAATCAACACGCCCGTCCTCGGCGATGCACCCGCGCTGTGCGAAGTGTGGCGAACGCCACAGGCCGTGGAATCGGGGCAGCGAGGACGAGTTCGCTACGCACGGACGGCGGACATGCTGTTCGGATGTATTGCCATCCCCGAGAATGACAACACTCGGACCCCAGCCGAAGGGGACCGAAGCCCGCTCCAGGATGCCACCGAACAGGCCTACCGCGAGATCCTCGGCACGCTGGACGCTTTGGGCTTTCCCCATCTGATCCGGGTCTGGAACTACGTTTCGGAGATCAACCTCGACACCCACGGGACCGAGCGCTATCGGCAGTTCAACAGTGGGCGTCAGACCGCCCTCCTCGCCGCTGGTCGGGCGATCACGGGAAATGTCTCCGCCGCGTGCGCTCTCGGAGCGGCCGCAGGTAGTCCACTCGTCATCTACTTCCTCGCAAGCCACACGGCGCCGACCTTCGTCGAGAACCCCCGCCAGGTCAGCGCTTACAACTATCCTCCCCAATACGGGCGCCGCACCCCCGTATTTTCGCGAGCAGCCGTGTTACACGAACCGGGCAGCATGACCCTCTTCATCTCCGGAACGGCGAGCATCGTCGGCCACCAGACGATCCATGCCGGGGATACGGCTGCACAGACACGCGAGACGATCACCAACATCGAGGCGCTTCTCGACGAAGCCAATCGAGTCACGAAGAGCGAGGAATTCACGCTGGACGCTCTCGCATGCAAAGTGTATGTACGCCACGCGGCGGATCTCCCGGTGATACAGGCGGAGTTGCGTACGGCGCTCGGCCCATCATCCCGCGCCGTCTACCTGCAGGCGGAGATTTGCCGGCGCGATCTGCTGGTTGAGATCGAGGCGACAGCCATGGTGCCGGCAACCGCCGGCATGTGATCGATGCCGGCCTCGATCCTCAAGCTCTCGGTGGGTCTCGCGGGAGCCATCGCTCTCCTTGCGTTTGCGGCGCCGCCTCCGGTCCGGGCCGAGGACAAGCCTTTGTGGGAATTCGGGCTGGGCGTAGGCGCGCTCGCCTTCAGGGACTATCGCGGCGCTGACACGAGTCACCTCTATCCTGTGGCCGTGCCCTATTTCATCTATCGCGGCAGGGTACTGCAGGCCGACAAAGAAGGCATCAAAGGCAAACTGTTCAATCAGCCCCGGCTCGAATTCAACGTCAGCGTGAATGCCACGACACCCGTACATAACAACGCCGCCCGCGATGGAATGCCCGACCTGCGGCCGACCATCGAGATCGGGCCCTCTTTGAACGTGCATGTCTGGCGTTCGGCGAACGAGCGCGTGAGATTCGACGTCCGCATGCCGGTGAGAGCCGCGTTCACGGTCCAAGCCGCGCCACGCTCAATCGGCTGGTTCTTCACTCCGAACGTCAACATGGATGTGCGGGACGTGGCCGGGCTGCCGGGATGGAACCTCGGTCTGTTGACCGGGCCCCTGTTCGCGACCAGCCGCTTCAACGAATATTACTATACGGTGGCGCCCCAATACGCCACGACGGATCGTCCAGCCTACCGGGCAAGCGCTGGATACGCCGGCGCTCAAGTGCTTGCATCCCTGTCGAAGCGCTTTCCTTCGTACTGGGTCGGTGCGTACGGCCGCTACGACAGCCTCTCCGGCGCGACATTCGAGGACAGTCCGCTCGTCAAGAGCCGTGGCTATTGGTCGGCGGGCATCGGGATTGCGTGGATGATCAGCCATTCCTCGCGGCTCGTCCCGGTACCGGATTGAAGTTCCTCACAACCCATGCAGCGGCTGCTCAAAAGTCTTCTGGAACACCTCGCGACGTACGGAATCCTCGCGTTTCTGGGTGCACTGTGCCTGGCCTGGGCGCTCATCGCCCTGCTCTCCTTTCCGCTCTTGCCGCGGCGCTGGGGAACGGTTTTCGGACGCTTCGGCATCATGGGCGGCTTTCGGCTGTTCGCCTGGACCCTGGAGCTCTCGGGCGCGTACCGGCTCGATCTAACGGCGCTCGATGCTTTGGGCGAGGGACCGCCGGTGCTCCTGGCTCCCAATCATCCGAGCCTCATCGATGCGCCTCTCATTCTCACCTGCCATCCGAATGTCGCGTGCGTGATGAAGACGCAGCTCATGAACAACGTGTTTCTCGGCGCGGGCGCCCGCCTGGCCCGTTATATCCGCAGCGGTCAACCGCGAATGATGATCAAGGAGTCCATCGCGGAGCTCGGACGCGGTAGCAGCGTGTTGCTCTTCCCCGAGGGAACGCGCTCCACGCGGCTGCCGGTAAATCGGCTCACCTCGAGCATCGGCGTCATCTCCAAGCACGCGCGTGTACCGGTGCAGGTCCTCATCGTCGAGACCGACTCGCCCTATCTAAGCAAGGGCTGGGCGCTGTTTCGGGTGCCCAGCCTGCCGATCACTTACCGGGTACGCCTGGGGCGGCGTTTCGATCCGCCCACGGACGTTCCGGCCTTCATGGACGAGCTCGATCGGGAATTCGTGCAGCAACTGGCCGGTGCGCCACAAGCGGCGTGGCTCGTCGAAACGAACGATCCGCCGGATAACCAGCTGATCCAGACCGAATGATCTCCCGGTCGCGGAGTCATCTGGTCCTCATCCCGAGCTACAACCCGGGACGGAAGGTCTTCGAGACCGTGCGCGCCGCGCGAGCGCAATGGGACCCGGTCTGGGTGGTCGTGGACGGCAGCACCGATGGAACGGCTGAGGGTCTGCAGGACCTGGCCCGTAATGATCCGGGGCTCCGCGTTCTGCTCCGGGCGAAGAACGGCGGGAAGGGAGCGGCCGTGCTGGACGGACTCATCGAGGCCGCCTCTCAGGGCTATACCCACGTGCTCGCGATGGACTCTGACGGCCAGCATCCCGCCGAGCTCATCGGTGCCTTCATGGCCGCATCGGCAGCGAACCCGGGCGCCATGGTGCTCGGCGAACCGGTGTTCGACGCCAGCGCACCCACGATCCGGATCAAGGGTCGAAAAATCTCGAATTGGTGGGCGAATCTGGAGACCCTGTGGTCCGGGATCCACGACTCGCTATTCGGCTTCCGGGTCTACCCTATTGCGCCGCTGCTGCGGGTCATGCGCTCGAGCCTCTGGATGCGGCGCTTCGATTTCGACGTCGAAGCGGTCGTGCGCCTGAGTTGGCGGGGCCTGCCGGCGATCAACCTTCCCGCGCCGGTGCGGTATTTCACCCCCGAGCAAGGGGGGGTCTCCCACTTCAATTACTGGCGCGACAACGTCCTGCTGACGTCCATGCACAGCCGCCTGTTCGCCGGATTCCTCGTCCGGCTGCCGTTTTTGAGCGTTCGCCGGCTATTGCGCCGCTGAGCTACTCGGTGCTGCGGGCACTGCGGGCGCACCCCTTGGGGGTTTCCGATACCCGGCGCATGGTTGCGTCCAGGGGAGGCGCTGTATAATGATGCGAGCACGATCCGGCAGGGGGGGCCCAAAGTCCGCACCGGCCTGCGCAAGGCCGTGGAAACACCGCAGGGAATCGCTGCCACCTATACGCATTCTAAAGATCAGCACTGAAGTTTTATCTGTATGCCCGACAACGCGTCGCCCGTTCGACAGCCGGCGCCGCCGGCAAACAGTACCGCCCTGGAGCGAGAAGTCGCGCATCTGATCGTCCAGGCGTTGAACCTCGATGTCACGGCCGCCGAGATCACGCCCGATGCGCCTCTCTACGGCGAGGGTCTGGGTCTCGATTCGATCGACATCCTGGAGATCGCACTCGTAGTCTCCAAGCAGTACGGAATCCAGCTCCGCGCGGACAGCGAAGAGAATGAACAGATCTTCCGTTCACTGCGACACCTCGTCGACTACATCACCGCGCACAGAACGAAGTAAACGTCTGGGCACGCTCCCGCTGATATCGCACACGCAACCCGATGCGATCGTCGCGTATCGCTCCGGCCGGCCCGTTCTCGCGCGTGAGTTTATTGCCGACGTCACGCGAGTCGCCGCTGGGCTTCCGGCGGGTGATCACATCATCAACGTCTGCGCGGACCGCTATCGCTTCACGGTCGGATTCGCCGCCGGCCTCGTAGCCCGGAAAGTCAGCCTCCTGCCCTCGACGCAGACCCCCGAGGCCATCCGGCAGCTCAAGGCGTTCGCCCGCGATGTCTTCTGCCTTACGGATGATCTTCATTGCGATATCGACCTTCCGCAGGTCCTCTATCGGGAAGCTTCCCGCGAATCCTCGTCCATCGACTTGCAAGCTTGGCCGTGTCCCGCTGTGGACTCCGACCAGCTGGCCGCATACGTGTTCACGTCGGGATCGACCGGCACGCCGCTGCCTTACAAAAAAACCTGGGGCCGGCTCCTGCGGTGCGTGCATGACGGCGCCAGCCGCCTCGGACTGTTGGATGGCCGGTCACATGCGATCGTGGGCACCGTCCCGCCGCAGCACATGTACGGCTTCGAATCGAGTGTCCTGCTCGGCTTGCAGAGCGGCAGCGCGCTGTGCGCCGAGCGGCCGTTCTATCCGGCAGACATCTGCAGCACGCTCGGCGCCGTCCCGCGGCCCCGGGTTCTCATCTCGACTCCTATTCATCTGCGGGCCCTGCTCGCGGCGGAAGTCGAGCTTCCCCCCACCGATCTGATCGTCTCCGCCACCGCCCCCCTGTCTCAAGACCTGGCGCAGGAGGTGGAGCAACGGTTCGCGACCCGGCTGCTCGAGATATACGGCTCGACCGAGACCGGCCAGATCGCGACCCGCCGCACAGCACAGACGCTCGAATGGCAGCTGTGGCCGAGCGTGAGCCTCACATTGAAGGACGGGCAGGCCTGGGCGCAAGGCGGCCACATCGAGCAGGCGACGCCGATGTGCGATGTGCTCGAGGTCACCGGTGAGGATCGGTTCCGGTTACATGGGCGGATGGCCGACCTCGTCAACATAGCGGGTAAGCGCAGCTCGCTTGCCTACCTCAACCATCAGCTCAACTGCATCGACGGCGTCGTCGACGGCACCTTCTTCCTGCTCGATGAAACCCATGCCTCGAGCACGGGCGTGACACGGCTCGCGGCATTTGTGGTGGCTCCCGGCCTGAACGCCGCGGCTCTCACCGATGAGCTGCGAAAGCGGATCGACCCCGTCTTCCTGCCTCGCCCGCTGTTGTTCGTCGATCACCTGCCCCGCAACGGGACCGGCAAACTCCCCCATGATGCGCTCAGAGCCCTCGCGGCCGCGCACCTGCGTCCGACCCCTTGAGGATCCGCAGTGGCCAGCAACACCACCACTCTCACGATTCCCGCGCGACATCCCGCGTTCGACGGGCACTTTCCAGGCGCACCGATCCTCCCGGGTGTGGTGCTGCTCGATGAGGCAATTCAAGCCGTGCAGCGCGCAGAGGGCCTTTCCACGCGCAGCTGGGTTATCGCGGCAGCGAAGTTTCTGCAGCCTGTCGGGCCGGGCGAGACGCTCACGCTGGAGCATGAGCCGCTCGCGAACGGCTCCATACGCTTTGCCATTCGCAGCGACGGCCGGCCGGTAGCCAACGGTACGCTCATCCCTTCGGCCCCGCCAAACGAGCCGGACGATGGCAACCAAACCGGCTGACCTCCCACAACAACGCCCGCGGGCGACTTCAGGAGAGTGGGTCAACAGTCCCGAGCGCGGCAGCCTCGCACTCCTGCGGCTCATGACGTTCGTCTCGCTGCGCCTCGGGCGCCCCGTAGGCCGTTGCCTCCTTTTCTTCATTGCACTCTATTTCTTCCTGTTTGCGCCCACGGCGCGGGGCCATTCGCGTCAGTATCTGCAGCGCGCGCTGGGACGTCCGCCAACCGCTATCGATCGTTTCCGCCAGGTGTTCACCTTCGCCGCCACGATTCTCGACCGGCTGTACCTCGTCAACGAGCGCTACGACCTGTTCGACATCTCGATAGAAGGCGAGGCGCTGATGTATGAGAACGTCCGCAGCCGCAATGGCGCATTCCTCATGGGCGCGCATCTCGGCAGCTTCGAGATCATGAGCGCCCTGGGCCGGCGCCAGTCCGGGCTGCGCGTGGCCATGGCGATGTATGAGGAAAACGCTCGCAAGGTGAGCGCCATGTTCAAGGCCCTCAATCCAGCCAACAAGCCGGAGATCATCGCGCTAGGCCACATCGAGGCGATGCTGCGGATCCGCGAGCGTCTGGATGACGGTGTTTTCGTGGGCATGCTCGGTGATCGCACCATTGGAGAACAGCCGGGCCTGGTCGTGAATTTTCTCGGCTACCCGGCCCTCCTGCCGGTAGGCCCGATGCGCGCCGCGGCTGTCCTGCGGCGGCCTGTTTTCTTCATGGTGGGCCTGTACAAGGGCGGTAATCGTTATCAAGTGGTGTTCGAGCCGCTTGCCGATTTCACCGCGACGCGCTCCGAGGAGCGTGAGGAGCAGATCGCGGCGGCGATCCGGCGCTACGTGGCTTTGCTGGAGAAATACTGCCGCAGCGATCCTTACAACTGGTTCAACTTCTTCGACTTCTGGCATGGCTGTGACAAATCCTGAGCCCTTGTTCCGACGCGGCCTGCTCGCCGTGATCGTTGCTCTCGTGTGCGTCGCTGGCGCGCATGCCGGCAACGTGCGGGTCGCGTACGCGCAGGCGGATCTCGACCGCCTCATGAGCTTGCTGGCGCAACGCAAACACGGCCATGTTACGTTCGTCGAAGAGCATTTCCTGGCTGTCCTCGATCGACCGCTCGAGTCCTCGGGCGAGTTGCTCTACGACGCGCCGGACCGGCTCGAGAAACGCACGCTGCATCCGAAACCGGAGACTTTGATCCTGGAGCACGGCGTGATCACCGCCCGTCGCGGGCGCCACACGTATGTGCTCGCTCTGCGCGACTACCCGCAGATCGTGCCGCTCATCGACAGCATCCGGGCGACACTTGCGGGAGATCGAGCCGCACTCGAACGTGTCTTCAATGTCACGCTCGACGGAACCCTCGAACGTTGGACGCTGCTGCTCGTGCCCTCTGAGGCGACGGTGGCGCGAACGATAAAACAGATCCGCATCGAAGGGGCCCGTGATGCCATCCATTCCGTGGAAATACAACAGGCGGACGGCGACCGCTCGCTGTTGACGATCGGCCCCGAAGTCCCCCCATGACGCGGGCGGGCGTCGTCGGCACAGCGCTCTGGGCCGTGCTGGTCGCAGTTGGCGCGATCATCGTCGCCCGAGCCTCCTATACGACGGATTTGTCGGCTTTCCTCCCGCGAAGTCCGAGCGCAACACAACGGATTCTCGTCGAGCAACTGCGGGATGGACTCGCCTCGCGCCTCATCATCGTGGCGATCGAGGGCGCGGATTCGAAGACTCGGGCACGCCTCTCGATGGCGGTGGCGCGCCGACTCCGGACGGACCCCAACTTCGTATCGGTCAACAACGGCGAGTCCTCCGGCACGGAGCGCGACCGGGAATTCCTGTTCGATCATCGGTATCTGTTGAGCGACACCGTAACGGCTCAGCGCTTCACCGTCGAGGGCCTGCGGGCTGCCCTTCAGGACACGTTGGATCTCCTCGCCTCCCCGGCGGGACTGCTTGCAAAGTCCCTGCTGCCCCGCGATCCGACCGGCGAGATGGTGCAGATCGTGAGCCAGCTCAGCAGCGGCGGATCGCCGCGAACGGTCGATGGTGTCTGGGCCTCGGGAGATGGCAAGCGTGCACTGATCGTCGCGCAGACTCGCGCCCCGGGATCCGATACGGATGGGCAACAGCGGGCCGTCGAAGCGATTCAACGCGCATTCGCGGCTGCCTTGGCCGAAGTTCCAAGCGCAGGCCAGCGGCCGGCCACGCTGAAGATGAGCGGCCCGGGCGTATTTTCGGTCGTTGCGCGAGCCACCATCATCAAGGAAGTGACCCGCCTTTCGATCCTCAGCACCCTCATCATCGCTGTGCTGCTGCTCGCGGTGTACCGTTCCGTGCCTGCCCTCCTCCTGGGCCTCGTGCCGGTCGCTTCCGGCGCGCTCGCCGGTGTGGCCACGGTCGCGCTCGGTGCGGGAGTCGTTCACGGGATCACCCTCGGATTCGGAATAACCCTGATCGGCGAAGCCGTCGATTACTCGATCTATCTCTTCATCCAGTCGCAGGAGCGCAGCGGCAGCGGTCACGCCAACTGGCAGCGCTCCGTCTGGCCGACCATTCGCCTGGGCATGCTGACCTCGATCTGCGGGTTCGCATCATTACTGCCCTCGGGCTTTCCCGGCCTTGCACAGCTCGGGCTTTACTCCATCGGGGGCTTGATCGCAGCCGCGGCGGTCACGCGTTTCGTGCTTCCGCATTGGCTGCCGCGAAACTTCGCTGTCCGGGATGTCACCCCCCTCGGTGTGGCGATCGCAGGAGTTCTGCAGCGAATCAAGGGCGCTCGCGCCGTGGTCGTGGTGCTGCCGGTCCTTGCCACCATCATCCTGTACACGCATCGGGACACGCTCTGGAATCGCGAATTGTCTGCGTTGAGCCCCGTGTCTCAGGCGGATCAGGATCTTGACGCGCAGCTCCGGGTCGACATCCGGGCTCCGGACGTGCGTTACCTCGTCGTTGTCTTCGCGCCCGACAAGGAGTCGGCGCTCAGTGCCGCGGAGAAAGTTGGGGCGCGACTCGAGCAACTCGTCGACGCGGACGTGATCGGCGGGTTTGAGAGTCCGGTGCGCTATCTGCCGAGTCTCGCGCTACAACGGGCGCGTCAGGCAAGTCTCCCGCCCACTTCGCAGCTGCGCGAGCGGCTGCAGACGGCGCTTGCCGGAATGCCGGTGCGTGCCGAGCGTCTCGAGCCCTTCCTGCTCGATGCCGAGGCCGCCCGCACTCAACCTCTCATCACCCGCAAGGACCTGGACGGCACCTCGCTCGCGACCGGCTTCGACGCCCTGATGCTGCAGGAGGGGCGCCGCTGGGTCGCCCTGCTGCCGCTGCGCGCCGCGGCCTCCAACCCGTCTTCGATTGACGATGCCCGGGTTCGCCAGGCCGTTGCGGCAGCGGCCCCCGGACAAGCGACCGTGCTGGATCTGAAGGGCGAGGCCGACAGGCTCTATTCGAAGTATCTGTCGGAGGCTGTACGGCTGTCCTTGGCGGGATTCGCCGCCATTGTCATACTGTTGCTCGTCGCGTTGCGCTCGCCCGCCCGTGTCGTCCGCGTGGTCGTACCGCTCGCGTTGGCAGTGCTCGCGGTCGCGGGCGCGTTCGCACTCATGGGACGACAGCTGACCATTCTGCATGTCATCGGTATGTTGTTGATCGTCGCCGTGGGCTCGAACTACGCGCTGTTCTTCGATCGCCGCGCGACGGATGCTCATGCGGGCTCGGTGCCGCTGACTCTGGCATCGCTCGTCGTTGCGAACGCGGCGACTGTCGTCAGCTTCGGCGTTCTGGCGTTCTCTTCGGTGCCGGTGCTCGCCGCGTTGGGTTCGACGGTTGCACCGGGTGCCCTGGCGGCTCTCGTCTTCTCCGCGCTGCTCGCGCGCCATCTGCCGGCGCCGGCGCAAGCGGGATCCGGTTAGCCCATGCGCACGATTTTCGAGCCGGCACAGGCCGGGACAGTGGCGCCGACACGCGTGCTGCTGCTACCCGCGGCCTATACGGGGCCCGACGATTTCCTGCGCGCGGGCTTCGTCCGAGCGGCCCGTGAGCGGGTGTTGCCGATCGACCTCGTTTTCGTGGAGCTCAGGCTGCAGCACCTCACCGATCGCACCATCCTGCGCCGGCTGCGGCATGAGATCGTGTTGCCGGCGCGCGCGCTCGGCTGCAGGTCGATCTGGATGGGTGGCATCTCGCTCGGGGGCTTCGTTGCGATGGCCTACGCGGAGCGGTACCCGGACGAGACCGACGGGCTGTGCCTGCTCGCGCCCTATCTCGGGAACCATATCGTCACCGGTGAAATCGAACGGGCCAACGGTGTCCACGGCTGGCAGCCCGGCGAACTGGCGGACGATGACGACGAGCGTAGGATATGGCGGTTCATCAAGGACCAGCGGACGCGACCCTCGCCCCTGCATCTGGGATTCGGGCAAGACGACCGTTTCGCGGACAGCCATCGCCTGATGGCGGCCGCCCTCGCGCCGGAGAGCGTCGACGTAGTGCCTGGCGGGCACGAATGGCCCGCATGGCTCAAACTCTGGGAGAATTTCCTCGATGCGCGCTTTCCACAGGAGCGCGCGCTGAACGAGCGGCTCAGCCGCTCTACCTAGGACCGACCGGCCCATGCACGAATCCCCGACCCGCAGGCGCTGGAGACCGTCACCGCTCATCAGTGGCTCGGTGGCCCTGCACCTGGGCGCCGCCCTCGCCACTATCGCCCGGCCGCAGGTGTGGCCGTGGGCATTGGGCGCAGTAGTCGTCGATCATCTGGCGGTGATGGCGGCGGGCCTATGGCCGCGAAGCATGCTTCTGGGGCCTAACTGGACCCGCTTGCCGGACTCTGTCGCCGCACGCGGTGCGGTTGCGATAACGATCGACGACGGCCCCGACCCGGAGATCACTCCGCGAGTGCTGTCGCTGCTCGATGAGCACGACGCGAAGGCCACCTTCTTTTGCATCGGCGAACGAGTGAGCCACTATGCCGAGCTCGCTCGTGAGATCGTGCATCGCGGCCACGCGATCGAAAACCACAGTCAACGCCATCTCCATCGCTTCTCGCTCCTGGGCCCTCGGGCGGTGGCGGATGAAATCGAGCGGGCACAGGAGATCATCGGCACGGTGACGGGTGAACGCCCGCTGTTTTTTCGCGCACCCGCGGGGCTTCGCAATCCCTTTCTCGATCCGGTGTTGACCCGACTCGATCTGCATCTGGCGAGTTGGACCCGGCGCGGGTTCGATACGGTCAACGGCAGCGCCGACGTCGTGCTCGGCAAACTCACCAGACACCTGGGTAGAGGCGACATCCTGTTGTTGCACGACGGGCATGCAGCCCGTGCTGCATCGGGGTTGCCGGTCATATTCGAAGTCCTGCCGCGTCTGCTGACGGCGGTGGCCGAGGCAAGACTCACACCGGTTACCTTGCGAGCGGCACTGGCATGACGCCACTCTTCCTGACTCATTTCACCGCGACCAGCTGCATTGGTCGCGGCCTGGAAGAGACGCTCGCCGCGTTAAAAGCACAGCGCACGGGGCTCGCTGCCTGTGCGTTCGAGACCGTGAATCTCGATACCCACATCGGCGAGGTATCTGGGGTCGACAGCGAGCGACTCCCTGCCGGTTTGCAGGAATTCGACTGTCGCAACAACCGACTCGCGCAGCTGGGGCTGAGACAGGATGGTTTCACGGAAGCCGTGAGAAATAGCGCGCGCCGCTGGGGCCGCCAGCGCGTCGGGGTATTTCTCGGCACGAGCACCTCCGGGATTCTCGAGACCGAGCTCGCCTATCGCCACCGGGATCCGGCTACGGGCTCGCTGCCCGATAGTTTTCAATACCGCGGCACGCATAACGCATTCTCTGTCGCGGATTTCGCTCGCCAGGCGCTGGATCTCGAAGGGCCCGCCGCCGTCGTGTGTTCCGCGTGCTCCTCGAGCGCGAAAGTGTTCGCATCCGCGCGGCGCATGATGGCGGCGGGTTTGATCGATGCCGCGGTAGTAGGCGGTGTGGACTCGCTCTGCCTCACGACCTTGTACGGCTTCCATTCCCTGCAATTGGTTTCCCGTACGCCATGTCGGCCGTTCGACACGGGACGCGATGGAATTTCGATCGGAGAAGCAGCCGCGTTCGCCTTGCTCGAGCGCGTCCCCACAACGCTCGAGGACGACACAGTGGCACTTCTGGGGATCGGCGAATCGAGCGACGCGTATCACATGTCCTCGCCGCACCCGGACGGCCATGGTGCGCAAGCGGCGATGCTGCAAGCGCTCGAAACCGCCGGTCTACAGCCGCAGGAGATTGACTACATCAACCTCCATGGGACGGGCACGCCAAGTAACGATAGTGCTGAAGGCCGTGCAGTCGCCGCCGTTCTCGGGTCCAAAGTCCCTGGGAGCTCGACGAAAGGCGCTACGGGGCACACGTTGGGCGCGGCGGGCGCATTGGAAGCAGTGATTTGCGCCCTCGCCCTGCAACATGACCTCATGCCGGCGGGTCTGAACTCCCGCGACATCGATCAGACACTGGGTGTTCAGTATCTGCTCGAAAATCGCCGTGGACGAGTGGCTCGGGTGATGAGCAACTCCTTCGGCTTCGGCGGCTCGAATTGCAGCCTCGTCTTCGGGCGCACGCGGCCAGGCGGCCGCAGCGAATGACCCGGCTGACTGCCTACGTGGAAGGGATCGGTCTGCTCGGCCCGGGACTCAACGACTGGCCGAGCGGAGCGGTGTTGCTCGCGGGCGCCTCACCCTATGTTCCGCAAGCCACCGTGTTGCCCACCCCCGCCGCCCTGCCGCCGGCTGAACGGCGCCGCACCGGCGCAATCGTCAAGCTCGCCCTGGCAGTCGGCTTCGAGGCAACGTCCCGGGCAGGCATGAGTCCGGCGACATTGCACTCCGTCTTTGCCTCATCGGGCGGCGACGGCCACAACTGCCACGAGATTTGCCAGACTCTGGCATCGAACGATCGGCAACTGTCGCCCACGCGGTTTCATAACTCGGTGCACAACGCCGCGGCGGGTTATTGGAGCATTGCCGCTGGCGCAACGCCCTCCTCGAACGTCGTGTGCGCCTATGACGCAAGCTTTTCCGCCGGCCTGCTGGAAGCGTTGACGCAGGTCGTCGTCGACCGGACAGCGGTACTCCTCCTGGCCTGCGATGTGAGTTACCCCGAGCCCCTGCACGCCAAGCGATCCATTCCGGATGCCTTCGGAGTCGCCTTGGTGCTCGCTCCCGAAAGGCGGGAGTCGTCTCTCGCCTGCCTGACCGCCACACTCACCGACGCCCCCGCGGATCGCATTGCCGACCCTCTGCTGGAAGCGGCGCGTTCATCCATTCCAGCCGCCCGGAGCTTGCCGATGCTCCGCATGCTCGCCCGTCGCGAGCCCGGACGTGTGGTCATTGACTATCTCGATGTGCAGCGCGTCGCTGTCGAGGTGTCGGCGTGCCGCTGAACCGTGATTGGATCGAGCAAAATATCCCGCATCAGGGCGGCATGTGCCTGCTCGACGAGGTGCTGACTTGGGATGCCGCACGGGTTCAGTGCCGCAGCTCGACACATCGCACCGCCACAAATCCGCTGCGCGCTCATGGCCGACTAGGCGCCGTATGCGGCATCGAATACGCGGCCCAGGCAATGGCCGTTCACGGCGCGCTGCTTGCGCAGGCGGATGCTTCACGCGTCGTTGGATATCTCGCCAGTCTTCGCAACGTCGTGATGTACACCGCTCGACTGGACGACATCGTGACCGACCTGATGGTAACGGCTGAGCTCGTCACCGGCGACGAGCGTACAGTGCTGTATACCTTCTCGGTGTCGAGCAGTGACCGCGCCTTGCTCGAGGGGCGTGCCACCATTGTAATGACTACTGCCTTCGACGAGGTCTCCATGGGCTCACGGAACCCTGCATGAATAGCACTGCAAAGCGAGCCCTCGTTACCGGTGGCAGCGGCGGCATTGGCACCGCAATCTGCCGTCGACTCGCTCGTGACGGCCTCGAAGTCTATGTGCATGCTAACCGTAGCGTGGCGGTGGCAGAGACGGTAGCAAGGGATATCGTCGCGGCGGGCGGGCGGGCGCAGGCCCTATGCTTCGATATCACTGACGCCGCGGCAACAGGCAAGGCACTCGAAACCGCGCTCAATGACGGCCCGATCCAAATCCTTGTCAACAACGCGGGCGTACATGACGATGCCGTGCTCCCGGGGATGAGTGCCGAACAATGGCATCGCGTGATCGACGTGTCGGTGAACGGTTTTTTCAATGTCACCCAGCCGCTGTTGATGCCGATGATCCGCACTCGCTGGGGCCGGATCGTCAATGTCTCCTCCATTGCGGCCCTCCTCGGCAACCGCGGGCAGGTCAACTATGCGGCGGCCAAAGGCGCGATCAACTCCGCCACCAAGGCCCTCGCGCTCGAAGTCGCGACCCGCGGGATCACCGTCAATGCAGTAGCTCCGGGCATCATCGGCACGCCGATGAGCGAAGGGCTGTTCGATTCGAAGACCATTGAGAAGCTCGTCCCCATGAACCGGCCGGGGCTGCCAGCCGAAGTTGCCAGCCTCGTGTCGTTTCTCGCCTCGGAGGATGCCTCCTACATCACGGCGCAGATCATTGCGGTCAGCGGCGGAATGGCCTAAAAGAGCGTCGGGCGGGAGTGCTGCACGCCAAAGTCACGTGCCGGAGGCGCTCGCGGATTCGTAATGATTTCGTAAGCAACCAAACCGTGACCGCCTGGAAGCCGGGCGCACAACGCTCGCCCAAACCTGTCTCAACACAACCTGCCGCCGCGACGAAAGCCGGCTGAAAGGTTGCGGCCCGCCTCGTCCTCACCGGGCGACAAATGAGATGGAGCGCACACAACTGTGACGGTGCTTCAAGGTACAAAGTCGGTGTTCTGCTACCGTAGACACCAAACAGCCGATCGAGGGCGCCGCAATTCCCGTTCATTCGTCCGTCTCTCCCGAATACCTTACCGGGCCCCAGGAAGCGGTCCCCGCTATCGTGCTCTGCCAGACGGTTACCGGCATTGCCACCGTCAGAGCGCTCGCGCAGAGCGGAGTGGAAGTGCATGCATGCGTGTTTCGCCGGAACGATCCGGTTCGTTACTCGCGCTACGCCGTCAAAGTCCCCTGTTACGACCTGCTGGACGATGAGCCCGCGCTGGTACGGTTCCTGATCGCCTATGCCGGAAAATTCAAAAGCCGGCCGGTGGTATTTCCGACCGGCGACGCTCATGCGCTCCTGTTGGCAAAGCACGCAGCAGAGCTGGCGCCGCATTGCCGCCTCTGGCAGCTTTCGCACGCCGAGCTCGGCCGGATCGTCAACAAGGACAGTTTGTATGCGGCCGCTCGCGAGGCCGGCGTGCCGACGGTGCCGGGAATAGCCGCCCCGACTTTCGAAGAATTGCTGGAGTGGAGCCAACAGAACCCGGGCCCCTACATTCTCAAGCCGAGCTACGAGGGGGTCGGCAGCTGCAAATTGCGCACCAAGAATCTGGTCGTTGCCGGGCGCGAGCAGTTGTTGAGCTATGTGGGAGCTCACGGTGCCCAATCCCTGGTCGTCCAGAGAGTGTTGCGCGGCGGCGACGGCAACATCTTCGACTGCTATGGATTATGCGATCGTGGCGGACGCGTCGTGACGCTCGCCTCGCACCGCAGGATTCGTCAACATCCGCCTGACTTCGGCGCCACCGGCTTTGGCGAGATTCCAGCACGGCTGCCGCGGCGGGACGAGGAGATCTTGTTCGCCGCGACGGAACGATTGTTCAAAAGCGTCCGCTATCACGGGATCTTCGGCATCGAATGGCTGCGCGACCAGGCCACCGGCCGCTTTTATCTGATCGACTTCAACGCGCGCCCTTTTTTGACGATCGGACATCTGCGCGACTGCGGGGTGAACCTTCCCCTGCTGGCCTACCGGGAACTGACCGGACACTCGATGGCGGACACGGATCCGCGCCCCGCGGTGCGCTCCAAGCGCTGGATCTACATCTCCAAAGACATCGAATCGTTCCGGGTTCTGCGCCACACCCGGCGAATCGGCACGGCAGGCTGGCTGGCTTCCGTGGCGGGCTGCCGAAGCTTCGCCTACTGCAGCTGGGATGACCCCATGCCGGGCGTGTATTCGCTACTGCAAATCCTCGGACACGCCTGGCGATTCCTCTTTCAGTCGCGCAAATCCCGGCGAGCGCGTCACTCACCCGAGGCAGCCGTCGTGGCCCCGACGGGCCAGCCCTAGGGCTCCCGCGCGATCAGCTCTCGTCGCAATTCGCGCACCGCCCGACCGCGGTGCCGTCTTCCATTACGCTGTCTTCCATCACGCCGTCTTCTATTACGATATAGCGAGCCGCCTGCAGCTTCGGAATCAACACGCTGATCGTGAGCAGGATTTCTTTGCAGGCGCGAGCCTCGAGATTGGCGGCGTCCGCTCTCTGCCCGAACTCTCCCATTTCATCCGCCAGAAACGCCGCCAGGGTCCGTAGCTGTGCGATCGACGTGTCGAGCAGCACGCGAGGGGTCAGAATCATTGCCGTCTCCGCATTGAACGCGTGCCTGTATATTCATACAGTCATCGCGCATTGCGCAAGTCCCGGGACTCCATTTCGCAGCCCTCAACAGGGTGTCCGCATGAGTCGCACTGTATGAGCGCCACAGCGGCAGCGGTGGTGCCGATCGCGTTCATTCTCCGTACACGGTGACCGGCGGCGCCTGCGGATCCGTGTCCTCGACCGCGGCGATATCGATTTCGTGGGGCTTGCGGCGACCGCCAATGTGGCTTTCAAACACATTGCGGCGGTGATAATCGAGGTACCGGCACTGCTGCGGACCGAAAGCACCTGCGTTGAGCGGCAGACGCAGGCCCCATTTCTCGAGCACCGCCGGATTCAAATGCCGCGACACCAGCAGGTCGCCCGAATCGGCGAAAGAGATATAGCCCCGGCCGAACAGATGATCCAGATGCGGCGACAGGAGCAGGCCGTTGCAGCCGTCCAGCTTCTCGGCATCGTTGCACTTGCACCACGGCTTCATGTGACGGGCCCTGAGATGCCGCCGGTCCAGTAGGCCCGTGACACGACACGCTGCTTCCACGAGCTCGAGATTGCGGCGGTAGGCTCCCTGTCCATGCCGCGCCCTGATGAGATCGACCTTCTGAGCCGGCACGATGTCGGTCCGCTGGTGAATCGCCGCTTCTTCCGCGTCGTCGGGAAGCTGACCATTGGCACCGTGAGCGATCTTCTCGATAAGATCGTGCGCCTCGGGACCCAGAAGCCGCCGCAGCGACTCCGCCATTTTTCTCGGAACCAGCGCTAGATAGATGCGCCGGTTGACGTCGCCGCTGGCCCGGATCGGCGAGCGCTTTGCCGGCAGCATGGGGACGAGCTCCGCAAGGTGATCCCTCGGATCCAAGGGGTGTGCGAGCTCCGCGAAACGTACCGGTATCTGCCAGCCTTGAGCCGCACCCGGTTGTTTACGCGCCGCCCGGGATTCGAAGGGGTTCGGCGTCTCCCGCGCCTGCCCCAACGCGAGCCCTACCGCACGGATTGCAGCATTCGCAAAAGAAAACACGACATCGCCCGGCATGACTTTCATCATGTTGTTGGAAGACTCGTCGTGAACACCGGCGTGCGTGCTCTTGGGGGACCACAGGAGCTCACCCTCGAGCTCCTGCCGGTGGACCTGCCTGTGATTGACCCACCAATAACGGATATCGCGAGAGGGGTGGCCGGCCGTCGCTGCCGGTTCGCTCTGAGTGGCGAGCGGATTCGCCGCGCTTCCAGCAGTGATCATGGGGCTCAAGGTTGAGCGGACTGCGAGGGAGTCTTTGCGGCAGTCGCGGCCGGCCCGGCATCGGTCTCCTCAATGGCGTGGTGGCGAAACGTCCAGTAGGAATTCAGGAAATAGTTCACGAACACGGCCGGCACGATGCCCGCGAGCTGACTGAGCAGCGGCGGGATTTTCGGGAAGAGCAGGCTCAGCGCGATGAACGTCGTGAAGCTGACGCCAAGGGAGACGAGCGAGACGAGGTTGAATTTCACGCCTTTGAGGGCCGCCCGATCGCGCGTCGTGCGGTCCTTGAAGGTCCAATAGTTGTTGAGTAGAAAATTCCAGACGATCGAGATCTCGATGGCCAGCGGCGAGGCGGTGAACTTGTTCATGCCCGCATGCAGGAGCAGGCTGAACGCACCGAGGTTCACCACCGTGCCCGAGATGCCCACCAGAGCGAACCTGAGAAAGGTCCGCAGGGCCCGCATGCGTATCCACCACGCATTGAGGACGAATTCGATGATGTCGCTCAGGCCGAGCTTGCTCGTCCCCAGCTTACGGTCGATGAAATGGACCGGTACTTCCTGGACGACGGCGCCGAGCGTCACGGCCTGGTGCAACAGCGCCACCTGAAAGGCATAGCCCTTCACCCGCAGTGCCGAGAAATCGATCTGCCGCAGAATGGAAGCGCGGATGGCGCGAAATCCGGCAGTGCAGTCCTTGATGCCGTAAAGCCCGGCGACATAGCGCGCCACCCAGTTGCCGCCGGCGGAATTCAGCTTGCGCAACACACTCCATTCGGCCGGAATGCTGCCGCCCTCGACGTGCCGGCTGCCGATCACGAAATCGGCGGAAGTCTCGAGCGCCGCGAGCAGCCGCGGCACATCCGCCGGATCGTGCGAGAAATCCGCGTCCATTTCGAATACGGCGGCGGCGCCAAGCTCGCCGAGAGCGTACTGCATGCCCCTGATGTAGGCGGCGCCAAGCCCTGCCTTGGTTCCCGTCTGAAGGTGCACGTTCGAATATTCCTGCATCGCCTGGCGCACCAGCCCGGCAGTTCCGTCGGGCGAGTTGTCGTCGACGACCAGGATATGCATGTCATGGCGCAGCCGTTTGAATTGAGCCTGTAATGCCGTGATCAGCGGGATGATGTTGCCCGACTCGTTGTATGTCGGCACGATGATCACGACCTTCATCCGACACCTCTTCGTGGATTGCCGCTCGCGAACGCGCCGCGCAGGCGCGAACCCACGCATTTGTCGGGCCTGAACCGTCGGGCACCGCAGCGGCCGCGATCCGCGCGCGACCGTTGTCCGCCGGTCGTAAGCCGTGTAATCTTCCGCGCCCCAGTAGGGCAGGTGCGCGGCGGTGAAAGCCCGCGCCCCACTCCGGTCCGGCTCGGGTCCGCGTCCCCATCGTCTAGAGGCCTAGGACACTGCCCTTTCACGGCGGCGACAGGGGTTCGAATCCCCTTGGGGACGCCATTTGATTTCAACGACTTAAGCGCAGGCAGGGCAGTTCGCCCAGGGACGGCCGGTTCGCGTCCGCCGCTTCGGACGACTCATCGGCCGCAGCCAGCTTCAACCGGTAGATTTTGCGCCGGTGCCCTTGGTCGGCGCGGAGGCCACCGATGCAGGTAGCTCGGCAAGCAGGTCCGTGAGCTTGTCCAGATCCAGCGGCTTGACCAGGTGCGAATCGAATCCGGCCTCCTGCGAGCGGCGGCGGTCGGAATCCTGCCCCCAGCCCGTGAGCGCGACGAGCGTGATCCGCTGGCCCCAGGGCTGCGCGCGAATTCGCCGCGCCACCTCATAGCCATCGAGCTTCGGCATGCCGATATCGAGCAGCGCCACTTCCGGCCGCTGCTGCTCGGCAGTCTCGAGCGCGGCCGCTCCGTTCGGAGCGGTGTACACCTCGTGCCCGCTCAGTTCCAGCAGCGTCGCCAGGCTCTCCAGCGCATCATTGTTATCGTCAGCCACCAGAATGCGGCGTTGGGTGCGGGTTGAGGCCTCAGCGTTCGTCATCGATTGCTCCAGCAGGGTGGATGGGTTGGAGGGCCGCATTTTCTGGGTGGAACCGACGCCCTCCCCTGTGTAACGCGGGAGGCGGATCGTGAACTCACTGCCCCGGCCGGGACCGTCGCTGTGGGCGCTCACGCTGCCGCCGTGCATCTCGACGAGCCTCTGTACCAGCGCCAGCCCAATGCCGAGCCCGCTCTGAGCCGGACCATACGTCCTATCGAGCTGTGTGAACAGCTTAAAGATCATCGGCATGAGCTCGGCAGGGATGCCAATCCCCGTGTCGCGCACGCGGATCTCGATCTCGGTCCCGATCTGCGCGGCGGAGATCGTGATGCGTCCGCCCCCGTCGGTATATTTCGCGGCATTGGAGAGCACGTTGCCGAGCGCCTGTGTGAGGCGTGTGGGATCGCCAAGCACGGCGAGCATTTCCTCCGGTATCGCAATGGTGAGCGTGTGCTTGCGCTCATCGATCAGGGGCTGCACCGTTTCCACGGTACGGGCCACGAGAGTCGCAAGCTCGATGACCTGTTTGTTGAGATTGATCTTGCCGCGGGTAATACGCGAAACATCGAGCAGATCATCCACCAGCCGCGTGAGATGCGCGAGCTGCCGTTCGATGACGTCGCGCGACCACGTGAGCTGCGGATCCACGAACGGCTTGCGGCGCATGAGCTGAATGGCGTTGTGGATCGGCGCGAGCGGGTTGCGCAACTCGTGGGCCAGCATCGCCAGGAATTCGTCCTTGTGCCGATCGGCTTCCTTGAGAGCGAGCTCCGCGCGGGTACGCTCGGTGACCTCCGTCTTCAGCGAGCGGTTCGCCTCTTCCAGCTCCGTATTCGCGTGCTGCAGGATCCGGTTCAGGCTCTCCAGCTCGCGGGTCTTCTCCGCCTGCAGGGTGGTGTTGGCCTGCGCGAGTCGCGCGTTGGCCTGGGCGAGATCCCGGTTGAGCTCCTGGAGCTCGCGCCGCTTGCAGTAGAGCTC
>JAQGOC010000242.1 GCA_028293805.1 Gammaproteobacteria bacterium
TTGGCGACAGTGCAGCAGTGCCTTACTCAAATACTTCGCGGCCATCGCGCGCGAGATTCCGAGCTGCTTGCCGATCTCCTCGAGCGAAGCCCCATCGCGCCGATGCAGCAGCAGTACGGCTTGCGCCTTGATCGAGAGCTCCTGCAGCGCCCGCTGCAGCTCCTCGAGATGCTGCAGCCGCTCAGCTTGCAGGACTGGGTCGCTTTCCGGACTCGCCTCCATGGAATTGAGGAGCGTGCTGATATCGACCGCCTCCGGCACCGCCGAGCGGCGCAGAAGGTGTTGATGCAGCACATGGAACGCGATAGTGAAAAGGTAGGCTTCAGAGCTTCTGATGGTCTCGAGATGGTCGATCCGCAGCAGGCGCAGGAAGACCTCCTGCACGAGATCGGGGGCGTCGGTCGCCAGCGACGCGCGCAGCCGATACGCAAGAAACCGCCGCAACCGCTCGCCATGCTGTTTCTCGAGATCGGCAACCAGCGCCTGCTTATCGCGCAACTCCAAGTGGACTCCCCGGACGATATCGGACGTATTGTCTATAAAGAGCGTCGTCAGCGGAAAAGTGAATACCCGTTGGGAGGGTCCTCACTCACATCGCCGGACCTCTCATCAGCCGCATCGACGACCCGCTGCCTTTGTGGCCATTCGGAAGATGTAGGTCACTGGTGCCAGCGCGCCTTTTTGAGGGTCTTCCTTGATCGCTTAGGGAGGCGAACCTGCTTCTCGCGGTGAGCAAGGTAATGCCCGGCCACCGACTGAAAGGTGTTGTCGAGGGCGTCGCGGCGAGCGCGGTGCTCCGGGGTCGATTCCCTTTTCCAGTGCTTGGCGGGCAGCTTCGCGTTGATTGCGAGCTTCAGCCAGCGGCGTATCCGGATAAGGTGCCCAGGGACAGCATGCATTCCGCGCCATTCCACTGATAGCGAAATCGCCACCATTTCGTCCCGTTCGGCTGCACAAGCAGGCACAATCCCCGACCGTCAGCGAGCTCATAAGGCCGTTCGCGCGAGCATGCGTTACGAACGGCAGTGTCCGTCAAGGCCATGCTGTGCCTCTCCGGGAGGAGCCAAGTGTGCTGGGTAACTGACTTTCAAGGTTCGAGTCCCTGTTTCCGACAGGACCGAAGTTACCCGGAAGGTTACCCAGTCTCAAACCGGGCTGGGGTGGGCGCGCCGGCGACGCCGTGGGCCCCCAAGTTGAGCGGAAAAACGTTTTAGAACAGGAACTTATGAATGAACACATTACCCGGCGAGATGCGTTGAGACACGCTGAGAATTCGCCGATGGTGCCCGGGAGAGGACTCGAACCTCCACGGTGTTACCCGCTAGTACCTGAAACTAGTGCGTCTACCAATTCCGCCACCCGGGCAGGTGAGGAAGGCCGCGCAATGTACGCACGGGCTGGGGAGCTGTCAATTGAACGCACGTAGAACCAAGTACGGAAGACAGGACCGCAAGACCGGTGCGCACGAAAAGACGCGAACTCCCGGCGGCGGGGCCAAGGGTGGCCCGGCGCGGGCGCGCGGGCCGGACGGGGCGCGTAGCGGTGGGTCCCGTGGTGGCGGTAGTGCTGGCGGCAAAGGCGACTCGCAGAAGAGCAGTTCATCGGCCAAGCCGGGCAGCACCGTTGAAGGAACGGTAAGCGCCAATCGTGCCGGCTATGGTTTTCTGCGCGTCGAGGGCTTGAAGGACAGCGTCTTTATCTCCCCGCCCGAAATGCGCGGAATCATGCACGGCGACCGGCTGCGGGTCAGGCTGTCGCGGGATGCAAGCGATCGCTGGTCGGGCGCGGTCCAGGATATCGTGGGCCGCGGAGTCAACGCGTTTCTCGGAACGGTCGAGGTGGAGGGTCGCAGCGCTTGGGTCACTGCCGCGGATCGCCGGCTGCAACTACGCTGCGCGGTGACCCATAACGACTTGAATGGTGCACGCGGCGGTGACTGGGTCATTGCGAGAATTACACGATACGCCAGCCCGTCGTCGCCAGCGCAGGCGAAGATAGAGAAGCGCCTCGATCCCGACCGTCCGGTCGAGCTCGCTACTGAAGCTGCCATCGCTCGCTTCGACTTGCCTCACGACTTTTCGGCAGCGGCGCTGCGGGAGGCGCAGGCGTGGGGTGAGGTGGTCGATCCGCTCGAATCTCAATCGCGGATCGACCTGCGTACGCTGCCCCTAGTCACCATCGACGGCGAGAACGCAAAAGACTTTGATGACGCTGTGTATGCGGAACCCCATCCCGATGGCTTCCGCCTGATTGTCGCGATCGCGGATGTCAGTCACTACGTCAGACCGGGAACGGCTGTCGACACGGAAGCCAAGGAGCGCGGAACGTCTGTCTACTTCCCGACTCGCGTGATTCCGATGCTTCCGTTCGCGCTTTCGGACCGTCTGTGTTCGCTCGCGCCTCACGTTGATCGCCTGTGTTTCGCAGCGGATATGGTGATCGACAGGCACGGAAAGCTGAGCTCCGCGACTTTCTATCCCGCGGTGATGCGCTCTGCTGCGCGCCTCACGTATAACCTCGCATACGAGGCTCTGTTCACCGGCACTCCGGCCGCACGGACTCAGCTTGGTCCGTTACTGGACCGGCTTCTCGTGCTAGTTGACGTTTACCGCGCCCTCCATAAGGCGCGTGCTCGACGCGGCGCTCTGGATTTCGATGCGGCGGAAGCCGAGTTCGTGATCGACTCTGCGGAGCGCGTGCGTGCGATCGAGTTGCGCGCCCGGAACGATGCACATCGGCTCATCGAGGAATGCATGATCATGGCGAACGTTGCCGTGGCGCACGAGCTCGAGAAGACCCATACGCCGACGCTGTACCGCGTTCACGGTAAGCCGGATGAGCAGAAGCTCGACAAGTTGCTGGCCACGCTCACCGCCCTCGGGATCGAAGCGCAGATTCCCGAGAACGTTTCGACACGAGACCTGCAAGCTATTACAAAGCGCCTCGGAAACTCACCGGAGCGGCCCTTTGTCGAGTCGCTGGTCGTACGCTCCATGCCGCAGGCGGTCTATCAGCCCACCAACATCGGACACTTCGGGCTCGCTCTGAGTCAGTACGCGCATTTCACTTCGCCGATTCGTCGCTATCCCGATCTCGTCGTACACCGCACCCTGAAGGCCCTGATAGCCGCACCCGGCGGCACTGGCGTGAAGTACGAACCGGACGAGTTAAGTGCTCTCGGCGAAAGTACGTCGAAGCTCGAGAAGAGGGCGGACGAAGCGGATCGTTACGTGAATACCTTCCTTAAGTGCACCTATCTGCGGGAACGTATCGGGCAGACGTTCCATGGGCTCATTACGACGGTGGTCGAATTCGGATGCTTCGTGCAGATCCTCGAGGTTTCGGTGGACGGTCTTCTGCACATCGACTCCCTACGTGACGATGAATACATCATGGAAGACGACGGCCTTTCGTGGACGGGGAAGCGGACGGGACGCCGCTTGCGCGCCGGGGCGCAGATCAGAGTCGTGGTCACCGCGGTTAATCCCATCGAAGGCCTCATCGACCTCGAATTGGCTGAAGACATTTGAGGGACGACGGCGAAGTGAAGGGATCTGAAACGATTTACGGCGTGCACGCGGTGCGTGTGATGTTGGAGCGTCACCCGGACCGCGTAAACGCCGTGCGGCTCGCCGAGCGGCGCGACGACCCGCGCGTGCGTGAGATCGATGAGTTGGCGCGCCTTCACAATCGCCCGATCCAGCGTGTCGATGCGCATGCACTGAAGCAGTTGCTGGGCGACGTTGCTCATCAGGGCGTTGCCGCCGACATCACGCCTCTGCCGCCATGGACGGAAGACGAGCTGTTCGACGCTCTCCAGAACGCCACCAATCCGGTGATCCTGGCGCTCGATGGAGTGCAAGACCCGCATAATCTCGGGGCGTGCCTGCGTACCGCGGACGCCTGCGGAGCGCTGGCAGTAATCGTGCCTCGCGACCGGGCAGCGCAGGTGAACGCGACCGTTCGCAAGGTCGCGGTCGGTGCCGCGGAAACGACTCCGGTCGTCGCAGTCACGAACCTGGTGCGCGCGCTGAAGCTGCTCAAGGAGGCTGGCTTGTGGGTCGTAGGGGCTGATGCGGAAGGGGCGCGGCTTGCGCACGAGGTCGACCTCACGGGCGGCTTGGTACTCGTGCTGGGCGCCGAGGGGGCGGGACTGCGACACCTCACTCGCCAGACCTGCGACTGGATGGTGCGCCTGCCGCAGCTGGGGTCCGTAGAGAGCCTCAACGTCTCGGTGGCGGCGGGCATGCTCCTGTACGAGACGGTGCGTCAGAGGACCCTGGGGAAGGGGAATCGGCCTGGCGAGCAAGGACCCCGGTTGGCGCGATAGTTCGCAAGTGCCCGCCATCACGCTGCCGGGCGTGTCGGCGGGCACTTGAAGTCGCTCCAATGGAAGCTGCCGCCAGGCCGCTCCGAAAGAGGCCGCCGTCAAGTCTCACCAGTGGCGGCCTGCGTGCCCATCGTAAATCGCTGCGAATCGTAAATACTTGATCGATAAGCCCGTAGCCCTCGGGCCGCCATTGCAGTTCTGCTGGGGTTTGAGTATTCTGCGCGCCCCTTTTTGAAGGGGCCGCGACCGGCCAGCACCAAGCAGCCACCAGCGGTCGCTCCTTGCCGCACCCCGCAGCGCCTCGCGACGGGCGGCTTTAATCCGTAAGGAGGAACCATGAGGCATTACGAGAT
>JAQGOC010000257.1 GCA_028293805.1 Gammaproteobacteria bacterium
GGCGTCAACGAGCGCATAACTATCAATGGGTTAGACTCGCACGCGGCGATTCCAAATGTCGTTCCGCTGGTCTGGTCCGATGCCGGTGCAGCCACGGCGTGTCAAAGGACATGTCCGCTTGCCCGCAACTGCTTCACTCGAGCCGCTGAGGATCGCGGCTGCGACGCCTGCAGCATCACAGCCGCGATCCGGAATTTGTCAATTGTTGCGGGCGATCTTGATCGAGGCCTCACCCGGGAGAACCCAGTGCGCCGCTGCATAAGCAGTCACCGCGGGACGGTCGATTTCTGCTACGGCACGGGCGAGGGCCGCATGTACGCAGTTGGCATACGGCTGCCTCCGAGCCAGCGACCGACCCGGTTCCAGATCGCGGCAGACGCTTCTAGCGGCGCTGCTGATGCGCCGATAAAGCACCGCTGCACCCGCCACGTCAGCGGTGTCGAGCTCTGCGAATTGCACCGTCTCGGAGCGGGGTTCAAAGTTCGTGTCCGCCCGGGCAATCGTGCCGGCGGACGTTGAAAAGGCGGCAACGGCAACGAGCGCAGTTAGTTTCTTCATGGCAGTCTCCCGTTCGGTTATTTACAGTGTTTTCGCTTCTCGTCCGATCCGGCGGCGCGCTCGTCGGACGATCGGCTGGCGCGGTGTAAGATCTCTCAGCACCTGGGCGGAGTCTTGAATCGACGCTGAAATTCGTCTGAATTGTTGCTTTCGGCGAGAGCGGGCCAGCCAGGGTATGATCATCAACACGCCACCCCGTGGCGGATTCGCGGTGAGGCCCGGGCCGTATGGATCTGATACGCGTTGGAGACTTCGAGCTCTATCCGTCCGAACGGATGCTCTCCGTCGCGGGGAAGCCCCTGGAGCTGGGCGCGCGCGCGTTTGACCTGCTTCTAGTCCTGGTCGAGCACCACGGCCACCTGGTAACCAAGGCCACGCTGCTCGAGCGCGTCTGGCCTCGCATCATAGTCGACGAAAACAACCTCCCTGCGCAGGTCGCGAGCCTGAGACGTGTCCTCGGCGCTGGCGCCATACGCACGGTTCCGGGGTTCGGCTACCGCCTGGAGTTGGAGGTATCACCCAGGAGGTCAACCGAGGAAGCTCCGGCACCCATTGTGAGAGCAAGCGAGCGTGAGCCGCTGCGACTTTCGATGGCGCGCCGGGCGTGGCCGAACCGACTCGGACCGCTGGTCGGGCGCGAGGACGATGTGCGCGATGTCCAGGAAGCTCTGGGTCGCTCGTGCCTCGTGACGGTCGTTGGGATCGCCGGCGTCGGGAAGACCCGGCTCGCCCAGGAGATCCTCGCGCGCGAAGCCGAAAAACCTGGAGCCGCCGTCGCGTGGGTTTCACTGGGGCCACTCGACGCAGTGCAGCACGTCCCATCGGCCATTGCTCTTGCGCTCGGGCTGCCGCTGCCCGATGGCGTCGACGGATTCGTGGCGCTATGCCAGGCCCTGGAGAACGTGCCGCTATTGCTGATTCTGGACTGCGCGGACCAACTCGGTGACGCGCTCGCAACGCCTTTGGCCGAACTCATATCGCAGACACAGGGAGTGCGCGCACTCGTGACGAGTCAAGCCCCGCTCGGTATTGCCGGGGAGACCGTCTATCGCCTGTCAGTGCTCCCAGTCCCGGATCCTTCCACGCCGCAGGCAGACGCCGTGCGGTACGCGTCTGTCGCGTTGTTTGCGCAACGCGCGGCGGCGGCCGACCGGCGGTTCGAGCTGTGCGTAGCGAACACGTCCCTGGTTGCCGAAATCTGCCGACGGCTCGACGGAATTCCGCTCGCGCTCGAACTCGCGGCGGCTCGCGTTCCGGCGCTTGGCCTTGCCGCACTGCTGGAGCGGCTCGATGATCGATTTCGCTTGCTACGGCCCGCCGGCCGGCCGCCCGATCCGCGCCATGGCGCTCTGCACACCGCGTTCGACTGGAGCTACGGCTTGCTCGCACCGGCCGAACAACGGGTTTTCAACAGGCTTGGCACGTTCGCTGGAAGTTTTTCGCTGAAGGCCGCAGCGCGTTGTGTTGCAGATGAGACGATCGACACCTGCGAGGCGATCGATCTGATTGGGAGGTTGGTCGATCGCTCGCTCGTCACGGCCCTGACGGTAAATCCCCCGCGCTACACGCTGCTCGAAACTGCACGTTACTACGCGCTCGAAAGACTCGCGGCCAATGACGAGCTGCAGGTTACCCGCGAACGCATGGCCGCTACCATGTTGGAGCTGCTCGACCTGGCCTATCAGGAATACTGGTCACTGGACGAAGCCATCTGGCTGCATCGCTACGAGCCTGAGCTCGACAATGTGCGCGCAGCCATGGAGTGGGCGACGGCCAATGACCGCGCGCTTGGCGTCGCCCTGTTCGGTTCCGCTTGGCCCCTCTTCGTCGAGACAGACCTGTACGCCGAGGGCCGTGCTCGTTACACGCAGGGCCTCCCACTTCTCTCCGATGCCCTGCCGCGCGCCCGCGTCGGCCGATTCTGGGAAGCCATCGCCACGTACGACTCGACGCGGCAATGCGACCGAGCCCGGTACGCTGCGGAGCTCGCGGCCGAAATGCACGCCGCGACGAGCGACATCCGATCCCACTATTACGCGCTGATGCAGCTCGCCTTCAACTGGCGCGTCGACACCGCCGCCGCGCGCTCGGCATTCGAAGTAGCTCGCACCCTCGAGGACCCTGCTTGGCCGGCGCGCCTTCTGACCCACGGCGCACTGACCGAGGGCGCACTACTCATGAATGCCGGACAGTTCGTCGACGCTCGTGCCGCTTATCAACGTGCCATGAGGCTCGCGTTGACAACCAGTGAGCGGCAGGCACTCGCAGCGACCGTCAACATCGTCGAGTTGGATATCGCGTGCGGCAATACCGCCGCAGCCCTGCAGCTCGGCCGCCCGCTGGCGCTCAGTCTGCGGCACCTGGGGCGTCGCGAAACCCGATTCGAGCTCCTGGTCATGACTTTCAGCGCGCTGCTACTCGCCGGGGAGATCGACGAGGCACGCGCGACTGGCGCCGAACTCTACGAGCTCGTCATACGACTCGACACCGGCAAGTTATACACCGTGCTCGATGCGATGGCATTCCTCGCCTGCGAGGAGCGGCGCTACGACGCCGCGGCGAGGATTGCCATCTGTGCCGATGTGGCGCATGAGGCTCACGGGCAGGTGCGCCGGCGGCCGGCCGAAGAGCGGATGAGGACCGCTGTAGCAACAGTTCTGACTCAACATCTGGGCCCGGCGTGGCATAGTGCCACCTGTGACTCCCGCGAACAGCTGGACGAGATGGCGGCCTGTTCGCTCGCGCTCGGCCTCTGCGCCTGACCGGAACCCGCGTTAGCGCACTTTCAAGACCAACTTACCGCTCGGCTGCTGATGCGCTTCGATCATCTCGTGGGCGCGCCTGGCCTGGGCCAGCGGCAGGATCGCACCGACCTTCGTGGTAATCTGCCGCGCGTCCAGAAGCTCCGTAAGCCGGGCGAGCAGATTCGCTGTCACATCGACTTCGACGAAGGCGGCTCGCACATTTTTCCTGCGCGCGACCTGGGTGTCTTCTTCGGACAGCTCCTCGGAGGCCGCCACCAGAATGCCGCCCTCCTTCAGCACATCCCACGAACGCCTGCGCGTGTCGCCACCCACGAGATCGATCACCACATCGACGTTCCTGACGATTTGCTCGAAGGGCTTGCCTTTGTAGTCCAGGATCTGATCGGCGCCCAGAGCACGCACGTCATCCAGATCTCTTGCTGAAGCCGTTCCGATCACGGTAGCCCCGGCGCGCTTGGCGAATTGAACGGCGAATCGCCCGACATTGCCGCCTGCGCCGTGAATGAGTACAGTCTGTCTGGCCTTGACGCCGGCAAGGTCGAACAACATCTGCCACGCGGTCACCGCGACCACCGGCACCGCGGCGGCCTCTTCGTAAGAGAGAGTCGATGGCTTGGGGGACAGAGCGGCGGCACGACCTAACCCGATCTCCGCATTGGATCCCGACAGTGTCATGTCCACCACGCCGTACACGTCTTGCCCCACTCGGAGATTCGTGACGCCACTTCCTGTTTCCGCGACTTTGCCCGCGACGTCTGTGCCGAGGATCAAAGGCATTGGGTAGTCGATCATATCCCGCCATTCGCCACGGCGGATTTCCGCGTCCCACACGCCCACGCCAGCGGCGTAGATCTGCACGGCAACCTGACCGGCTTGCGGTTGAGGCCGCGGCGCGTCCTCGTACACGAGGACGCTAGGCGGCCCGTACTCATGGAGACGCACAGCCTTCATGTGCTGACCTGGACCTCCATCTTGTGCGGACCCATCAACGTGACTGCGCGATTGCTGGCCATTGAATCTGCTCCTGTGGGTTTGGGCAGTTATACCGCCGGTGCTCAGCGCAGCATTGACCGGAGTCAACATCCGCACGGGCTGTCCCCAACATGAGCGAGGCAAGATGGAGAATCGTACGCCGCCCACAGCAAGCATGTGAGCGCGCTTTTCGTGCCGCCGACGGACTGGTGGGCACGGATGCTGCGAGCCGAAACAGCGCTCGATCGGCAGCGGCTCGGACTGCATCGACGAGTATTGGAATCGGATGGCGCCGCGGATCCGTGGCAGCGATCCGCACCCGCAAAGGACTGCTACTGAGATCAAAAAATTGGCGGAAGCGGTGAGATTCGAACTCACGAACGGGTTGCCCCGTTGCTAGTTTTCAAGACTAGTGCCTTCAACCACTCGGCCACGCTTCCACGTCGGTTCGAGACTGGTCTGCGCCAGCCTTGCGAGTGGCAAGTATATCCGCTTGACGGCGGCGGCAAGCACGCCTTGGGGGGAAATTACTTCGCGTCGTGGAAAATGACCCCCAGGGTATGACGATGCCCGCTGCGCACGCGACTCACGCCGTGCCGGAGATTCACCCGGTATACCCCCCGTGTGCCCTGCACGGGACGGTGATGGACTGCGAAAATCACCGCATCGCCCTGACTCAACGGCACCACCTCCGGTCGCGATTGCATACGCGGCCGCTGTTCGGTCAAGATGAATTCGCCTCCGGTGAAGTCCGCCTCCGGCCGTGACAATAAAATTGCGACCTGCAGCGGAAAGACATGCTCCCCGTAGAGATCCTGATGCAGGCAGTTGTAGTCCCCTGCCTCATACTGCAGCAACAGCGGCGTGGGCCGATCCTGTCCGGCCTCCCGGCAGCGAGCGAGAAACTCAGCATGTGTTGGCGGATACCGCGTATCGATGCGCATCTGCGCGTTCCAGCGATTGGCGATAGGTGCGAGGCCCCGGTAGAGCCCCGTCCGCAGCGCGGCAACGATTTCGGGAAGCGGGTAGGCAAAGTATTGGTACTCACCCCTCCCGAAACCATGCCGCCCCATGACGACGCGGCTGCGAAACCGGCTCTCCTCGGGATAAAGACCAGCCAGCGCCTCACACTCGTCCGCGGCGAGAAGATGCTCGACCACGGCATTGCCGTGCGTATCGAGGTCGCGTGACAGGCGCTCCCAATCGAGCGTCGTCACCCGCTCGGTCACACCCTGTGCCGGATCGCGAGCCGGGCGCAACGTTCTGATCTCGGCACTCATCGCTCAAGCTCCTGCCTCGGTAAGGCCGTCACACGGCAAATGAGTGCAATTCTGCGGCTCTTTTTTGCTCGCCGCATTCCGATCCTTGCTCGGAGGCCCTCTCGAAGTACTATCCCGGCACTCTCCCATGGGGGAGATTTGGGGGTTGCTCGATGATTCAGCGTCGCCGGCTGTCGCGCACTGCAGCAGTCTTTTTCGTTGCCTTTGCCCTGCTGGCCGGTCTGAACGCCACCGCGGGACCTGCTGCCGACACGCAGGAATTCACAGCCGTCCGCGGCGATCGCACCAGCGGCTGGCTCCCGCAGACCCGGTCCGAAGTACTCGCACGCAACGGCGTAGTCGCTACCAGCCAACCGTTGGCGGCACAGGCAGGCCTGCAGATCCTGAAACAGGGCGGTAATGCGTTCGACGCCGCCGTTGCGACCGCAGCGGTCATGAACCTGGTCGAACCGGAAAGCGCCGGAGTCGGTGGCGATCTCTTTGTGATCGCCTGGGTGGCGAAGGAAAAGAGACTCATCGCCCTGAATGCAAGCGGCCGTGCGCCCGCGGGCGCCACACCCGGGCATCTCGCTGAGCGCGGCTTCAAAAAGCAGATGCCGCTTCACGGAATCGACTCCGTGACAGTTCCCGGGGCCGTAGATGGGTGGGACGTCCTGCTCAAACGCGCGGGCACCATGACGTTCAAGGAGACGCTCGAACCCGCGGCGACTCTGGCTGAGCAGGGATTCGGGATCACGGAGCGGATCCGCAACGATTGGCTCTACGGCGCGGAGGTCCTGGCGAACGACCCCGATTCGATCAAAACCTACCTGGTCGATGGCAAGCCGCCGCGAATCTACGACCTGTTTCGGAATCCGGACCTCGCGCATGCCCTTCGCGTGCTTCAGACAGAGGGTCGCGACGCTTTCTACAAGGGTGAGATCGCCCATGCGATCGTCGCCAAGTCGCATGCGGTTGGCGGGACCATCACGCTGGCGGATCTGGCGAATACACGCGCGACGTGGGAGACGCCGCTCACCACCCGATACCACGGCTATGACATCTACGAGATGCCACCCAGCACGCAGGGGTTTGCGGTTCTCGAGATGATGAACATTCTGGAGGTCTGCGCACCCAGGCTCGGCATGAACCTCGCAGCGCTGGGCCCACGCTCACCGGCCTACTGGCATCTGCTCGTCGAAGCGAAAAAACTCGCCTACACCGACCTGTATGCCTTCAACGCGGATCCGGCCTTCACGAACGTACCCGTTGCACGCCTGATCTCGAAGTCGTACGCCGCGGAGCTCTGCGGGCGCATCGATCCTGACAAGGCGGGCACGCCGGAGCCGAAGGGCGATCCGGTGGGCGGCACGGTGTACCTGGCGGTCGCCGATCGGTTGGGCAACATGGTGTCGTTCATCTACAGTATTTACGACAGCTTCGGCTCCGGAATCACCGTGCCGGGGTACGGCTTCGTGCTGAATGACCGCGGCGCCCTGTTTTCGCTGGACCCGAAGAGCCCCAACGTGATCGCCCCCGGTAAGCGGCCGTTTCACACGCTGCTGCCAGGATTTGTGCTGAAAGACGGTCAGCCCGTGATGGCCTTCGGGCTGATGGGCGGCAGCCAGCAGGCACAGGGGCATGCGCAAGTGCTCGTCGACATGATCGATCTGGGCGCCAACCCCCAGGCTGCCAGCGATGCGGCGCGCTTCACCCACGACCAGGGATCCAACAAGCTCGCCCTCGAATCGAATCTTTACGAGCTGGTGGGCGCGCAGCTCCACGCAATGGGACACGACGTCGAGTCCGTCAACGGCGAGGACATGGGAGGCTTCCAGGCGATCTGGTTCCTCCCCTCGCAGCCGAACGCGAAGACCACCGCCGCGGCCGCGGCGGAGCAGCCGATTGCCGGTGTCTATCGCGCGGCTTCGGATCACCGCAAGGACG
>JAQGOC010000274.1 GCA_028293805.1 Gammaproteobacteria bacterium
CGTCCGAAATCCGCCTCAATAACCCTCCGGTTCGACACTGTGCTGATCGGATTAATCGCCCAACTGACCAACTCCACGCTACAAGACTCCATCGCGGTGACGGTGCGGCGGCTGTTAGAACTCGGGCACGACATCCTCTCGGGTGCAACACACGATGCCCGCAAAACGGCCCCTACGCCCTGATCGCTTACGCCAGGTCCCCGCGCAGTTCAGTTGGATCGACCAGCGCTTAGTGCGCGACGGCCACATCGGGCGTTGTAATGTGCACGCTCTGGCGCTGTATCTGATGCTGGTCACCGTCGCCGACTCACAGGGTTTGAGTTATTACGGGGACGCCTCGATCGGCCGTTTACTGTCGGTGTCGCAGGAGCAGCTCGAGCGGGCCCGTGCCGAGCTGATCACTGTCGGGCTCATCGGCTACCAGCGACCGCTGTATCAGGTGTTGTCCCTGCAGCCGCTGGCACCGCCGCGGGTTTCCGGCCTACGCTCGGTGCAGGCCGTGTTATCTCAGCGCATGCCTCTCGTGCAACGTCGCCCATGATCGACTACGAGACGTTTTGCAAGATCCATGATCATCGTACACGACAGGGACTGTCGATCGTGCAGACCGCCCAGGCGCTGGGCCTGCATGCGGAGACGGTCTCCAAATGGTCGCGCATCGAGTAGTATCGCCGGCCGCCACAGCCCAAGCGCGGCAGCCGTCTGGACCCATACAAGGGTCAGATTGTGCGTTGGTTGGACACACATCCCTACAGCGCTCAGCAGATCTTCCAGCGTGTGCGCGAGGCCGGTTTCACCGGCGGAGTGAGCATCGTCAAGGACTATGTCCACCAGATCCGCCCACCCAAGCAGAAGGCCTTCCTGAAGTTGTCCTTCGCCGCAGGCGAAGCGGCCCAGGTGGACTGGGGCGAGTACGGCACCATCGCCGTCGGCGGTACGCGGCGCAAACTCTCCTTCTTCGTGATGGTGCTGTGTCATTCCCGCATGATGCATCTCGAGTTCACCGTCTCGCAGACGATGGAGCACTTCCTCGCCTGCCACGAGCACGCCTTCGCCGCCTTGGGGGTGCCCGAGAAGATCATGGTGGATAACCTGAAGTCCGCCGTGCTCAAACGCCTGGTCGGTGTAGCGCCGGTGTTAAATCCGCGGTACGTCGACTACGCGCGCCATCAGGGATTTCAGATCGCTGCCTGCAACCTCGCCGCCGGCTGGGAGAAGGGACGCGTCGAGAACGGCGTCGGCTACGTGAAGAAGAACCTCTTGAACGGACTGTCGCTGCCGGATTTCTCGGCCATGAACACCGCCGCTCAGATCTGGCTCACCGAGATCGCCAACGTGCGCATCCACGGCGAGACCCATCAGCGCCCTGTGGATCTGTTTGCCCAAGAGCGGCCCCACCTGCGCCCGGCTAACATCAACCCCTACGATCTGGGTCGGGGGCTGACGACGCGCGTCTCCCCTCAGTTTCGCATCCTCGTCGACACCAACCGCTATACAGCGCCCGCCCACTTCGCCGGCCGCCGCGTGACTGTCAAGCTCTACCCAGATCGCGTGTGCATCTACTTCCAGGACACCCTCATCGCGCGCCACACCCGCAGCTACGATCGCCGCCAGGACATCAGCGAACCGGACCATGAGAAGCAGCTATTGGATCAGCGCAAGAGCGCGCGCGAGCAACGTCTGCTGTCACAGTTCCTCACGCTCTGCCATCACGCCGCCGCCTACTACGAAGGGTTGAGTGCGCGCCGGCTGGATGCTCGTTCGCATCTGCGCAAGATCCTCGCCTTGGCGCAGATCTACGGTAATGAAGCCGCCGCCCGAGCCATAGAGGACGCGCTCGGCTTCAACGCTTTCTCCAGCGAGTACATCGCGCACCTGCTGCAGGCGCGGGCTCGTTCCAGAACCGAGCCCGTCAGCCCGCTATCCCTCACTCGCCGCGCGGACCTGTTGGAGCTCGACCTGCCGGAACCGGATCTGTCTGTCTACGAGGCCAAAACCCATGAGTGACGAGAACGACATCCCAGGTAACGAGCATGACGAGCCGGTCGAACCACTCTGCAAGCTCCTCATGCGCCAGCAACTGTCCTGCATTCGCAGCCATTATCATGATCTCGCTCAGACCGCAGCCGAGCAGCAATGGAGTCACCTCGAGTACCTGCAACGCCTCATCGAGGCGGAAGTCGCCCATCGCGATGACAAGAGTCTCGAACGACGGATCCGGGTCGCTCGCTTCCCGCTGTTCAAGACCCTGGATCAGTTCCAGTGGAGTTGGCCGAAGAAGGTCAACCGGCCGCAGATCCAGAACCTGTTCCATCTCGGCTTCATCGAACAAAAGGCTAATGTGCTTTTCTTGAGCGGAACCCCGGGCCTTGGGAAAACTCACCTGTCGATTGCTCTCGGGCGTGCCGCTTGCTCCAGCGGCTACTCCGTTCTCTTTACCACGGCAATCAACATGATCCAGACGCTATCGGCCGCCGCCAGCGTGGGAGCAGGTGAACTCCAACACGTCATGCAACGGTATCTGAAGCCCGCATTACTTCTCGTTGACGAAGTTGGATATCTTCCGATAGACAAACTCGGTGCGGATCTGCTCTTCCAGGTCATCTCCCAACGTTATGAGCGCGGCTCCATCGTACTGACTACCAATAGACCGTTTAAGAAGTGGGCTCAGATTTTCAACAATGACTCCACGCTCACTTCGGCACTTCTCGATCGTCTCCTGCATCACGCCGAGGTCATCGTCATTGAAGGCACCAGCTTCAGAGGCAAGGATCTCGTCGAAACTGATCCTACAGCCTGAAAAACACCCGTGCCATGAACGAGCTATTCGACCCCATCGCCGCGGCCGCGGAACAGATCCACGCCAAGGTGAAAATGGTCGCCGGCGACGAAACGACCTTCGGCGTGCTCAGCACCGGTGAGCGCATCGCCGTTGCACTCGTCCTCGAGCGCTATGACTTGCTCCAGCGGGCATCGGGCCCCGTGCTCGAGTCCATTGATCGGCTGGGGGCCGGTTTGCACTGACGCAGCTCTTCGCGTGCAGCGTCGCGGCTGGTCTTAGCTCAGCACGGCCTATACACCGTCGGTCCCGCTCGCTCCTTCCGTCAGCCACGGAAACAATATCCCTTCGTCTAATCCAACCCGCAAAGCATCCCGGCATCTTCCGGCACAAGAACACGGTTTTCTAACCAGCCAATTTCGTCGGTTTTCTCGCCGCCGCTAACAGCACTGAGCGGGCACCATGGATCAGCAGCGTGCGAAGGTAGCTATCGCCGCGCTTACTGATCCCCAAGAGACGTGTGTTCCCGCCGCTCGAGTTCTGCAGCGGCACCAACCCCATCCAAGCGGCAAGCTGCCGGCCGTTCTTAAACGCCCGCGCATCGCCGATGCTTGCCACGAGCGCACTTGCGCTGAGCGGACCGATGCCGGGGATCGCCTCCAGGCGCTGACTCGCCTCATCTACACGATGCACGGCCCGGATCTGTCGCTGAAGTTCCGTGATGTGGCAGCCGAGTTCGCCGAGATTGGCGAACAGACGCGCAAAGTGGCACACCAGGTCAAACCGCGGTTGACTCAACCTGACCGAGCCAGTCGCTCGGGAGCTCCGAAAGCGTCCCACCGGGTACTGGATAGCGGCGGTCAGCGCTGGCTGATAGATGAGGACGCAGTTCACCCACAGAGGTATCTGCGCCATGAGATTGCATTCGAGAGATTCCCATCCGTTTCTGAAGCCACGCAAGCCGCGGGCGCTGCGTAAACGCAGCGCCGAAGAGCGTGTGAGGTTGCTCGCGCTGTTCGAGCGCAGCGGCCAGACCCACAAGCAGTTCTGTCGCGAGCACGAAGTGGCGCTGTCAACGATGACGTTCTGGCTGAGGCAGGCGCGTCTGAGCGCCCGAAGCCGGTCCGCCGGGGTTCTGGTGGAGGTGCCTGCGAGCGCTGTGACCCTGGATTCGCCCCGGGGCGCAGCGCTGCTATCCCCTGGATCGGTGGACATCCGTCTGCCGAACCGAGTGGAGTTGAGTGTTTCGGCCGGGACCGATTCGGCGTGGGTGAGCCAGTTGCTGCGGGAGTTGCTGACATGTTCGGGCTGAGCGAGCAGACGCGGGTGTTCCTGAAGACCGGCGTGACTGATGGCCGGCTGGGCGTTGACGGTCTACGTGGCTTGGTGAGCCAGGTCCTGCGACAGGATGTTCTGGCGGGCTGCGTCTTCGCGTTCTGCAATGGACGCCGCAACCGCGCCCGCTGTCTGCTTTGGGATGGAAGTGGGTTCTGGCTGGCGACCAAGCGCTTGGAACGCGCGACGTTTGACTGGCCGAAGGACGAGGCGGCGGTGGCGCAGATGAGCGTGGCGCAACTGCGGCTGTTGCTGGAGGGGTTTGAGCTGCGCAGTCGCCGCGGTTGGCAGCGCTATGAAGAGCGGTTGCAAACGGGGAAACCACAACTGGAACTGATAGTGACGCGCGACCTGTAGCGACGCATTTGCTCCAGTCGATCCCACCCGAAAACAACACAGGGTGCGCGCGAAGTTATATACTTCGCGCGCACCATGCTCACGCCAACAGCAGCACCGCGTAACGAAACGGAAGCCCTTCAGGTCCGTGTACATGAGCTCGAATCGCTGCTGAAGATCTCTGAGGCGCGCTGCGCCAAGCTGGAATACAAACTTCAGGATCTGCTGCGCCGGATCTTCGACCCCAAGAACGAGAAGCTCAATCCCGCACAGCGAGCCCTGTTCGGGCTCCCTGAAGCCGGCACCTCGCCTGCCCCGGCGCAGGCGGTCGCGGCATCTGGGGCCCCCTGTGCGAAGCGCAAGAAAGGCGGTGGACGTCGGCCGCCTCCGGAGAACCTCCCCGTGCGTCGCGAGGTGATCGATCTGCCGGAAGACCAGAGAGTCGGGCTGGTGAAGATCCGCGAGGAGATCACCACTCAGATCGAGTATCAACCGAGCGTGTTCTTCCGGCGGGAGATCGTGCGGCCGGTGTATGCGAGCCCGCAGCGCACGCAGGCCCCGATCGTGGCGGCGCTACCGGCGCAGGTCATCCCGCAATCTGGTGTCGGCCCCGGCTTCCTCACGCATGTTGTGATTACGAAGTATGTTGATCATGTTCCTTTGTATCGCCAGGAGCGCATCGATGCGCGCGGCGGAGTGTGGATCGGACGGCAGGCGCGCTGCCGGTACGTGGAAGCGGTGGCCCATCTGCTGATCACGATCCACCAGTATCTGAAGCACAAGATCCTGGGCAGTGGGTACGTTCAGCTCGATGAGACCTTCACCAAGCTGATCGATCCGGACCGCGGAGGTCGTGCACGCGATGCCTACTTGTGGGGCTATCACGCCCCACACGAAAACGCGATCGTGTTGGAGTTCTCGCCCTCGCGCAGTGGCGCGATCCTGCACAATTTCTTTCCACCGCACTGGAACGGGGAGGTGCAGACTGATGGGGCGGCGATGTATCCGGGTGTGTTCAAACACTACCCGAATCTCACGCGCTTCGAATGCATCGGCCATCTACGACGTTACGTACGAGAGGCTGTCAAGGCAGGCGAGACACAGGCGTTGCCGCTGCTGCAGGATATCACCCAGCTGTATCGCATCGAAAAGGAGGCGACAAACCTCGGCCTGAGTCATGCAAAGCGCGGGCTCTACCGGCACGCGAAAGCGAAACCGGTGTTGAAACGGCTGCAACGCCGCTTCCGATCTCTCGAGCGTGAGGCGCCACTGTTTGGCAAGCTGCGCGAAGCGGTGACCTACGCCACCAATCGCTGGCGTCATCTGGCTCGGTACGCGAAGGTCGGCTGCGGTCACATCCACATCGATCAGAACGCCATCGAGCGCTGCTTCCGCCCTACCAAAGTGGGTTTGAGGAACTACCTGTTCATCGGCCATCCGGACGCAGGCTGGCGCTCGGCAGTGATTTATAGCGTGGTTGGCACCTGCCGGCTGCTGGGCGTCAACCCGGAAGCCTATCTACTCTGGGTACTGCCGAAGCTTGCTGCCTCAACCAACAAGACGGCGGTCAACCTGTTGCCTCATGACTTCGCGCGTCTGCAGCCGCAGACCGATCAGATCACGGGCTGCGAATCGTCACCTTCGTTTTGATCGATTGCGCGATGAAGCAGTCGCGTTGCGCGAGCTCGTGAAAGTGTTTGGCAGCCGAGGCGGCGACCTGTTGGGTCGAGTTGAATGTGATTCGTGGCTGCAGGATCACTTCGCTGACCCAACACCGGCCTTCAGGCAACGCGCTCACCACACCCTCGGCGGTGTCCAGATACTTCTCGACTTCCACCTCGTGGCTGAAGGCCGCGTGCAGCCAGGCCAGCATGTGCGCGCTGGCGATCGTCGCCACGTACGACTTCAGTGGATCCAGCCGCGCGGCCTCCCGATACCCCGCCGGCGCCAGTGCGTCTGAGACCTTCAAACTCAGTCGGCCCGCGAAGTGCCACTGGTGCTCGCGCGAGTACTTGCCCCGCGTCCCCGACCACTTCCCGCGCGTCCAGTCGATCGTCACTAGGTGAATGGACTCGTCCCCCGCAGGGGCGTCCGCCTTACCGCTGTTCATCCGCCAAGTCTAGTCCAGTACTCCCTGTGACGCTTTCGGAGCTCCAGGCAAGCCGTTCTCTGCACTGGACATCAAAAGTCCACGCATGTGCTGAGGTGTCAACCGGCGTATTCCATCAGGGCCCGCAGCTCGAGGCTGCATCAAGAGGCCGGATGTATGGCTGCAATCTTGACTTGTGCAACTGCAAGATCGGAAGAGCGCTTGGCAAGGCGGGGGGCGTCCATGTATGGCTCGGCGCACCTCACGGTGCGCAACCCACGATAATGGAGGCAGACCTCTTCTCCCTACCTATACCTGCGGCTAGGCCTGACTCCACTAGGTCAGGCCATGATGTCTAGCCTATTCGAGCAAGACATCCTTCACACGCTGCTCCGGCTGGCCTAGCAACGCCCTTATGAACACCAGACAGTTCCGCGCAAAACGTTCCATTATGTTGCTGGAGAATCGATTCAATGGGAAGCTCACACCACCGACAATATCGTCGTCTGTCTCATACAGCAGAATAAAGGGCTCGGTGTCTCTTTCAAGAGTCTTGAGTATTGGGTGTTCAAATGGGACCGGGGACCATGTGATCGTGTCATCCGATCCATCCAAGTCTGAGGGACTACTCTTTGGCCCTTGAGGCACCCAATTGAAACAGCTGTTCCGCGTAAACTCAGGTCTGGGTACTTGCGCTTCCATGTAAGAAAAATCCGCGTGTTGGTATGCGTTACAGTATTCCTCTGTAACTCGATCCATTAACTCAAGAAAGCTATCACCCTCATGAAGCTCTATGCGAAGATATAATCCCGTTGCAAAAGATCCAATCGTGTTCTCCAATTTGGTGCTAACTCTGCCATCAGTGATATATTGGATCACGGCCTCTGATTCGCCACACCAACGCAGCATGAGCCCAACGTATGCAGTGAACACGCTCATGACGAGAGTGGTCCGTCTCAGGCGGCACCACTCGCGCAATTCCGCTTTCAAAGCGCTCCCCACCTTCAGCGGTACGCTTCCCCACCCCACGCGAGTGTCGATGGTCACGCTTCCATCCGCGGGAAATCTCACCCGCTGACATCCGCCTAGACGCCTATCCCAATATGCGCCATGCTTTTCAACCCATGACTTCTGCGTGTTCCTTTGCCAAATAGCATAGTCTGGGTATTGGACTGGTATTTCCGGCAAGGAGAAGGCCCGCCCTTTCGATGCTTGCCTGTAAGCTGTGAAAAGGTCCCGCAATAGAATGTTCATCGAGAACGCGTCCGAGATCATGTGTTCCATCGCGATAATCAACACGTGCTCATTGTTACAAAGCATTAATAGGCGCACTCCAAATAGCGGACCTGTAGCGCAATCAATCGGCTCGACTATATGTTGCTCAATTAAGCGTAAGACTTCCCTCTCCCGATGAGTCTCCGGGAATATTGTCAAGTCGTCAGCTACTAGCGCGCAATCGGCTGAATTGGCGATTTCCTGCGTGAGAATTCCGTCTACATCGACTATGCGAGTGCGTAGTGCGTCGTGTCGACGAACGATCTCTATCAGACTTTTTCGGAGCGCATCAATGTTCAGCCGCCCGAGTAGGCGCATCGCGGAGGCAACCTGACGCAAACTGCGCCGCTCGCTCAGTTGATAGCGATGCCAGTGTGCTAGCTGCGAGAACGTCGTTGGGGCATGACCGACCCGGATACACGACTCAAGCTTTGGCTCTACGCCCTTCGCGTCATTAGCTCTTTCTAAAAGCGCGACGATTTGGTCCTTGGAGAGCCTAAGTCTCTCAATCTCCAGTTGAGTGAGCACGCCCTTGGGTGCCTTATAGTGCAGTTGACCATTTTCTGACCATAACCTGACACCCTTATTACGACAATATCCAAGGACGTCGGCGATCTTGCTCATGGACTCTTGGCTGTTGGATACCTTCACATACATCTCCATTGCTACCCGACCCGTGACGTGCGAATTTGTCTGAAACATGACCAATGAACGCCCCCGACGTAACTACGACATACCCTCTGCGCATCAACCATGATTTCGTGTCAGCTGATGACCTATTGGCCCCGCAATAAGGCGTTTCTCCAACGCCGTCGTTCGGCGTTCAAAGCGAAGGATGGAATCCCAGTGACAGTAACGCCGCATTGTCTGAGTGTCTGACCGACGACGAAATGGAGCGCCCTCACGAACTGCGGACTCCGTAATAACAATTGAGAGTTTTTCGGGCTCGCCGCTGAGTCTTCTCGCATGGTTATATAACTCCCTCCTCAAATTCAAATCCTTCGGAATGGAGGGTCTCTGCACTGACCAATCGAAGAGACTCCACAACCTTAGCCATCTCTTGAATTGTGGGGTGCTGAAATACTGTAATGGCAGACAGATGCACGGCGATCCGTTCTGCGACTTTCGCGATCAGTTTCATTCCGAGAAGCGAGTGTCCGCCGAGTTCGAAGAAGTTGTCCTGCACTCCTACCTGATCGACGCGCAGCACCTGTGCCCAGATGTCTGCAAGTGTGCGTTCCAGCTCGGTACGCGGTGCGACATACTCACCCATCTCCTCGGGCCGGCTCTGCGGGGCAGGTAGCGCATGCCGGTCCACCTTGCCGTTGGGCGTGAGTGGCAGCTGCTTAAGAAGCATCCAGGCCGAAGGGATCATGTACTCGGGCAGCCGCCCCTTCAGGTACTCGCGCAGCTGCGGGATCAGCTGCTGCCTAAAACCGTTCTCCATCGGGTCATTGGCATACGCGCTCCAGGGTGTGGCCATATCCGGCGGGTGCGGCACGGCCCGTGTTACCTGGTCGGCTCGGGCGCGATCCAACAGCTGCACATCTAAGCATCCTGTCGAGTCTTGTGCACCCCAGCTCACCTGGACGTCATAGCCGCGAGTCTCAGCCGCCTCGCAGATTTTTTCCGGGTCCACTCCTTCGACCGGCAACTCAGTTAATTGAAGCCGTAACGCTCCCGCCTCCAGGGCCTCATCGGCTGTCTCAATCAGTCTTTGAGCGGCCGCCTCTTTGGCGAGGCGCTGATTGGGGATCTCATACAAACGCGCGGCCGCGCACCAGCGTCGCTGTCTCAGAGCCACATCGAATTCCGCAATAGACGGAACGGCTGTTTGCCAATCGAGCGGTTCGCAGATCGCGCGGGTGCCAATCTCCTCACCTGTGTGCAACACCACATCGTAGCGATAGCGTGTCAACTCATTTGGCGCATGCCCCCGCTTCAGTTGCACCTCCACCGCGCTGATGCCGGGCAAACGCCCGGGCAGCACCTGAAAGAACTGCGGATCGATCACCAGCTCCTTCTCCTGCGCCACCGCTCGGGCAATGCGTTTCCTCAACTGCCCCACGCTGACCATGGCGGCCGCCTTGCTCAGCTGCACTGCGCTGTGAAACATCGGTAGTAGCCCCAGATGGCGGACATCTCCCACGAAAATCTTCCCGCCGGGACTGAGCAGCCGAACCGCCTCCTGCAACACCGCGAGCAGGTACTCTATGTCCGGGAAGTACTGCACCACCGAGTTCAGCACTACCGTATCGAAGGAGCCGGACTGCATATCCTGAAGCTCCGTGGCCGAACGCTGTAACAACTCAACGTGCTTGAGATCTTCTCGCCGGCTCACCCACTGCCGCAGCTGTTCGAGCGCAGAAGCCGAGAAATCCGTCCCTACATACACTGCACATTGCGGGGCAAGATGCTGCAGCAACAATCCCACTCCACAGCCGATCTCCAGCACCTTATTGGGCCACAGTGCTCGAATCCGCTCGAGCCCACAGCTGAGCCACTCCTGCATCTGCGGCTCCGGAATCGGCTGACCCGTGTAGCTGCTGTTCCACCCCGTGAAACTCGGCCCCGCTACCCCTTCCGCGTAGGTCTCGTCATACAATCTCTTCCACTGATCCACTATATCAGCGCCCGCGTTCTCGGACCCCGCATGCTGCGCGTCGCGTTGCGGAAAGTGTGCCACTACATAGCCGACCAGTCGCTTCTCTCCGGGCTCGTCCTCTCGAGCCAACACTACTGACTCTTTCACCTGCGAGTGCCGTAGCAGCTGAGCCTCAATCTCGCCCAGCTCGATGCGGTAGCCCCTGATCTTCACCTGCTCGTCATTGCGGCCCAGAACCTCGATTGTTCCGTCCGTTTGCCACCGCCCCAGATCCCCACTTCGGTATATTCGTGCCCGCGGCGCGCCACTAAACGGATCGACTACAAAACGCTCCGCGGTCAACTCCGGACGACTCCAGTAGCCCCGCGCCACCCCCGCTCCGCCGATATAGATCTCTCCAGCCACTCCAATCGGCACGGGCTGGCGATCCTGGTCGAGAATGTAGATTTGCGTGTTGGCAATCGGGCGGCCAATATGCAGAACAGCATCTTCATTGTGGATACGCC
>JAQGOC010000280.1 GCA_028293805.1 Gammaproteobacteria bacterium
CAGCGTCCCCGACGCAGGTAGTGCGCTATCTCCCACGGACACAGGCGCCCGATGACGGTGAATACGAGCGTGCCGCCGGGCTTCAGCAAGCGCGCGCATTCACGCGACACCTCCTTAAGATCCGGAACGCAATTCAACGGGCCGAGGTTCGAATACGCGCCGTCATAGGTAGCGTCGCCGTCCAGATTGCGCAGTTCCTGCGCGCCTAACGCGATCGCCCGCACGCGACCCGTGAGATGCTCGCGCTCGACACGGTCACTCGTCCGCTGCACCATCTGAGGCGACCAGTCGATCGCCGTGACGTTGTGCCCGAGTCCTCCCATGCGAGCGGCGTCCAGGCCGGTCCCGCAGCCGACATCGATCAGGCGGCTGCCCGCGGGAAACGTGGCGTCCAGAAAGCGCCACATTTCCGCACGCATGTCTTGAATCAGGGCATTGTTCCCACGCGGGCCGTCGTAGTCGGCCGCGACGCTGTCAAAAGCTTCCTGCGTGTCGCGTAGTTGCGGCAGGGCGGTCGCTACGGGCGCGGGATCCGAGGTGTGTGAAGTCTTCAGCGCAAAACCCTTGGCTCAATGAGGTCAGGTTGAGCTTTATCGGCCCGGGTGTATGTCGTATGTTGGCGGCCCCGGCACCGAGCTCGAAGGCATGACTCGCCAGAACGACAGTATACCGCCCGATCTTTTCGCCGATCCGTTCTGGGAACACGCATCGCACCCGGGAAAACGCCTGCAAGTGCTGGGGGGCCGATTCGAATTCGAGAGCAACAGCCGCGACCTGCTCCGTCTCGTGGAGTCTGCCTACGCGGACCTGCCGCGACATCGGCTAAGTGCCACGCCGCCACGCTTGCGTGTCAGGCTGCTGCTGACGCCCGCAGGGCCGGCGCGCAAGCGCTCCGAGCCGCCGCCGCTCGCGATGTTCTCCGGTGCCGGTCTCCTGGGCGGCGCGACGGCTTCATCCAATTTCGTGGTCCTATCTCCCGGGCAGCGGGCCGCACTCGTGGCGGTGTCGCCGGAGATGTTGCGATTTCCGTACCACACCCGCTATGAGCTCATCGAATTTGCAGTGTTTACGCTCGCCGCGCGTTCCCAAGGGCTTGTGCCTCTGCATGGAGCGTGTGTCAGTCGAGGCGGGCGCGGGGTTCTGCTCGTGGGGGCAAGTGGTTCGGGAAAATCGACGGCGGCATTGCATTGCCTGCTGGAGGGCTTCGATTTCGTGTCGGAGGATAGCGTCTTTGTCACGCCGGACACGCTGCTGGCGACGGGGGTCGCGAACTTCCTGCATGTCCGCTCCGATTCGTTGCGATGGCTGGTGCGTGCGCGCGACCGCGAAAGGATGCGGAAATCCCCCGTTATCCAGCGCCGCAGCGGCGTCAGGAAATTCGAGGTCGACCTGCGGCGGGGGGATTACCGGCTCGCCGCCGCTCCGCCAAGACTGACTGCAATCGTGTTCCTTGCAGCACAAAGCGCTGGCGCCGGCCCGCAACTGACCGCGCTGTCGAAGTCCAGCCTGCGAGGGAAACTAGCCACGCTACAGCCCTATGCCGCAAACCAGCCGCAATGGACGACGTTCACGAAAAGCATAGCCAGCATCGACGCGTTCGAGTTGCGCCGTGGGCGACATCCGCTGGAAACCGTTGAGACCCTGCGAGAGCTGCTCGACTCGCGGGCCCGATAGCGGCGAACAGGCAACCACAGCATTGCGCATCGCGCTGATAGTGCCAGGCGGCGTTGACCGATCGGGAGAGTATCGGATCATTCCGGCGCTCCTGACCTTGATTGGACGGCTCTCGCGACATAACGATGTGCATGTCATCGCCCTGGGCCAGGAGGCTCAAGCGGGTGAATGGGATCTCGCAGGAGCGCGCATCTACAACATCGGCTCGCGGCACACACGCTTGGGAGCGATAAGGCTGCTGCGTTCCCTGCATCGTCTGAAGCGTTTCGACGTCGTGCAGGCGATCTGGTCCGGAACCTCCGGGCTCATCGCGGTGACGGCGGGAAAGCTGCTGGGCATTCCCAGCCTCATTCACGTCGCGGGCGGCGAGCTCGTGGCTCTGCACGAAATCGGCTACGGCGGACGGCTGACGTGGCGGGGACGCCTGCGAGAAGCATTGACTCTGCGAGGTGCGTCCGCAATCACGGCGGCGAGTGCTCCCATCATCGATTCATTGAAGGCACTCGGCTTCGCGGCACAGCGCTTGCCCCTCGGTGTCGATCTCGAAGTGTGGCCAACGCGCGAACCCGTGCGCCGCCACCCCGGCAGCTCGGCACGTTTGATACATGTCGCCAGCCTCAACGGAGTGAAAGATCAGCCGACCCTGTTGCGGGCTCTCGCCGCACTCGAGAAAACCGGGACGAGCTTCGAGATGGAGATTGTGGGCGAAGATACGCTGCACGGTGAGATTCAGAGGTTGGCCGCTCGATTGGGCCTGGCCGACCGAATCAGATTTCGGGGCTTTCTGACAGTGCGGCAGCTGCGCCCGGTCGTGGAAGCGGCCGACCTCATGATCATTTCGTCACGCCACGAGGCGGGTCCGCTGGCCATGCTGGAGGCTGCGGCAACGGGGGTTCCGACAGTCGGCACCGCAGTGGGACATGTAACCGAATGGACGCCCGATGCCGCGCTGGCGGTCCCTGTAGGAGACTGGGGCAGCCTTGCAGGCGCGATCAGGCAAGTGCTCAATGACGAAGATCTGCGCCTGCGTCTCGCTCGCGAGGCTCTGAAGCGGGCCGCCGCCGAAAATGCCGACTACACCGCGCGCCGCTTTGAAGAGTTGTACAGGAGCCTGGTTTGAAGCGGGTTGGCCTAAGAGAAAGGTGGCCTACTGCGGTTGCAGTAGAGCCGCGCGAATGACGTACATCGTTGCGCTCCGAGTGGGGCGCGATGTCACCCAACGTAGGATGCGCGACTTCTGGGGTAGCCGATCCCATTGGCTCTGAGCGGCCCACGCTTCACTACCCGTTGCATCCTTGCGGGTCGCCAACACTTCCGCGTCGGGCCGCGCCCGCTCGGCAAGATACTTCAGCATTTCGGCGATCGACTGCGACCATTCTATACCTGGCAGCGCCTGGACCCAGAGGCTCGAGAGAGAAACGTCAGTCAGGCTCCGGCGTGCCGTGATCCCCCTCAATAGCGGCGGACAGCTGTGCGCCAAAGCCTCGAGAACAGAAGACGGGATCGCGGCAGGGTAGTACCGGGCCACCAGCCGCAGCGGTGGCAACACCCACCATGGACCACATCGACCTTCACCTTGCCGCAGGACTTCATTCCAATCGTCTGCGGTCATCCGCGCCGCGAGCAGCGCGAGGTCGTGCAATTGCAAGAGCCGCAGCGTCCGACTCGTCATCGTGCCGGCCGCATGCAGGATCAGGTGCAGCATCAAAGCGGCTTGCGACGGATAGGTGTTCAGGCCGGGGAGAGGCCGTCGAGGAAAAACCAACTCCGAGATGTCCGTCATGCGCACGGGCAGCTTCTCCCGGATTCGCCAGTGCAACTCGATTTTGATGTCGTTGCCGGGCTGTTCACCCAGCCCTCCCGATTTCCGGGAGTGGTTCGGCGCGAACACGCGGTTTTTCCAGAAAGTCAGGGTCTCGCGGAACTGCAGGCCCTCGATGAGCTTCGACGCGCGAGCGAGGTCGGGCTCGGTCACCAGCAGATCCAGATCGGCCATCGGCCGGTCGCCAGCTGTATATACGCCACTCGCGTGCAGCGCCGCTCCTTTCAGCGCCGTGACCGCTATACCAGCCTCGCGCGCACGGCTGCCGATCAACTGCGCAAGGTCGTCTATACGGCGGTGGCGGCTCACGGTAGTAGCTCTCTGCTCCGCGAGAAACGTCATCCAGCCCGGAGGCCCCTGCCAGCGCAGCGAAGCGGCCAGCAGCGGTGCGACTCCATGGATCGCGGCGGCAGCCCGCGCGGCGTGCCACTCGAATTCAGACCAGTCCGGCGTCACACCCCTCGGCTGCGCGAGCTCGCGGGCGAGCGCCTCCGTGGTCTTACGCAAAGCGTCCTGCACGACCTCAGGTCGTGGAATCATCAGGTTACTACTCTTCATGCCCTAGCCGCCGTTGCGTTGACCGGCGAACGATATTGAAGCTCGTGCGACAGCAGCTCGGTCCATCGGAGCTCCAACGTGCGACGTGCATGCGCGTATTCGCCGTTGTCCCGCTGAGCCGCGGGCTGTTCGAGAGCCACCTGGTCGTGCAGGATATTGCGGATGGCACGATAGAACTCGGAGCTGTAGGTGCCCTGGAACATCATGTCCAGGTCATCGCTCTCCTGCCAGTGAGTCTTGCCCCGCATCCGCTCCTTGACGAGCTCGTGGAATTTCGTGCCAGGCAGCGGGTACGAGACGCTGACGCCCACATCGTCGGGCCGCGCCGCCTCGATAAGCTCGCGCGTGGCGATGATGTCGACGAGGTCCTCGCCGAGATAACCGAGCTGGATGAAAAAGCCGACGCGGATGCCGACTGCCTGCAGCCGGCGGCGGGCGGCCAGGATCTCGGACACCGTCGTGCCTTTGTTCATGGAATCCAACACGCGCTGACTGCCGCTCTCCGCACCGATCCAGGCCTCCTTGCAACCGGCGTCCCGCAGTGCCTCGGCCATGCGCTCGCTGATGAGATCGGCGCGGGTCTGAATCGTGAAGGGTATGGACCCGCCGCCCGCCTGTACGGCCCGAGCGAACTCCGCTACCCAGTCGACCCGAAAGCCGAAGATGTCGTCGGCGAACCACACATGGTCCGGCGCGTAGGTCTGTTTGAGAAGCGCCATCTCCTTGGCAACGTCCGCGGCACTGCGTTGCAGGTATTGATTTCCCCATATGGGCTTCGCGCACCACGCGCACCGGAAGGAGCACCCTTTCGAGGCCGCCATGTTGAGGCTGAAGTAACCATGCGCCTTACGCCACACCGAACGGTAGCGCTCGATATCGACGAGATCCCACGCAGCCGCTGCCGTATGCTGAGGCGAACGCGCCAGTCCCGGTGCGCGGATCACTTTCACCTTCCCGCTGACGAGCGCACCGACGCCGGAAAGCCCGTCGAGAAGCCGGTCTGTTTCCAGCTCCGGATTTGAGTCGAGCCGTGGCACTAGTTCAAACAGTGCCTCGAGACCCTCGCCGCTCAGAACCACATCGGCACCGGCACGCAGGTATGGCTCCGGCGCGTCCGTAGGATCGGAACCGGCCGCGATCACTCGCGCTCCGGACCGCCGCGCGCCGGTAATCATCTCGCAGCAGGCGCGACGCATCTTGCCGAGGCACATCTTGCTCAGGAAATTGAAATTATCCTCGTAGAACAGCACCAGCTGCGGCTCGAGGGAGTCGAGCAAGCGATCGTACTCGGCCGTGCCTTCCGCGAGCATGGCATCGAACAGCGCCACCCGATGTCCTGCCTGCCGCAGCAGCGCCGCGACCTGCAAAGTCGCGAGCGGCGGATAGGGCTTGGCGCGTTCCAGCTGCTTCTGATCGAAGCGCAGGAAGTAAGAATGGCAAACCAGAATCGACAGCATTTGTCCGCAAGCCCTGAGCCAGCCGTCGCCGGCAGCGTCGGTCACCGTTCTATCGGTTGGAAATCCGCGACACCGCCGGCGCGGGTCCATCGTAGGGCCTCGACCAGTACTCTCGCCCTACAGGGTAAGTTCGCCGGCCGCCCGTTTCGGTTCAACCGGCCGTTCCGACACAGTGGCGGCCCCTTGCTTTCAGGCGCCGGCGCCGCTATCGCCACCGCTGCGTGTGCGAAGTCAAGCGCTCCAGGCGCAGTGAATTCGCCGGGAACGGAAACCTGCAGCCCTGCCT
>JAQGOC010000286.1 GCA_028293805.1 Gammaproteobacteria bacterium
GTAACGTTCGCCTCGGTCCACGAAAGCAGTCGCCTGACAGACCCCAGGACGCTTGGTGCGCGTGCAAAGGTGACACTTATTCCGAGCCAGGCGCTGCAAGATCTCATGCCTTTGCGCGTGGCGATCGTGGACGTGACGTTGATGGACGGCACGCATTTGAGCCGGCGGGTTGACGATGTTCGCGGAACGCCCGCCAATCCGATGACCCGCGACGAGATCATAGCCAAGGCCACCGACCTGATCGCTCCGATACTCGGGACAGCGAAGTGCTCGAGTCTGATTGAGCGGGTGTTTCACCTCGAAAGCGTCAGCGGTATTCGTGAGCTCCGGCCACTACTGCAGCGCGGTTGACGCGGGTTCGCGTCGCACAGGAAGCTCCCCATGAGAATCGTCGACGTTCGTGAGACCGTGGTTCCGATCAAGTCTGAGATTCGCAACGCCTACATCGACTTCAGTCAGATGACGGTCAGCGTCGTCGCGCTGGTCACGGACGCCGTCCGTGATGGCAAGCCGGTCATCGGCTACGGGTTCAATTCCAACGGGCGCTATGCGCCCAGCGGACTTCTGCACGATCGTTTCATTCCTCGCCTCAAAGCCGCGCCTGCCGAATCATTGCTCGACGAAGCGGGGGGGAATTTCGATCCCCATCGGGTTTGGTCCGCCATCATGCGCAATGAGAAACCCGGCGGCCACGGCGAACGCTCGGTGGCCGTCGGCGTCCTCGACATGGCTGTTTGGGACGCCGTCGCCAAGGTGGAGGGCCTCCCGCTGTATCGCCTCCTTGCAAACCGCTATCGGGCTGGGGTGGTCGAAAGCAGGGTATTTGTCTACGGCGCGGGCGGATACTACTACCCGGACAAGCAGCTGTCGGCGTTGCAGGACGAAATGCGCAGCTATCTGGCTCTTGGCTATTCGGTCGTGAAAATGAAAATTGGCGGAGCGCCGCTTGCGGAGGACCTACGACGCATCGAGAGCGTTCTCGAGGTACTCAAGAGCCCGGACCAACTGGCAGTCGACGCCAATGGCCGGTTCGACCTGGACACAGCCATCGCGTATGCGCGCGCGCTCGCCCCTTACGGGCTACGCTGGTTCGAAGAAGCTGGCGATCCCCTTGACTTCGAACTCCAGGCGGCGCTGGCGGACTGCTATCCGGGAGCGATGGCCACAGGCGAAAACCTTTTTTCTGTGCAAGATGCACGCAATTTGATCCGTTACGCAGGGATGAGAGCGGATCGCGATGTCCTGCAATTCGATTGTGCGTTGAGTTACGGCCTGGTCGAGTACCTGCGCATTCTCGAGATGTTGCAAGAGTCGGGCTGGTCGGCAGACCGCTGTATTCCCCATGGAGGTCATCAGATGTCGCTCAATCTGGCCGCCGGATTGGGACTGGGGGGGACTGAGTCCTATCCGGGCATCTTTCAGCCCTTCGGCGGATTTGCTGACGGCATCCCGGTCGAAGACAGCTATGTCAGGCTCCCGGACGTTCCCGGGATCGGCTTCGAAACGAAGAATGAGCTTTATCGCGTCATGAAAACGCTGGCCACCTAGCGTGACAGCTTCACCTTGGACGTCTGCTGCTGCAGTTCAACTGCGGGATATTGCTCGACGTATGGTTCGCCGTCACACGCGAAGTAAGTTACGGCGTGTCCCGCGAAATCCACTTCATAGCGAATGACCCCTGCGGTCCAAGACGCAGCCAGGAACTCTAGGAACGTGCTGTTCCTGCCTGATCGCGCCGCAAAGCAGCGATGAGTGCCTCCCGGGCGAATCGCGGCAAGTAAACTGCTCCGCCCAAGAGCGGCCCTTTCTGCCTCATGCGCTGGGACAATTGGCGAGCGGGCGGAGTCCCCAGTTGTGCGGGAAAGTTTCGGCATCTGCGCCAACCGTTTCAAATGAAATGACCCCGCAGCTGGGGGACATCATCGCGCGTCATGCGCGACGCATCATTTTGTTACAGCGATCCGACTTCAGGAGGTCACTCAATATGCATTGCCTCGATCCCGACCACCTACCCTACGCAACCCGTAAGCTCGAGCGCTCCTGCTTAATCCGCGTGGTGACGTTGGCGGCATGATCCTAGCAAACGGAATCGAAGTGCCCTCTCCACCGCACCTGTCGGATCAGATCCGCGCCGAACCTCGACCCGGCAACCGCGTCACCGCGCGCGGCGTGCGACCGAGCTCGGCCGACATGATTGCCGCCGACGCTACCGACGCCGCGGATGGCAACCGAATCCTCGACAGCGGGCCGCCCAAAGCATGGTGCTAAGCACGGCGGCCGAGTGCATGCGTGAGGGCCGGCTGCCCGTCGTGGCTGCGCCCCGTGGACGGCAGGCGTTGGCACTGAGAACCCTGCAAGAGCCTGTTTGAAGGTCTCATTTGATGACGCCGCGCGCTGCCGCTCGACTGACCTCACTGCAAACGGATTCCGTGCCGACCGATGGGCAGTCCCACAGCTCGGCCCTCGTGGCGGAACCAAGGCCCGCCGAACGACCCTCGTGGCGTCGCGTGGCAGGTTGGCTCGGTGCGGCGGTCGCCGCGGTTCCAGTATTTGGTCTCGTCGCGCATCTGTTGGGAACGCCGGAGCTCACGTCGGCGCACGCGTTGACACAAGTCGTGCGCCACAACGTAACGGAAGTTGCGGCCATCGTCATCTTTACGATGACCTACGTGGCGATTGCTCTGGGCAAATTTCCGGGCCTCCGCCTCGATCGCACGGGGGCCGCGCTCGCGGGCGCCGCTTGCATGGTCGTCGCGGGCGTGTTGCCGCTCAAAGAAGCGTACCAGGCGATCGACTTCAACACCATCACGCTGCTGCTCGGCATGATGATCGTAGTCGCCAATCTGCGGCTATCCGGCCTCTTCCAATTGGTCAGCGCGTGGGTGGCCACGCATGCGCGCCATCCTGTGATCTTGCTGTCGGCCGTGGCATTGGTCTCAGGGTTCTTTTCGGCGTTCCTCGTCAACGACACCATTTGCCTGGCACTGACACCCCTGGTACTCGATGTCGCGCTCCTGCTGAAGCGCAATCCTGTGCCCTATCTGCTCGCGGTCGCTATCGCGTCCAATGTCGGTAGCACCGCGACGATCACGGGCAATCCGCAGAACATTATCATCGGGAGCCTTTCGCATATCCCCTACGCAACGTTCGCCTCCGCGCTGGCGCCCGTGGCGGCAGTGGGTCTGCTGCTCACGATCGCAGCGATCGCGCTCATCTTTCGCAAGGAGTTTTGGACGACCGCTCCTCTACAGGCGCAGCCCGTTCGGATTCGCGCCAACTATCCTCTCGTGGTGAAGTCCGTCCTGATCGCGCTCGGGATGGTCGTGGGGTTCTTTCTCGGCCTGCCTCCGGCGGGCGTGGCCATCGTCGCTGGCGTGCTCATGCTGTTCACTCGGCGCATCAAACCCGAAAAAGTCTACGCCGAGCTCGACTGGCCGCTGCTAGTCATGTTCGCGGGCCTGTTCATCGTTGTCGCCGGACTCGAGAAGAGCGTTCTCTCAGCGCACGTCATCGCCGCCTTCGGAGCCCTGCACCTGGAGCACCTTCCAAACCTGGGAGGCCTTACCGCCCTGCTATCAAACCTGGTAAGCAATGTGCCTGCGGTCCTGGTGCTAAAGCCCTTCGTGGGGCAACTCCAGAATCCGCAGCGGGCATGGCTTGTCGTCGCGATGGCCTCGACACTCGCCGGCAACTTTACCCTCATAGGCTCGGTTGCGAATCTCATTGTCGCGCAACGCGCGCGGGCACAGGGAGTAGAGATCGGATTCTGGACCTACTTCAAAGTCGGCGCGCCGCTCTCAGTAGTGACCCTGTTGATTGGAATGCTCTGGCTCTGATACGTCTACCTATTCAGGCGATCGATAGGCCTCGGCATGACCATGCGCCAGCTCGCTAAGTCGGTGCGGGGATGGTGGGCTGCGATTACCCACGAGCAGTCGCACGCCGTCCCGCCTGCAAAAGAACCGACTAGAATGTCCTCCAATCGGGTCAGCGTCCAACGGCGGCCCTCCGGGGCCTCACCGGGCCGGCCGGCCCGGCTCGTCCAGTCGGTCGGCCGGCAGTGCCGTCGCGCGCCCGCCTTCGAGCATTCCAACTACGAACACCGCTCCAATCACCACCAGGCCCACGTCCTGCCAGTTGCCGTAGGGATCGAAGAGCAGGGGATGCCGCGCGCTCAGTTCCTGGAACAACGGGGCAAGCAGCGGTACGAGGGAAAGCAACAGTCCGGCGAGCGTTCCCAGCGCGGCCCGCCTGGGGGCAAGTCCGAACACGACAAAGAACCCGATCAAGGCGGGAAACAGGTCGTAATCCTTCATCCGCGGATTCGCAAGCGTGAGCACCAGGTAACTCACGAAGAGCCGCGGCGCGAATACGGCCGCGCAGCCGTACCTTCTGGCGAAGAGAAGCAACACGGCTGCGATCAGCAGCGAGCACGCCACCGCATGCAGAGCCAAAGCCAGGAGGTACTTGTGAGTCAGGGCGTTGAGGACGCCGAAAAAAGTGTAGCCCAGATCGCCCTTGTCGAGGATCTGTGACCGCAGAGCTCCGATGAAGCGGGCGAATTCGGCCGGTCTGAAGAAATCGAATGAGAGCCACACAGCGGCAACGACCAGCACGACCGCCGCCGAGCGCGCGAGGGCGGTCGTCCTGCTTGCGGAAAGCAGGACGAGCCCGGCCAGAAAAATCAGGAAGTAGGGTTTGATCAGCGCAAACAGCAGAATCAATCCGTAGGGCAGACACGCGGACGGTACACCCGCAACGCGCCTGCTGTGCAACAGTGAAGCGATCAGCGCGAAGTGCATGAATGAAGTGACATTGCCGGCCATGAAGGCGGGAACACCGATGCCGCCGAAAGCGCCAGCCGCGACGGTGGCGAGAACCCTTGGTGCGAGGCCGTTTCCGGGCGCCTCCCGCGGGAGTGTGGCGTGCAGAAACTCGAATGCGAACCACGCGAACGCCGCCATTTCCAGCAGCGGCAGCGACACTCTCAAGGGCAGGATGCCATTCAGAAGGGCAAACAGCCGCAGAATCAACGGATGGTAGACGAAAGGCAGCACCACATCAGTGCCGTACGGGTCGACATTCCGGCCGTAGGCGGCCACGGCCCGCCGATACACTGCCAAGTCCCAGAAGAAACCATTCTTGGACCAACGGTATGAAAAGAAGACCAGACTAAGCAGGGAGACTGCGGTGATCGTCAAACGAACCGCGTCAAAACGGCGCAGGATTTTGGCGGTGGCCACGGTTGTCTCGTGCGCGCTGTATTGGAGCCAGCGCCGTCCGAGTATACGTGCGAGTCGCATTTAGGCTCAACGCATCCGGGAAGGGGCGGACACCTTGTGACAAGGCTCATTCCAGTATTTCGCGTGCACTATGTCGAAGCGTTCAAACCCTTTTTTGTGAACGCGCTCTCGATCACCCCTTCAGCCGCGTCCGCTGCCTCCAGCCCCTTGGCAATCTCCTCGGTGTTGTGCGCCTTCGAGCGCATTTCGAGAGCGGAAGTCCGGGTGTTCTGGAAGAAACTCGCCTCCTCGCGCCTGAGTGCGGAGGTCCGGATCGCCCTGAAGCTCATCCTGCGGTTCTTCAATCACACCATCGATGACGTCGCAGAGATCTACGACCGCTACGCCTACGCCGAGGAAAACCGGGCGGCGCTCCAGCGGCTCGAGGACAATCTGCGCCGAATCGCTCGGCCGAAGCACAAGGTCTGGCCTTCAATCGTCTCCGAGCGGATGCGCGCAGCAGGTTGACACACCGAGTGTCTCAGTCCGACCCCCAGCTGCGGTCCGCGAATGTCAGCTTTCCGGCGTCTCGAATGCGCTGAAGACATCCACATCGCTAAAGGCATTGCTTAAGTATTAACTGCCGTTATACTTAAGAACATGCTTAACAACAATGTCCGGCTCGACCTGACCTTTCAAGCGCTCGCCGATTCTACCCGGCGGTCGATCTTGGCCCAGCTGAGTCGGGGACCGAGTTCGGTGAGCAAGCTGGCGCGGCCGTTGGCAATGTCGCTGCCAGCCGTAATGCAGCATCTGGCGGTGCTCGAAGGCTCGGGGCTCGTGCGCTCGGTGAAAGTCGGCCGCGTCCGCACCTGTAGGATCGAGCCCAAGGCACTGAGCTTGGCCGAACAATGGATCAACCAGCGACGTGCAGA
>JAQGOC010000287.1 GCA_028293805.1 Gammaproteobacteria bacterium
CCCGATCGCGCGTTTGGTCGAGCCTGGAATCGAAGAAGAATAATCGAGTCGGAGCGTGGCGCAGCCTGGTAGCGCACTTGCATGGGGTGCAAGGGGTCCCGAGTTCAAATCTCGGCGCTCCGACCAATGAAAACAGGCACTTACGATCACTGGACAAAGCGGCGAAAATGGCTGTGTACACCTCTGTGTACACTTTTGCAGAGCTCGATGCGGTCGGAAATTTTCGCTAGCGCGTTGAGCGATTGAGAGTCCGCTGCACGACGGTGTGAGCCTTCCGTTCAGTCCGTACCGTCCCGATGCTTTTGCGTTGGGCGTCGTCGTGCATCGACCCATGTTTGAATTTCGTTGCGCGACCAGCCGATCGCCCGATCGCTCAACCGTGTGGGCGCTGGGAAATCCGACGACTGTCGGAGCCGCCACAGGGTTGGCTTGCTGATTCGCAGAAGCCGGCAGACGTCGCTGATCCGCAGGTATTGCAGGCTCGAGGCGGGTGTTGCGTCCCCCGCCATCGTCGCCGACGGTTGCGGTGAGAACTTGGATGTTGTGTTCATGGGCTTCCTCGGGTAGGCGGATCGTGCTCCGTGCATGGCTCGGCGATATTCGCCGATGTCGTTCAGGCTCGCCCCAGGCCTTTCAGAGTCGTTCAGTCACAAACACCACGCCAGTGTCCTGGGTCGTGGGTGGCTGGCGCGTGGGGTCTGTGATCGATCGGTCGCTCGGTCCGATCACGCGCCGCACGCACGGGGGTGCATTTCTGGGGATTTCTCATCGAAATCCGCATGGTGATTCCGTGGGGTTCTGCCAGAGTCACCGTCACGGGTGCGGAAGAGGTTTGATCAATCCCCCCACTCGATGAGATCACATTCACCCGAACCGGAGGTTGCAGCGATGGATCGCGAGTTGTATTCGATTGAGCAGGCGCGGGCGTTGTTGGGGGGCATCGCGCGCAATACCTTGTATGACCTGTTGCGCAGCGGGGCGCTGGCGAGTGTCCCGATCGGGCGGCGGCGCTTCATTTCGGCGCGCGCGATCGCGGCGTTCATTGCCGAGAGCAGTACGACGACGGCGCCGGAGGGCGCGCTGGAATCCGCGGCGCAGGCGGTGCAGATGCGGATGGGATTGCCAACGCCAGTCAAAGCGCGCTAGGCCTTACGGCCAGCACAGGGCCAGCCCGCAAAAAACTTGTTGCAAGGGACCGCCCCCTGCAGGGGTCAGCGAGCGGGCGGCGGTTTGAGGATGTTGAAGGTGTCGGGCCGGATGCCGTTCTCGACCTGTTTCCACGTGACGGGAGCTGCGATCGGGAATCCTGAGCGCGCGCGCGGGGAGTACGTGCCGATAGCGGTGGTGCCGCGACCGTTGCGCAGGTAATCGATGAAGAGGCGGCCGGGTCGCTGGGCGAGGGCGGCCGATACCGTGTAGCGCGACGGATCGAGCGCGGCGAGTCGTTGCGCCAGCTGGTGGGAATAGCGATGTGCCGCATCGTGCGTGAGGTCGCCCGCGAGCGGCACCATCAGGTGCAATCCCTTGCCGGCCCGTCACCTTCGGCCAGGGGTTCAGTCCTTCGCTGCGAATCAACTCGCGCAAGGCGAGCGCGGTCTCGATGACGAAGGACCAGTCGATGCCCTCACCCGGATCGAGATCGAACACGAGCACGTCCGGATGCTCGAGGTCGTCGACGGTCGCATTCCACGGATGCAGCTCGATGACATCCATGTCCAAGAGTCCCAAGAGTCCCAAGAGTCCCAAGAGTCCGGCGAGGTAATCGACCCACACGCGCGTGCCTTCGCCGCCTTCGCGTTTGCGCACGATGAGCGTTCGGACGGAGTCGGGAATCGGAGGTAGGGGCCCCTTATGATAGAACGTGGTTCCGCGCACGTGCCGGACCAACTTCAGCGGACGACGGCCGAGATAGGGGAGCGCGCGTTTGGCGACTTTCCGCCAGTAGGCTTCGAGCTGCGCTCGCGTGGGGACGACGGCATCGGGTAACAGCTGCAGGATGTTTTCTTTGGGCACTGCCGGATGCGCCGGGGCGGTCGGCGTCGATCGGCGCGCGACGGGTCGGCGCGTTTTGTTGGCGAGATCGTCTCGGAGGCCTTTAAAAACGGGTTCGCGCAGGAGTCCGTCCGCGGTCAGGGCGCTGTAGTTCACTTCGGCCGGGAACACGGGATCCACCCAGGTGGCCTTCGGCTTCTTGATCGGGACTGATAGCGGCGAGGTTTTGCGGATGTAGGGATCGAGCCGCTCGCGCAGATCGCGTAAGACCGCATCGGTGTACCCGCTTCGCGCTTTGCCGGCATAGAGCAGCCGATCGCCGTCCCAGCGTCCGAGGTACAGCGAGGCTGCTCTGCGGGGATTTGCGCCGAGCTTCTCGACAAACGCGATGATCGGGTACGTGCCGCTCTTCGTGCACTTGACCTTGATCCAACTGTCCTGGCGACCGGAGCGGTAGACGGAAGTAGATTGCTTGCAGATGATGCCTTCCAACTGCATGCGGCACGCGGCGTCCAGGACTGCGGCACCATCGGACTCGAGGTGTTTGCTCAAACGCACGCGCTGCGCGCGTGCACTCTCGGTGGGAACCGAATCGAGAAGTTGTTCGAGCACGTGCTTGCGGTATGCCAACGGTGTGGATCGCAGATCAAAGCCCTCGAGATACAGCACGTCAAAGACGTAATACACGAGGCGATCGGTGCGACGCTGCGCGAGATCCCGCTGCAGTAAATGGAAATCCGAAACGCCATTCGAACCCGGCACGACGACTTCGCCGTCCAGGATCGCATCGCGTGCGGGCAGTTCGTGCAGCACGTCGGTGATGGTTCCGAAGGTCTTCGACCAGTTGTACCCGCGTCGCGTGTAGAGGGACGGTATGGCGTCCACGAGGTGGGCTTGGGTGCGATAGCCGTCGTTATCCCTACTCTGATCTGTTATTAGTCCAGCTATCCCTGCGAGCCAAGCCGGGAGTAGGATGCGCGGGGTTTCCGGACGGGGTCATAACAAACGTGGACGAAGATCCGGGATTTGTAGCTTTCGCGTTCTTCGAACGAAGGGGAGACGCGGCCGAAGGCCGCGGAGCTCTGCGATTCCAAAGCCCCGTCGTTTCCGCAGTAGCACACGAGCACTGACACGCATCATGAGGCTCGTGCTTGCTACGGATGCCTTCATACTGAACGGGATCTCCTACTGTGGATTTCCTCTCATTCTCGACGACCACATGCGTCTGCTGGAAGATGCCCACGATTTCCTGATGCACGTCTGCCTACGCTCCGGTCGGGTTCGGAGCAAGTCGAGCTGGAAGCGATACGGCCGGGATCTCTACGACTTTTTTGGCTTCGTGACCGCCAACGGTTTTGAGTGGAAGCAGGACACGGTGCGCGGCTCACTACACCCTGCGGAGAGCTACCGTGATTGGGCGCTAGGGGAGTGTGCTCTCTCCCGGCGAACGGTGAACGCGCGGCTGAGAACCATCCTGCGCTTCTATAAGTGGGCTGTCTCCGAACGACTCGTTGCACGCTTTCCGTTTGACGATCTCAGCGTTCCTGTGCGGTACTTGGGTGGCATGCTAGCGCACACTGACGGGTCGGCCCGCATGCGGGTTTCGTCCGCCTTGCTGATGCGCGAGAGCGCGGCGCCCATACGCTTGCTCACCCTTGAGCAGTGCAAGGTTTGCTTGAACGCGCTGAGCAACGTCACGCATCGCCTGATGTTTCGCCTGGGCGTGCAAACTGGACTTCGCAGTGAGGAGCTGCGGACATTTCCGATGAAGTATGCCTTCGATCCGATGCGCCGCTCCGATTTGACTGGCAAAGCCGCATATCGCATGCGACTGAGTCCAGCGGAGATGGCTCTGAAGGGCAGCAAAGCTCGCACTATCGATGTGCCCGTACAGCTCCTCGCTGAGTTGTGGCGGTACGTGGTACTCGAGCGTCCTAAGCGGGCACGCCGGGCGTTGGATTCCTGCTCCGCCCTGTTTCTCACCGAGAGGGGCACAGCTTTCAGCGACAAAGCCATCGAGAAGGCGTTCTGGCGACTGGAGCAACGGGTGGAGTTTCATGTCACGCCCCACATGGCGCGACACACGTACGCTACTTACACATTACACCGGTTACGCGAACGCGGTTTCAAGGGCGATG
>JAQGOC010000032.1 GCA_028293805.1 Gammaproteobacteria bacterium
TGTTTACGACACCGCCGGAAGAGGAGCGTCACTATTTCAAGCTGCCGCCCGGCCGTGCCGGGCTGCTGGCCCGGGCGTTTCTCCTGCTGGATCGCTGCGGCCGGATGATCGATCCGCTGATTCCCAAAGCCATGCGCGCACTCGCCACTCGACGGGCCGAAACGTGGGTGCTCGAACGACTGAACGGCGAGGATGGCCTTGGCGCGATCTTCCCGGCCATGGTCAACGCGTTGGAGGCGATGATCCTGCTGGGATACCCGAGCGACCACCCGCAGCGCCTGACCGCCAAACGCGCGTTGGAAAAGCTCCTGGTGGTCGAGGGCGCCAGCGCCTACTGTCAGCCGTGTGTGTCGCCGATATGGGATACCGCTCTCGCGGCACTCGCCATGCAGGCGGAGGGCGGTGCCGCAGCCATCGCCGCAGCCGAGCGGGGTCTCGACTGGGTGAAATCGAAGCAGCTTCTCGACGAGCCCGGCGACTGGCGCATCAGTCGGCCCGATCTTCCGGGAGGCGGATGGGCGTTCCAGTTCGCCAACGGGCACTATCCGGATCTCGACGACACGGCCGTCATCGTGTGGGCGATGCACCGCGCGCGTGACCTTCGTTACCGCGACAGTGTGGAGCGCGCGCTCGACTGGCTCGTCGGCATGCAAAGCACGAACGGCGGGTTCGCGGCATTCGATGTCGACAATGTTCACTACAAACTCAATCTGATTCCATTCGCGGATCATGGCGCGCTCCTGGATCCGCCGACGAGCGATGTCACGGCCCGCGTGGTCACGGCCCTGGCCGTGGTCGGTCGTCCGGAAGACCAACAGGCGCTCGAACGAGCCATTGTTTTCCTGCGTCGGGAGCAAGCCGCGGATGGCTCGTGGTTTGGGCGTTGGGGTACGAATTACATCTACGGCACCTGGTCGGTGCTGACTTCCTTCGCGCAAGCCGGCATCGGCCGCGATGACGAGGCCGTGCAGCGCGCCGTGACATGGCTTACGGGACGGCAGAATGCGGATGGCGGCTGGGGTGAGAGCAACGATACGTACGCACGGCAGCCGCGAGCAGGGGAGCGAACGGCGAGCAATCCGTATCAGAGCGCTTGGGCGCTGCTGGCGCTCATGGCTGTCGGCGAGGCTGGTTCCAACTCCGTCCGAGCCGGCATCGATTATCTCTTGCGAACCCAGCAGGCGGATGGGCTGTGGAGCGATCCGACCTTCACCGCGCCGGGTTTCCCTCGCGTGTTCTATCTCAAATATCACGGCTATTGCGCCTATTTCCCGCTCTGGGCATTGGCAACGTATGGAAATCTCGTACGGTCCGGAGCCGCTCGTTGACATTGAATGTCGTCGGGATCGTCTGCGCCCTGGCAACGGAGGCGCGGCATCTTGGCCCGGGGATTCGCACAACTGAACGAGTCACATCGCTACCTGATGGAACCCTGCTGACGGTAAGCGGGATGGGCTGTACCGCTGCCGCCTCGGGCGCACGCGCACTCATGGACGCCGGCGCCAGCGCGCTCGCGAGTTGGGGCATGGCGGGAGGACTCGATCCCGCACTCGCACCCGGGGCCATATTCCTGCCGAGCGAAGTGATCGGGCCGCAAGGTGCGGCCCTCTCGACGGCTCGTGTTTGGCGGGAGCGACTGAGTGTCGCTGTCGCCACCCATCGTCCGGTGGCGCATGGCAAGCTGCTGACCAGTTCCAAAGCGATCGGGTCCGTGTCGGATAAAGCCGCACTGTTTCGCGAAACGGGTGCCGCGGCGGTGGACATGGAGAGCCTGGCCATCGCGGAAATGGCACTGACACGTGACCTACCGTTCATCGCTGTGAGAGTGATAGTGGATAGCGCACACGATGCTCTGCCGCGGGCGGTAACAGTTGCGGCGGACAGCGCCGGGCATCTGCGTCTATGGCGCCTGATCGGCGCGCTGGCTCGTGCGCCCGGGGATCTGGCGCCGCTTATCCGCCTGGCGCGGTGCTATCGAGCAGCGAGCCGTTCTCTCGCAGCCGTGGCGCGCACGGGCGCGTTGGCACCGCATGCTTTTCCAGTGGCATCTGGTGTCGCCGGCTCATGAGAGCGTTGGTCACCGGGGGTACCGGCTTTGTCGGCGCGGCAGTCGCCAGAGCGCTGCTCCAAGCCGGCTGGGAGGTGCGTACCCTCGTCCGCAAGGGTTCCGATCGCCGCAACCTGCGGCAACTGACGGTCGAGCTCGTCGAAGGTGATCTCGCGGACAACACCTCGCTCGCTCGTGCCGTTGCAGAGTGCGAGGCACTTTTTCACGTCGCCGCGGACTACCGGCTGGGCGCGCGCGATCCGACGGAACTCTATCGAACCAACGTGGAAGGGACCCGAAACATCCTGAATGCCGCGCGCGACGCCGGGGTTGCCCGCGTTGTGTACACGAGCAGTGTTGCTACGATGGGTATACCCGTGGATGGGTCACCCGGCCGGGAAGACACGCCGGTCGCGCTCACGGACATGATCGGCCACTACAAGCGTTCAAAGTTTCTGGCGGAGGAGGTGGCGCGCGAGGCGGCGCGGGCGGGCACTTCGGTGATCATCGTCAATCCGTCGACCCCGATAGGGCCCGGAGACGTGAAGCCCACGCCAACCGGCCAGATGGTGCTAGACGCCGCTTCCGGCCGGATGCCGGCGTACGTCGATACAGGACTCAACATCGTCCATGTCGATGATGTTGCCGCAGGCCACCTACTTGCATTTCATCGCGGGCGGGCCGGTGAGCGTTATATCCTCGGGGGGCAGGATATGACTCTTCGAGAGATCCTCGTCGAGATCGCGCAGCTCGTGGGCCGCAGGGCACCTCGCATCCGTTTACCGGGAGGCCTGATACTGCCGGTCGCCTATGCAGCGGAATTCATGGCCCGAGTGACCGGCGGCACGACTCGGGTGACGGTCGAAGGCGTGCGCATGGCGCGCAAGCGCATGTTCTTCTCGAGCGAAAAAGCGGCCCGCGAGTTGGGTTACCAGTGGCGCGCCCCGACGCAAGCGTTCGTGGACGCCGTAAGCTGGCTGCGCGAGCAGGGGCTGCTGCGCCAATAGAACAGCTGCGGCCTGGGCGCCGCCGAGGCCGACTGCGCCCGCCCTGTCCCCCTATCCCCATCGGGCGAGCCGCCGATCCCTCGAATGTCGCGGCCGCCCCACAGCGTATTTCATTTTGATGACCGATCATGGGTAAAATAGCTACATGGCCGCGCCGAACGCGCTTTGTTTGCTGCCAGTCGCTATGTCCGAAACTCGACATTATCCATTTACACGCCCCGCGGCCGTCCAACGTCCGTGGGATGCGCGGCTTGCGCGTCGGTTGGTCACGCCTCTCAAGAACAGCTGGGTCACGCCGAACTACCTGACTACGGTGCGGCTGTTCGTCGGCCTTGCCGCCGCGGCGTGCTTCGTCCCCGGGACCTACGGCTGGTCGAATCTCGCCGCATCATTGCTGATCCTGTCGAATTTTCTCGATCACACAGATGGCGAGCTGGCGCGGCTCAGCGGCAGGACCAGCCGGTTCGGACATCTATACGACCTGGCCAGCGATGCCGCGGTCACGATCCTGCTTTTCCTTGCCATAGGCATGGGTGTCGGTGCACAGGTCGACACGGTGCTGGGGCTTGCGCCTGCCGTGCTCGGCGCCCTGGCCGGCTGCGCGGTCGCAGCGATTTTCTGGATGCGCATGCGGATCGAGGCCTGGGTCGGCAAGGGCGGGAACCAACAGGCCTCGATGGTTGGCTTCGAGACGGAGGACGTGCTGTATCTGCTGCCGCTGGTGACTTTATGCAACGGCGTCAGCCCCTTTCTCATTGCGGCCTCGATAGGCGCGCCGCTGTTTGCCATCTGGGTGGTGTTCGACTACCGCCGTGTGCTGCGCAGAGTGCAGCGGGTCGCTGAGCGGCCTACGGTGGGAGTGGTCTGATCAACACGGTTGCGAATCGTTTGGGGGGCGGGCAGTTCCCGCAACGGACCGTTGCGCCGACGTCGCAGCTACCGCTCGATGCGGATGATGCCATGGCGGCTCGTTTGGGCCGCATCGACGTGCCGCCGTTGAGTCGTGAGTTCGTGGAGCAGGGCCGATTCCTGTATTTGTCGGACTTCCTGTCGGCCGATGTCACCGCGCAGCTGATTGCTGCCGTCGCGGCCGTGAAGGCCGAGGTGAACCGCAACTACCTCCCGGGTCACAAGCAGGGCGGCAGCGTCAGCCGCCATACGTTGGACCAGCTGGCGCCGTTCATTGCCGAGCTATATCGGTCGCCGGCGCTGATCGGCTGGCTGAGTGAGCTGTCGGACGAGCGCCTGCAGGTCTCGCCGGCCGATGATCCACATGCGTATGCGCTGTACTTCTACACACGGCCGGGTGACCACATCGGCTGGCACTACGACACGTCCTATTACGCCGGCCGTCGTTACACGCTGCTGCTCGGCGTGATCGATGAATCATCGTGCCGGCTCGACTATGAGTTGCACACGCGGGAAAAAGGCGTGGCCACCGTGTCGGGATCGGTGCAAATCCCCCCGGGCGGGCTGGTGTTTTTCGATGGGGACAGGCTGCGCCATCGCATTTCGCCGCTGGGTGCCGGCGAAGTGCGCGTGTCCCTGACGTTTGAATATCTCACCGACCCGAAGATGCACTTCGGATGGCGTCTGATTTCCAACATGAAGGACGCCTTCGGGTACTTTGGCTTTCGTCAGGTGTTTCGCCGCGGCGCGCCAGGCGGCACGAAGCGTGGACCGGGGCGCGGACCAGAGCGCGTATGACGCGCGCGGCGATGTGGCTCCTGGCGGCAGGAGTGCTGCTGTTCGCCGGTGTGCTTGCCTCTCAAGGGCTCACGCCTGTGTTTGCGATGTTGGCGGTAGCCGGCTGGGGACTATTGCTCGTCGGGCTGTTTCATCTGTTGCCGCTCTTACTCGACGCGGCAGCGATTCGCGTGCTGTTCGATCGCAACGTGGGACACGTATCCATGCGCGACGCATTGCTCGCGCGTTGGGTGGGGGAGTCTGCCAATAGCCTGATGCCCGCCGGGCAGATCGGCGGGCCGGTGCTGATGGCCCGTCAGCTCGCACTTCGTGGGATGCGCATGCAGTACGCGGCTGCGGTCATCACTGTCAGCACCACTCTGCAGACCGTCGCGCAGATCATTTTTGCGCTGCTCGGGGTGGCGCTGCTGGGCGCGCAGGCCACCACCATCTCGGAGCACGCCCTGCGCACGTCCGCGCTGATCACCAGCGGCCTGCTGGCGCTGCAGGTGGGCGGATTTTACCTCTTGCAGCGGCGCGGGTTCTTCAGCAAGTTGATGCGCGCCGCGCAGCGCTTCTCCGGCACGCGCGATTGGTCCCGGTGGGTGAGCCAGGCCGAGGCGATCGACCTCGCCATCCAGCAGACTTATGGCCGGGGCGGGGCTGTGGTGGCCAGCTTCACCCTCAGCCTGGTCGGTTGGCTGGTCGGTATTGGCGAGGTTTACCTGATCCTGCGATTGATCGGACATCCGGTGAGCTGGGCCGCGGCACTGGTGCTCGAAAGTCTGGGGCAGGCCATTCGCGGTGCGGCGTTCGCCGTCCCCGGAGCTCTCGGTGTGCAGGAGGGCGGCTACCTGCTGCTCGCGCCTCTTGTGGGTTTGCCGCCCGACGCCGCGCTGGCACTGTCGCTGGCAAAGCGCGCACGTGAGCTTCTGCTGGGTCTGCCGGGCGTGGTGTATCTGCATCTTGCTGAACGGATCGCTGCTGGCGCCGCGGCGACTCGCCCGGTACCGCGGTAATATTTCCAATGCGCGATTTCTGCAAGGGGGGCTCATGCGCGCCATCATTCTCGCAGCCGGTCGCGGTATGCGTCTCCAACAGGCCAGCGACCAGCCACTGCCGAAGTGCCTGTTGCGGTTCGGTGGCCTGAGCCTGCTCGAACGGCACCTGCGCTTGCTGAAAAACGCCGGGGTGGACGCGGTCGTTCTGGCGCTGGGCTTTCGCCACGATCTCGTGGAGGCCGAGCTCGACCGGCTAGGCTGGAAGCCGCGCCCCGAGATCGTACTGAATCCGCGCTACGAGCTCGGCAGTGTGCTCACGGTGCATACCGTCGCTGGCGCAATGACACGCGGTGGCGACGTCCTATTGATGGATGCTGATGTTCTATACCACGAGCGCATCATGACGGCTCTGACAACAGGCGAACGGCCGGTCAACCGCGTCCTGATCGACCGGGATTTCGAAGCTGGCGAGGAGCCGGTCAAAGTGTGCGTGCGCGCCGGAGTGCCGATCGAATTGCGCAAGCAGCTCGAGCCCGGCCTGAAATACGACATCATCGGCGAGTCCGTGGGGTTCTTCCGCTTCGATGAGGCCGGCGCGCGCCGCCTCGCGGCCCTCGTTGCCGGCTATGTCGAAAGCGAGCGCGCTCACCTGCCGCATGAAGAAGCAATCCGCGATCTGCTGCGGGAGGGCAGCCAGAGCGTCGAGGTCGCCGACGTCACCGGCGCTCCGTGGATCGAAATCGATTTTCCCAATGACGTGACACGCGCCGGGCATGAGGTGCTGCCTCAACTCCAGGCGTGGCAAGGATCATTAAAATGAAAGCATCCATGATAGCTGCCTCGATCCCTGCGCTGCCGCGAATCGTGAAAAAAAATATCGCGCTGACGCGCAGCGCGAAATTGCGCCAGATGCTGTTGAGCGACGAGCTGGAATTCCTGATGGAAGCGCACAACGGCCTGTCGGCGCGCATCGTGCGCGAGGCGGGCTTCAGCGGGATCTGGGCGTCGGGCCTGTCTATTTCGGCGCAGTTCGGCGTCCGCGACAACAACGAGGCGAGCTGGACGCAGATCGTCGACATGCTGGAGTTCATGGCCGATGCCAGCGATCTGCCCATCCTGCTGGACGGCGACACGGGCTATGGTAATTTCAACAATATGCGCCGCCTGGTGCGCAAGCTCGAGCAGCGCGGCATTGCCGGAGTCTGCATCGAGGACAAGCAGTTTCCGAAGACCAACAGTTTCCTGAACGGGGAGCGCCAGCCGCTGGCCGACATCGCGGAATTCGCGGGCAAGATCGCCGCCGGCAAGGACACGCAGAACGATCCGACCTTCTCGATCGTTGCGCGCGTCGAAGCGCTCATCGCCGGCTGGGGCATGGATGAGGCGCTGCGCCGGGCCGAAGCCTACCGGCTTGCGGGCGCGGACGCGATCCTGATCCACAGCAAGCTGTCGAAGCCTGACGAGATAGTGACGTTTGCGCGCGAATGGGCGGGCCGCGGGCCGCTGGTGATCGTGCCGACGCGTTACTACAGCACGCCGACCGAAGTGTTTCGCGCGGCCGGCATCAGCACGGTGATCTGGGCGAATCACATGGTGCGCTCCGCAACGAGCGCGATGCAGAGCGTCGCCAGGGAAATCCATGCAAGCCAGACCCTCGTGAACGTCGAAGACCGGATCGTGCCGGTCAACGAGATTTTCCGGCTGCAGGATGCCGACGAGTATTCCGCGGCCGAACGCCTTTATCTGGGCGTATCCGCCACCTCGCGCTCCGCAGTGGTGTTGGCGGCAAGCCGGGGCAAGGGGCTCGAGGCGGTAACGACGGATCGTCCAAAGGTCATGTTGCCGATCGCAGGCAAGCCACTGCTGCGCTGGCTGATCGACAGCTTCAAGAAGGAAAACATCAATGACATCACGGTGGTCGGCGGCTACCGGGTCGATGCGATCGATCCGGCCGGCATCCGGCTCGTGGTGAACGAGCGCTACGCTCACACGAGCGAACTGGCTTCCCTGACTTGCGCCGTTGACGCGCTCGAGTCGGACACGGTCATTTCCTACGGCGACCTGCTGTTTCGCAGTTATGTGTTGCGCGATCTCGTCGAGGCCGCAGCTGACTTTTCGGTGGTGGTCGACTCATCGCCGACCGGGGCGAGCAATCGCACCGTACGCGATTTCGCCTACTGCTCCCGCAGCGACGACCGAGGCCTGTTCGGCACGCAGGTGCTGCTCAAACGGGTCGTCAGCGGGTCCGAAAAGAAGCTCGAGAGGCCGCAAGCGACAGCGCCGGAGACGGCGCCACAAGGCCGTTGGATTGGTATGCTGAATGTGAGCCGGCAAGGACTGGTCAAACTGAAAGCTGTCCTCGGCGAACTGCGCGAGCGGCCCGATTTCGATACGCTCGACATGCCGGCGTTGCTGAACGCGCTGATCGCCGCTGGTGCCGCGATCGAAGTGGTGTATGTGCACGGCCACTGGCGTGGCGTGAACGATCTCGAGGACTTCCGGCGCGCTGCCGATTTCGCCCACGCACAGACGCCGTTCGGCGCAGCGCCGGGGGCGGCGACCGTCGGCACTAGCCGTGAATGAAGCGCGTCATTTACCAGGGTGTGCCGTGACTGACGCGAGGCATTTACCGAGCCGGCTCGATGATTGAGGCGCGTCATTTCGTCGAGGCGGCACGGGAGCGGGGATTCGAGTGGTATGCCGGTGTTCCCTGCTCGTACCTGACGCCGTTCATCAACTACGTGCTCCAGGATCCGTCGCTGCGCTACGTATCGATGGCAAATGAGGGCGATGCCGTGGCATTGATCGCGGGCGTCGCGCTCGCCGGTGCCGCCCGACGCGCGATCGATGCGCGAGTTGCGGGGGCTGGGACCGATGCGAGGATTGCCGGTTCGGTGCGGCCCTCGGACGTCCGGCCTCGGCGTGGCGTCACGATGATGCAGAATTCCGGACTTGGCAATGCGGTGAGCCCTTTGACTTCGCTCACCTGGACCTTCCGGTTGCCGCAGCTGCTGATCATCACTTGGCGTGGCCAGCCCGGCGTCCCCGACGAGCCGCAGCATGCGCTGATGGGGCCCATCACCCCGGCTATTCTGGACGCCATGGAGGTTCGCTGGGAGTTGTTTCCGACCCGGAGGGATGCAATCGGGCCGGCATTGGACCGAGCGACTGCCCATATGGACGAGACGGGACGGCCGTATGCGTTGGTGATGGACAAAGGTAGTGTGGCCGCGTATCCGCTCAAGTCTGGAGCCTCCACCGTTGGCAAGCGGCGGGTACCGTCGGCAGCTGTGCTGGAGTCTCGGGGTGCCGCAGCCGAGGCAAGGCCGTCGAGACAGGAGGCCTTGCGGCGGGTCGTAGCGCACACGCCGAGTGCTTCGACAGCGGTACTGGCATCGACTGGGTTTTGCGGACGGGAGCTCTACGCAATCGAGGACCGGCCGAACCACCTGTACATGGTCGGCTCGATGGGATGTGTGGTGCCGCTTGCGCTCGGACTGGCGCTGGCCCGCCCGGACCTGCGCGTGGTCGCGCTGGATGGGGACGGGGCGGCCCTGATGCGAATGGGCGCTTTCGCGACCGTGGGCGCGTACGGTCCACCGAATCTTCAGCATTTGTTGCTGGACAATGGCGCTCACGAGTCAACTGGCGGGCAGGCGACGGTATCCGCGCACATTTCGTTTGCGGGGGTGGCTGCCGCCTGTGGCTATGCCTCGTCGTTCGAGACCGATGATGTGGCGCGGATCGGAGAGTGGCTGGACGCGCCCGCGCTCGATGGACCTCGATTTGCGCGCCTGCTGACGCGCACTGGTGCCCCCGACGATCTTCCGCGGCCATCGATCACACCAGTCGACGTCAAGACACGTCTGATGCAACACTTCAGCCCCGCCGGCGGAGTTCGTTGATGCTTTTGCTGAATCCCGGGCCAGTCACGCTGACGGAGCGTGTCCGCCGCAGTCTGCTGCAACCTGATCTGTGTCATCGCGAAAGCGAGTTCTTCGATTTGCAGGACGAGGCTCGCGAGCGCCTCTTGGCCACGTATACGCTGGATCCCGCGATATGGACTGCGGTGCTGCTGACGGGGTCCGGCACTGCTGCGGTCGAAAGCATGGTGGCGGCTCTGGTTCCGGACGCGGGTCGTCTGCTGATCGTCGAGAATGGCGTCTATGGAGAGAGGATCGCGCACATGTGCGCGCAATACCGGATCGCTCACGAGCGTGTCGTCGGTTCCTGGATGCAGGCGCCAGACCTCGAGGTCATCGCCGCACGCCTCGATGCTACGGGTCCGGAGGGGCGTTTTACCCATCTCGCGGTCGTACACCATGAGACCACCACCGGCCGCCTGAATGACCTGAAACCGCTGGGCGAGCTATGCCGGGCCCACGGCACAAGCTTGCTGGTCGATGGCGTGAGCAGTTTTGGCGCCGAAGCCCTCGATTTTTCAGACGACAGCCTGTCGGCCGTGGCGGCTACCGCCAACAAGTGTCTGCACGGTGTGCCGGGTGCGGCGTTCGTGATCGTGCGGCGAGCCGCGCTGGCGCAGGCGGCAAGCCGCACTTACTATCTCGACCTCGGCCGCCTCGCGCGCTTGCAGGATCAGCGCAATACGCCATTCACGCCGGCGGTACATGCCTATTATGGGCTGGTCGAAGCATTGCGGGAATTTGCGGAGCAAGGCGGGCGGCTCACCCGTTATCGACAGTATGGTTCGCTGGCCGAGCAGGTGCGCGCGGGGCTGGCCGCGCTTGGGATCGAAGCGGCGGTGCCGCCCGAGCAGTCGTCGGTGGTCCTGCGTGCGTATCGTCTGCCCGCCGGTCTTACCTATACAAACCTGCACGACGGCCTGAAGGCCGAGGGCTTCGTGATCTATGCGGGGCAGGGAGACTTGTCGAAGACGCTGTTCCGCATTTCGACCATGGGTGATCTGAGCTCGGCTGACATCGACCGGCTAGTGAAGTGTTGCGCCAAATTGCGTTAAATCGATTCGCGGGTAGCGCTGTGGCGCTGCTGCTTGCGATGCCGGCTTGGTCGAATTCTGCCGAGGATGACACGCTGCAGGTGCCTCCGCAGCCGCAAGCGCCGGTGACGGACTTGCCGGCTCCCGTGCCGGTTCCCGTGCCTGTTCCCGCGCCACACAACTGGCTGACGCGTTGGTTCGATCCTGCGACCTCACCTTTCATCCCGGTTCCGGAAATCGCCGTTGATCCCGACAGCGGCACGACGCTGGGTCTTTTGATGGTGACGTTGAAAACGAATCCGCAGCACGAAATCACTCGCATCATGGCTCCCGACGTGCTGTACAACCCTTATTTCGGGGTCGGTGCCCACGCGCGGGTGTATGCCTATCCTTCGCCGGACGAGCAATGGTCCCTCGTCGGGGGTGTCAAGCAGCGGGTGGAGCGCGAGTTCGACGCCGAATACGAAACCGGGCGCTCACGTGACCGGCGCTGGTCGATCAGTGGCAGTGTGATCTACGACCGCAGCGGTACGCCGCGTTTCTACGGCATCGGCAACAACACGCCCAAGAGCGCTGAAACCAACTACACCGACCAGCAGGAGGTGGCACAGGTGCAGGTCGGCTTGAATCTCAGCCATGCGTGGCAGCTGTTGTATACCGGGCGTGTGCACGTGGTCGATGTACTGCCGGGAACGCTGGCGCGTATCGCGACCCTCGAGAGCCGCTTCGGCCCCATTCCGGGGGTGGGCACCACTCGCGAGGTGTTGAATCGTTTCTCGGTCGTCTATGACACGCGGGACGATCTGACTGTGCCGCGTCAGGGTACGAAATGGGTTGCGTATGGCGGAATGGCAAGCCGTAACGGCATTTTAGATGCTTCCCTGTACAGTGAAGCAGGGGTGGACGGACGCGCTTTCTGGCCGCTGGCGGCGGACACGGTGCTTGCTGCACATATGGCCCTGCGTTACCTGCCGACCGTGCACCGGCTGCCGTTCTGGGCCCTCAGCGGCATCGGCGGCGGTGAAAGCGTGATCGGGGGTGAGCAGCCGCTGCGCGGCTATGGTGCGGGGCGGTATTACGATCGCGACTCCTTTTCCGCGAGTGTCGAGCTACGCAAGACGGTGACCACGTTCAACGTCGTCGCTACCCATCTCGATCTGGAATTGGCCCCGTTCGTCGACGTGGGCCGCGTGTTCGCGCGTGCGAGCACGTTTCCGCTCCAACAGCTGCATACCGTCGGTGGTGTGGGGTTTCGCGGTATCGCGCGGCCGTTCGTGGTGGGCTATGTCGACATCGGCTACGGCAGCGAGGGTGTTGCCGTGTTCACCGGCATCAACTATCCCTTTTAGGCGAAAATTCCTATGACCGATCTTTCCGCCTTTCCTGTCACGAAGAAATGGCCGGCGCGGCATCCGGACCGGATCCAGCTCTACTCGCTGCCCACGCCCAACGGCATCAAGGTGTCCGTCATGCTCGAGGAGACGGGCCTGCCTTACGAGCCTCATCTCGTGCGCTTCGACGCCAATGAGCAGCTGTCGCCGGAGTTTGTCTCGCTCAATCCCAACAACAAGATCCCGGCGATCCTCGATCCGAACGGCCCGGCAGGCAAGCCGTTCCCGCTGTTCGAATCCGGCGCCATCCTGATCTATCTGGCCGACAAGGCGGGGCGTTTCATTCCGCAGGACCCGGCCGGCCGGTATGAGACGATTCAGTGGCTGATGTTCCAGATGGGCGGCGTGGGTCCCATGTTCGGCCAGCTCGGATTCTTCCACAAGTTTGCGGGCAGGGACTACGAAGACAAGCGGCCGCGTGACCGCTATGTAGCGGAGTCGAAGCGCCTGCTGGGCGTGCTCGACCGACGGCTCACGGGTCGCGAGTGGCTCATGGGTGATGTCTACACGATCGCCGACATGGCAATCTTTCCGTGGGTCAATGTCCTGATCAACTTCTACGAAGCCGGCGACCTGGTCGGCATTGCGGATTTCCCGCAGGTGAACCGGGTGCTCGGCACGTTCCTGGCACGTCCGGCCGTCATCCGCGGTATGGATATCCCCAAGCGGCCAAAGGCTGCCTGAGGGGCCGTTCGTTGCCTCGTAGCATTCAAACGGTGTTGACTACGGAGCGGGGCTGGATTGGGCGTGCCACTGTGCGGACAAGCGGCTTCTGCTTGGGAATGCCTGGAACGTGGGACGCCCAAAGGTGTTGGGCAGCATAGGCACGCCATGGGCGCCATCGTTCGGCGCGTGCCATTAGTTCGCGGGGTGTTGGCCGGTTCCCACTCGAGTCGGCCAGAGCCCGCATGAGGCCGATGTCGGCGGCGGGTAAGGCATCCGGTTCGCGCAACTCACGCATCGCGATGTATTGCGCAGTCCACTCTCCAACGCCCGCAAGGGCGCGTAGTTGTGCGATCGCTTCGTCCAAACTACGGCGCGCGCCAAAGATGCCCGGGTCGGCAACGACCGCGGCGGCCATTGAGGATAGCGCCGCCGCTCGTGAGCGCGGCATGCCCAGCGAGGCAAGATCCACTTTCGCAAGCCGTTGCGCGCTTGGAAACAGATGCGTGAGACCCTCGTGCCCGCCGCTGTCGCCATCCAGGACCACGCCGTAGCGCGCGACCAGTTTTCCGGCCAGGCCGATCGCGGCCGTCACCGTGATCTGCTGGCCGAGCAGTGCGCGAATGGCCAGTTCAAAGCCATCCCAGGCGCCGGGGACCCGCAGACCGGGACGCGCCGCCACCAGGGGTGCGAGCAGCGGGTCTTCCGCCAGATGCGATCCGATGATTTGCGGATCGGCCGCGAGATCGAACACCCGCCGCAAGCGCGCGATGATCGTCGGGAGCGCCGCAAGCTTGCGCAAGCGGATGGTGGCGCGCAACGTACTTTTCACTCCCGGCCGAATGCATACAGTGCCGTGCGATCCGGCTACTTCGATGGTGCGCGCGTAACTGCCGTTGTGTACGCGTTCGATGCCGGGAATAGCGCGCAGTGCCAGGAAAGCGAGCATGGCGTCCCAGTCATATGGGGCTTTATAACGCAGCGAGATGGCCACTTCGCCAGTGGATCTGCGCGTCGTAGCAGCGGTAGCACCCTGCCGCAGAGAGCTGGGCGGACGCCCGAACAGCTGGCCGAAAGTTTCGTTGAAGCGGCGAATGCTGCCGAAGCCCGCGGCCAGTGCCACCTCCGTCATCGGCAGGGTTGTTTCGTGGATCAGCTGCTTTGCCAACAGAATGCGGCGCGTCTGTGCAACAGCGATGGGCGACGCGCCGAGATGTTGCTGAAAGAGCCGTCGCAGATGACGCTCGCCCATGCCCAGCCGCGTTGCGAGGGTTTCAACGTCGGCCTCATCGAGGCCGCCCGCCTCCATGAGCGACAAAGCGCGCGAGATCGTGTTCGACGTGCCGCGCCACGCGGCAAGATCCGGTGCCGCCTCTGGCCGGCAGCGCAAACAGGGCCGGAAGCCGGCGCCCTGGGCCGCCGCGGCAGTGGGATAGAACACCACGTTTTCGCGCTTCGCCGTCCGTGCCGGACACACCGGCCGGCAATAGATGCCGGTCGTCTTCACGCCGACGAAGAGACGGCCGTCGAAACGAGCGTCCCGGGTACACAGGGCGCGGTAACAAGCATCGTGATCGAGATCCATGCAGGCATCTTCGCGCCGTTCACGGCGCGGGACTAGCGGTTTTCGGCCATGGTCATTGACCCCGGCGGACTCGCGCGGCTCTTGACGACCCCAGTCAGGCAATGAACGACGTCCACACGAGCGCCACCGCGGCGGCTGCCATGACGAGCGTTGCCGTCCAGCCCACCGCTCGCAGCGGGCCGGTAATGCCGAACTTCCCCATCACCTTCGAATCGCCGCTCAGGAGCATCATGACGATCATGACCGGCACG
>JAQGOC010000319.1 GCA_028293805.1 Gammaproteobacteria bacterium
TGTCGGACAACGTGATGTACCGACTCTCGACAGTGTCATACAGCCGCCTGATCGGATATTTCTTGATCGTCCGCAGTACGCTCATCTCTCGGCCCTCGTTGTCTGGATCAGGACCTTCCCGGTCCCAGGGCGTCAGGATCGGTTCGCTCAGCTCACCTACTTTAGTCTTATATACCTTAGACCATTGTGGCGGCGAACCCAAATCAAACGAGCGAGATTTGCGTGCCCACGACGAATTCGCGTATTCCGTGGAATCGGTCCAGATTCCATTGGCCGATCGCCCACTCCAGGAGTACGGCCGGCGGCGCCTGCTGGGCCTCGGGCGGAGGGTTATGCCGCAACAAACACAACGCTTCGCTCAGCTGCGAGCTGGCCAGCGCGGGCTCAATGGCCAGCGAACGCCTGGATTTTGCGAGTTTTCCGCGCTTGCTCTCCACGACCAGCGGCAGATGTCCATAAAGCGGCCTAGGCAACCGTAGGGCCTGCTGGATCTGGAGTTGCCATGCCGTGCTCTCCAGCAGATCGGCGCCGCGCACGATGTCGCTGACGCTTTGGGCCGCATCGTCGACGACGACGGCGAGTTGGTACGCGAAGGCGCCGTCCCGGCGTCTGATGATGGGATCACCAAGCGCTCCCAGCTCGTAGCGACAAGTCCCTTGCACCCGATCCTCGAAGTCGACCATGGCGGACGCCTCGATCCTGAAGCGTGTTGCTGTAGGGCCACGGCTCGTTGGTCCCGCGCGGCAGGTGCCGAGGTAACCGGTGTCGGAGTTGTGAGTGAGCTCGCGGCGTGAGCAGCTGCATTCGAAGGTGAGATTGCGCGCGCGTAGCGATTCGAGCGCTTCGGCGTACGCGGCGGTGCGCCGGCTCTGGTATTCGACCTCGCCGTCCCAGCAAAGTCCAAAGGCTTCGAGCGTGCGAAGAATTTCGTCACTGCATCCCGGTACCACGCGAGCGGTATCGAGATCTTCCATGCGCACTAACCAGCGTCCACCCGCTTTGCGGGCGTCAACGAAGCTACCGACCGCCGCGACCAGAGAGCCCAGGTGCAACGACCCGGTGGGAGAGGGCGCAAAGCGCCCTACATAGGATGAGCGGGACGGCGTCCCCACGAATGCGTCCGTCCTGGCGGCCGGTAAAGGTCCGCCGTCGGAGTATGGCGGTCAGGCCTGATGTCCGCCCTTCAGCGGTACCGGTCGTCGCGATCGCCGTACTGCCGCTCGCGGCGTTCCCGTCGTTCCTGAGCCTCGATGCTCAAAGTGGCCACGGGGCGCGCTTCGAGCCGCTTGATTCCGATTTCCTCGCCCGTCTCGAGGCAGTAGCCATAGGAGCCGTCGTCGAGCCGTTTCAGCGCTTCGTCGATCTTACGGATCAGCTTGCGCTCGCGGTCGCGCGTGCGCAGCTCGAGGCTGAATTCCTCCTCCTGAGTGGCGCGGTCATTGGGGTCCGGAAAATTCGCAGCCTCGTCTTTCATGTGCGAGACGGTGCGATCGACCTCCATAATGAGGTCGTTTTTCCAGCTATTGAGAATCTCGCGAAAGTGATCGGATTGCTCCTTGCTCATGTACTGTTCGCCGCGCTTGACGATGTACGGCTGAACGTTGCGCGGGCCCGCTAGCAGGCTTCCAGGCTCGGCACTGTCGCTATCGTCGGTATCGGCTGCGCCCGTCGTCGCGGGAATACCCGCGCGCGTGGGGACCAGAATTTCGCTTGGAGCGCTCGGGGACTCTTTCGGTGTCGCCTCGGGGGCGGCTTGTCCAGCCTTGCGCATCTCGATGGTGTCTTCCGTATTCGTGGAGAATGGGTGCGACGCCGCCTTCATGGGCGCAGTCGCAGACTTGCGTACGTGTGCCGTCGCAGCCGAGGCACGCTCAGCCGGCAGCTTGCGGGCCAAAACGGCTTTTTTCGCCGCTGGCCGGCTTGCCGCCTTCTTACCCTTCGCGGGTTTTGGCGCGGGTCTCTTGGCCGGCATCGATCGCTCCTCAGAAAGCATGGGCCTAATGAAGGACGGGCGATTATACCGGCGCCCCCCGGCGTGTACAGCGATTAGCGGGTTACGATAGCGTGACAGGCGGTACAGGCTGCCAGCCGGGCTGTCGGCGCTCGACGACTACGGTGGTGTAGATGCCCCCGCGAACGTTAAATCGCGCCGTAAGGCGCAGGAAACGCGGTTGTGTCGCGGCCGCGAGGTGGTCCGCTATCTCGTTGGTCACGGCCTCGTGGAAGGCCCCCCGGTCACGAAACGACCAGATATACAGCTTCAGCGACTTCAGCTCCACGCAGCGCCGATCGGCGATGTATTCGAGCTCGAGGGTCGCGAAGTCCGGCTGGCCGGTCTTCGGGCACAGGCAGGTGAATTCCGGGATCTGCATGCGGATCGTATAGTCGCGATCGGCCGCAGGGTTGGGGAAGGTTTCGAGGTCGGTCGAGGGATGTGACGGCACGGCAATTACTCTTCTCATGCGCTGCGCGCAGGTCTTGCGGGCAGCGCGACGACGTTGCACGGCGCCCGCGAAGCCCGTTTCGAATGGCCGGCGAAGTGCCGGTAAAGAAAAGCGCTTCCCGGGCGAAGCGCTTTATACTACGTCATTCTTTTCTACGAGTCGGAAGACACAGCAGATGCGGCTGACCAAGATCAAGCTCGCCGGCTTCAAATCCTTCGTCGATCCCACCCAAGTCAGCTTTCCCAGCAATCTTACCGGAGTCGTAGGCCCGAATGGCTGCGGCAAGTCGAACGTCATCGACGCGGTTCGCTGGGTGATGGGCGAGCTTTCGGCGAAGCATCTGCGCGGCGAAAACATGGCGGATGTCGTGTTCAACGGATCCTCCGCGCGCAAGCCGGTGGGTACCGCGTCCGTGGAGCTGGTCTTCGACAATTCCGACGGCAAGATCGGCGGACCGTATGCAAGCTACAACGAGGTCTCCCTCAAACGCCAGGTGGCACGCGACGGCTCGTCGGGGTATTTCATCAACTCCGCGCGCTGCCGGCGCAAGGACATCACGAACCTCTTCCTCGGCACCGGGCTTGGTTCGCGCAGCTACGCCATCATCGAGCAGGGGATGATCTCCCGCGTCATCGAGGCGAAGACCGATGACATGCGCGCGTTCATCGAGGAAGCCGCGGGCATCTCCAAATACAAGGAGCGCCGCAAGGAGACCGAGAGCCGGGTGGCGGAGACCCGCGAGAATCTCGAGCGACTGCAGGATGTGCGCGATGAAATCGAAAAGCAGATCCGCCATTTGCAGCGCCAGGCGACCGTCGCGCGCCGCTATCAGGGATTCAAGGAAAACGAGAGACGCCTGACGGCCGAGCTGCTGGCCCTGCGCCTGCGGGATCTCGACAGCGGGGCGGAAGTTCATGACTCCGCCATGCGCGAGCGCGAGCTGGCGATGCAGGCCGCATTGGCCGATCAGCGCTCCGCGGAGGCCGCTATCGAGAAGCAGCGGGCATTCCACAACGATCAGAGCGAACGCGTGTCGGCCGTTCAGGCTCGGTACTACGAGGTCGGCGCGGACATCTCACGGATGGAGCAAACCATCCAGCACAGCCGCGAACTGCGTGAGCGCCAGCGTACGGACCTGGCGCAAGCACGTGCCACTCTTGGCGACCTGGCGGCCCATATAGAGCGCGATGAGCGGCAACTTGAAACACTCCGTGAGGAGATCTCGCGACTCGAGCCCGAGCTCGAAAGCGTGCAGCTTGCCGAGACCGCCGCGGCCGAGGCACTCGAAGCGGCGGAACGCGAGCTGCAAGGTTGGCAACAGCGTTGGGAGCAGTTCAATCGGGCTCTCGGGTCGGCCGACCAGACCACGCAGGTGGAGCGCGCCCGTATCGAGCAGTTGGAAAACCAGCTGCGGCGCCTTACGGCGCAGGCGGATCGGCTGGCGTTGGAGCGCGACGCGCTGGCCGCGCAGGAATCGACCGAGCAGCTTGCGTCGCTCACGGAACAGGAGATTCTGGCACGTGCGGCGAGCGATGAGCTTTCAAAAGCTCTGAGTGCGGCGCTCGAGCAGGTGCAATCGCTGCGAGCCGAGCAGTTTGCAGCGGAGAAACGACTCGAGGCGGCGCGGGGCGAGCGTGAGCGCGCGCGGGCCGAGCTCACCTCTCTAGAGGCGGTGCAGAAAGCCGCACTGTCTGACAATGCCGGCGGCGCGGCACAGTGGCTCGCCGGAACGGGATTGGCCCACCGGCCGCGAGTTGCCGCAACCCTCGACGTCGAGTCGGGTTGGGAGCGCGCCGTCGAGACGGCGCTCGGCGACTACCTCGAAGCGGTTTGCGTAGACGATCTGGGTGAGTTGGCGCACGCGCTCGAGAGCTTTTCGAAAGGCCGCATCGCGCTTGTCGAGACCGGAAGCGCCGACAGCGGTGCAGGCACGGGCAACAGCGACGTTGCAATGCTGGCCGCAAAGGTGCGAGGACCCGCGGCCGTCACGGGACAACTCACCAGCGTTCTGACGGCGGAATCCCTTGCCGAGGCGCTGCAGAGACGCGCCGCACTCGCTCCTGGCCAGTCCGTGATTACCCGCGGCGGAGAGTGGGTTGGCCGCGATTGGTTGCGCGTGAGCCGTGGTACCGATCATCACGCAGGTGTCATCGAACGCGAGCATCGGCTGAAGACGCTTCGTGCCACGGTGGCGGTCGTCGAAGAGCGCGTCCATGAAACGCAGGCGGGCCTCGCCTCTGTGCGCGAGTCGCTGGGCCGGGCGGAGGCCGATCGCGACTATGCGCAATCCGGGATTCAGACCGCTCATCGCAAGCACGCCGACCTGCGAAGTCAGCTCGAGGCAACCCGCGCTCGAACGCAGGAATCGATTCTGCGCCGCGAGCGGCTGGAAGAAGAAGCGGCCGATGTGGCGCAGGAGAGGGGCGTAACGCAGGAAACGCTGGCGCGCGCCGGCGCCGAGCTCGATCGCGGACTTCTCATGCTCGGCGAGCTGGATTCAAGCCGTCACGAGTTGGAGAACGAGCGGGAGGATCGGCGTGAAGCCGTTGCCACCGCGCGCGCGCGCGCGCAGAGCGCGCAGATGAGTGCCCGCGATCTGCTCATTCGCATCGAGTCGCGTCGCTCCACGGAGAGCTCGGTCTCCGTGAGCCTCAATCGCATGGTGGAGCAGCGTGAGCAGCTCGTTCGCCGTCGTGACGAGTTGGAAGAGGAGCTCGCGGGCGGCGATGAGCCGATCGTACAGCTCGAAGCCCGGCTTCACGATGCGCTCGAGCGCCGGCTCGAAGTGGAATCCGACCTCACCGTGGCCCGCCGCTCGCTCGATGAGGCGGACATGGAGCTGCGGACGCTCGATGAGAAACGCCTCACTGCTGAGCAGCTGGTCAATGCTGCCCGCGAGGCGATGGACACGGCCCGGCTCGCGGCACAGGAAACTCGCGTACGGCGCGAGTCCATCGCCGAGCAGTTCACCGAAACCCATTTCGAGCTCGCCCAGGTGCAGCAGAACCTCACCGCCGATGCGAGCGTCGTGAACTGGGAACAGTCGCTGGTTCAGGTGCGTGCCGACATGGAGAAGCTCGGGCAGGTGAATCTCGCCGCCATCGACGAGCTCAAGGAACAGACGGAGCGCAAGGAGTACCTCGACCGGCAGTTTGCCGATCTCACTTCCGCGCTCGAGACGCTCGACCAGGCCATGCGCCGCATCGACAAGGAGACCCGCACCCGCTTCGAGGAAACCTTCGAGAAGATCAACACCGGGATGAAGGAAAAATTCCCGCGGCTGTTCGGTGGCGGGCACGCGTATCTCGAGCTCGTCGGCGAGGACGTCCTGGGCGCCGGCGTCGCCGTCATGGCGCGGCCTCCGGGCAAGAAGAACAGCACGATCCACCAGCTTTCCGGCGGCGAGAAGGCGCTCACCGCCGTTGCACTCGTGTTTTCCATCTTCGATCTCAATCCCGCGCCGTTCTGCCTCCTCGACGAGGTCGATGCACCGCTCGACGAGCACAATGTCGGGCGATTCTGTGAGATCGTTCGGGAAATGTCGGCCCGGGTGCAGTTCATTTTCATCACGCACAACAAGACGACCATGGAGCTCGCGTCCCAGCTCGTCGGCGTGACGATGAACGAGCCTGGCGTGTCGCGCCTCGTGGCCGTCGATGTCGACGAAGCCATGAGACTCGCGGCGGTTTGACCGGGAGCGGATTGACCATGCCTCAGCTGCGCTGGACGCTCCTGTGCCTCGGGGTGGTGTTCATCGCCTTGCTCGTGTGGTTTGAGCGACGCAGGCAACGCCAGGCATCCGGCACGGGCGCCGAGCAGAGGACGGAAGATAGAGAGCAGGGGGCGGAAGACCCGCCGTCGCGGGTATTCCGCGAACCTTCCTTGACCCTGCCGGAGATGCGGGCGCGCGATCTGTCGCCGCCGCACGATTTGCCGGTGGTGGAGATCGAGGAAGACTCTTTCAAAACCCGGCTCTCGGAGGGTGGCCACGCGCAATCCGACCCGTCCAGGCATTCGTTGCCGGTCATGGATTCGGGGCCTGTGGGGACGCGTGGCCGGGTATCCGATGTACCGATGTCCGCCGGCGACGCGTTCGGCGGACCGATGGGCGATACGCCCGCGGTAGACGCTGACGAGGCGGTTGGCGGTTTGGCAGCCGAAAACTCTGGCGTCGGCAGGCAGGGGGTGAGCAATCGCCCGGCAGGCCGCAGCCCCATCGATAAGGTCGACATTGACCTGACCTCGTTCGCGGACCCCGAGCATTCGCCGGAAACGTCGGCCGAAGAGGAGAATTCGCTCTCGCCCGAGACATCCGATGCTGAAGATGGGGCGGCCGCGTCCGATCGGTTTGACATCGCGGGCAGTGAGGGTGTCTCGGCGGCGCGTGTCGTCGAGCAACCCCCGTTCGTAGTTCCCGATGTGGCTCTTGTTAGGGAGCCCGTCGTCGAGTGGCCTGCCGACGAGCTGCGGCGGGTCGTCGCGTTGCGCCTCGTGGCGCCGCCGCCGGAGCGCCTGGCTGGCAGGGCGCTGCGGCTGGCGCTGGCCGCCGAAGGGTTCGTTCTCGGCAAATTCTCGATATTCCACAAGCCGGATGACAGCGGGCGCGCGGTATTGAGCGCAGCCAGTCTCAGCAAGCCCGGCACTTTCGACATGGCGACGATGGACACGCAGCGCTACGGCGGTTTGAGCCTGTTCGCCGTTCTGCCGGGCCCCAAGTCGCCCACGCAGGCATTCGATGAGTTGCTCGCCACGGCGCGCAACCTCAATGAGCGGCTGCAGGGCGCTTTGCAGGACGAACGTGGCGGCCCGTTGACGCCTACGCGGATTGCCAGTCTGCGTGAGACCGTGAGCGCGGAAGCGACGTCGTGAAGCGGCTGGAGGTCGAAGCGCGCGTGGCGGAGCTACGTGCGCAGATAACCCACCACGACGAACGCTACTACGTGCATGACGACCCGGAAATCCCGGACGCCGAGTACGACAAACTGATGCTCGAGCTGCGCGCGCTCGAGACCGATTATCCCGATCTCATCACCCCTGAATCGCCGACACAGCATGTCTCCGGCGCGCCCAGCGAGGCGTTCGGTGAGATCGTCCATAAAGTCCCCATGCTCTCGCTGGACAACGCGTTCACCGAGGAGGACGTGCGGGGATTCGACCGCCGTATCCATGAGCGGTTGGCCGTCGAGGGGGAGCTCGACTATTGGGCCGAGCCGAAACTCGATGGGCTCGCCGTAACGGTGATCTACCGTGATGGAAAGCTCGCGCAGGCGGCGACCCGGGGCGATGGCGCCAAGGGCGAGGACGTCACGGCTAACGTGCGGAGAGTTCACGGGGTGCCGCAGAAGCTGCATGGCAAGGCCCCGGATGTTCTCGAGGTCCGCGGCGAGGTGTTCATGCCGCTGAAGGGCTTTGAACGCATGAATCGGGTAGCTCGCGAAAAGGGTGAAAAGGTCTTCGTGAATCCCCGCAACGCGGCCGCGGGCAGCTTGCGGGTCCTGGATTCGAGCATTACCGCCAGACGTCCGTTGCAGCTGTTTTTCTACGGCGTCGGAGCGGTTGCGGGCGGCACCATTCCTGACCGGCAGAGCGCGCTATTGAAAGCGTTCAGGGACTGGGGCCTCCCCATCTGTCCGGATGCGAAACTCGTACGCGGCGTCGGGGGCGTGCTCGAGTATTACCGCACCATGGGGGGCCGGCGCAGGTCACTGCCCTACCAGATCGATGGCGTCGTCTACAAACTCGACAGCCGCACGGACCAGGAGCGTCTGGGATTCGTCTCGCGAGCGCCGCGATGGGCGATTGCGCACAAGTTTCCGGCCGAGGAAGCTTTGACGGTCGTGAAAGGTATTGAGTTTCAGGTTGGGCGTACCGGCGCGCTCACTCCGGTTGCGCGGCTGGAGCCTGTATTCGTAAGCGGCGTCACGGTGAGTAACGTCACGCTGCACAACATTGGTGAGGTCCATCGCAAGGATGTCCGTGTGGGCGACACGGTGGTCGTGCGTCGCGCGGGCGACGTCATTCCCGAGGTCCCGAGTGTCGTCCTGGAGCGGCGGCCGGAGGGCACGCGTCCCGTTGAGCTGCCCGCACAATGTCCGGTCTGCGGCTCCGAAGTGCTTCAGGTAGAGGGAGAGGCAGTCGCCCGATGCACGGGAGGATTCACCTGCCGCGCACAGCGGCAGGAGGCGATCGGCCATTTCGCGGGACGTCGCGCGATGGACATAGAGGGCCTCGGAGACAAGCTGATCGAGCAGCTGGTCGAGCGTGACCTCGTGAAATCCCCTGCCGATCTGTACTCGCTCACGCTCGAGCAGTTGTCCGGGCTGGACCGCATGGCGGAGAAGTCCGCCGCGAATCTGCTGGACGCCATTCGGAAGAGCCGGCATACGACGCTGCCGCGGCTATTGTTCGCGCTTGGGATTCGTGAGGTTGGCGAGGCCACCGCGCTTGCACTGGCGCAGAATTTCGGCAGCCTGGACGCTTTGTTGGATGCGACGGTGGAGCGGATACAGCAGGTGCCGGATATCGGGCCCGTCGTGGCGGCGCATGTGGCTGCGTTCATTGGGTCGGCGGAGCACCGGGCTGTCATCAAGCGGCTGCGCGAGCAAGGTGTGACGTGGCCCGACGTCGTGGTCCCGACGGCCGCCTCAGGCTACGACAACCTGGTGGGGCAGACGGTCGTGGTCACCGGGACACTCGAGAGCATGACTCGTGAGGAAGCGCAGGAGGCGTTGGTGGCGCTCGGCGCGAAGGTCTCGAAGAGCGTGTCGAAGAAAACCAGCTTCGTGGTGGTCGGGGCCGAACCCGGGTCGAAAGCACAAAAGGCCGCAGAGCTGGGAGTGCGCGTGCTCGATGAGCGGGAGTTTCGCGCATTGCTCGAGACTAAGAAGGCAAGCGAGGGCTGACCAGTGCCCGCGAGAGCACCGTCACACGACGGCGGGTAGGCTCGCGCCCACCCGCCATTTCGGCATTGACGGTGTGGCCGCGCTCAGCCGGCTTTCGCCGGCTGGGCAGCTTCCTTCTTGTCGATCTTCGCGTTGCGCATCAGATCGTCGGTATAAGTCTTGAATTTCTTGGCTTGCACGACCTGCTCGAGACGCTGGCGGACCTGATCGAACGGCGGGGCCGCGAGGTCGCGGGTCTCGATGAGCTGGATCACGTGCCAGCCATATTGGGTCTGCACGGGCTTGTGCGTGTATTCACCGGGCTTCATCGAGACCACGGCATCCGCGAAGGGCTTGACCATGCGGTCGGGCGTGAACCAGCCGAGATCGCCGCCGTTGTCCTTGGAGGAATCCATGGACTCTCGCTTGGCCTCCTCTTCGAACTTGGTGCCTTTTTCCAGGCTGGCGACGACCTTCGTTGCGAAGGGCTCCGTGGCTACCAGGATGTGGCGCGCGTGGTATTCGAGCTTCGGGAGCGCAGCGACCTGCGTTTCGTATTCGGCGCGGAGCTCTTGCTCAGTCGGCTTTTTGTCCTTCAGGTAGCGCTCGGACATGGTCTGCTGAAGCACGTTGAGGCGCGACAGCTCGATCATCGCGGCGGTGTCGCCGTTCCTGTCCACGCCGTCTTTCTGCGCCTGCTGGGCTACGAGTTGGGCGCGAATCAGATTGTCGAGGGCCTGCGTACGCTGGTCGGCCGTGAGAGCGTCCGCGGGCTTGCCCGTGATGCCCTTGATATAGAAATCGAAGAAATTCGAGGTAATGGCAGTGCCATTGACCGTGGCAATAGGTGCGGAAGTGTCCACGGCGGCGGTGGGAGTGCCCGCCTTGGGCTGGCACGCGGCGAGACCGCCCAACGCTACGGCCAGGATTAGGGTGCGACGATAATTCATGCTGCTTTCTCAGTAAGATAGAATGGTTTTCTAAGAATCTTCTTCGGGTGTCCGGGCGATGATGTTCAAGGCATGGATGCCTCGGCCCATGAGAGGCGCGACCGCTGCATAGACCAGGCGATGACGTTCAAGTTGCGGACGTCCCTTGAACGCGTTCGAAACGAGGGTGACGCGGAAGTGGCCGCCTTCGCGGGCGCCGGCATGTCCGGCGTGGCGCGCGCTGTCGTCGAAGATATCGAGCGAGACAGGAGCCAGCTCCCGTTCGATAACGGCGCGGATCTCGGCAATGAGGGGATTTTCGCTCACGCGGCCGCTGCCGGTTCGGCCCGTCGGGTGAGCCACATGACCTGAGAACCGATGAAGAGAAATGTGAGAACAGTGAGGCCGAACACCTTGAAGTTGACCCAGACCCGCTCGCTGGCATAAGTGGCGACGAGCAGATTCAGGCCGCCGAGGACGCCATAGAATGCGACCCAGAGCGCGTTCAGCCGGCGCCAGGTCGTGTCGGGCACCCGGACCTGGCCCTGGAGCGCGGCGCTCAGCAGGCGCTCCGTCAGGGTGCGTTTGCCGATCCAGAAGCTGCCCAGGAACGCGAGACCCGCCAGCCAGAAGAGCGCGGTGGGCTTGAGCTGGATGAAATGCTTGTCATGCAGAAGGAGCGTGGCGGCGCCCAGGGCGAACACCAGCACGGCACTCAGGGCGTGCATCGGCGGGATGCGGCGCTGGAGCAGATAGTCGACCGCCAACAGCGCCAGCATGGCAATCATCAGCACCGCGGTCGCCTCGTAGAGGCCGCCGATGTAATAAGCCACGATAAAGGCCAAAAGAGGCGCGAACTCGAGCAGAGCCTGCATGTTTCCGTTGCGATGGGGCAAGCTGGCAAAAATGGCCGCGTATATTGTCACGCGTCGCGCGCAACTTCCACGGACTTCGCCACAGGGGTGGCCAGGAAGCACCGTGGAGGCCGGAAGAGGAGTCCTGTGGCGGAGTATTTCGAATTGCATCCGGTCAATCCGCAGGCACGGCTCATTCGCCGCGCGGCGGAGCTGGTGCGCGGCGGGGGCGTCATCGCGTATCCCACCGATTCATGCTATGCGCTCGGCT